>CAMLKW010000052.1 GCA_946480605.1 uncultured Roseateles sp. | reverse complement strand
ACGACCCCTTGGTTCGTAGCCAAGTACTCTATCCAACTGAGCTACAGCCGCTGAAGCCTCACAGTATAGCCAGAATTCCGAAGTCTCAGCAAGACTTTCGCAATTTTGCGCGGCCCCGACGAGCCGCGGACCTTCAAGGCAGCCGCGCGGCTGCTTCGTAGCATCGCGCTCGTCGCGCGTCGTCGCCTTCCTGCTCGGCCAGCGCCGCCAGGCTGAGCCAGCTGCGCCGGCGTGCGGCACCGGGCATGGCGACGTCGTCGGCCACGGCCTCAAGCATCAAACGCGCCTTGCCCCACAACTGCCGCTCGGCCAATGCATGCCCCAGCGCATAGGCCAGTGCACGTTCCCGCGGGAAGCGGGACTGCGCCGCCTCCAGGCGCTGCAACCAGTCGGGACCGCAGCCGGCCAGCACCGGCACCAGCGCATGCGCCAGCGCCGCGCGGTCGTCGGGCTGCTGCTCGGCCAGGTCGTCGAAGAAGGGGCGCAGCCAGCCGCGGCCGTCGTCGGGGGCGCCCAGCTGTCCGGCGCACTGGGCAGCGCGAGCGGCGACCAGCGGGTCGCGGCGGTCGGCGGAGTCCAGCTGCTGCCAGACCATGCGCAGCTGGTCCACATCGCGGGCGCCGTCCAGCGCTTCGAAGGCCAGCGTGCGCAACAGGCCTTGCGCGGCCACCTTGGAGAAGGCCTGGTGCTTGGCCAGCAGGCGCGCCGTGCGCAGCGCATCCAGCGGCTGCTGGGCGAGGCGCGAGGCCTGCAGGCGCAGGCGCAGCGCCTGGGTGCGGCGGGCGACGCCGGGTGGCAGTTCGCCCAGCAGGCCCAGGGCTCGGGCGGCGTCACGGTCGTCCAGCGCCCACTCGGCGGCCAGCAGGCGGGCGCCGTCCTCGTGGGCGCGGGCACCGCCGCTGCGGCGGGCCAGGTCCAGCGCGCGGCTCAGTTGCTCGTCACGGTGTCGCCGGTCCTGCAGACGATGGGCGCTGGCCGCGGCCAGCAGGTGGGCCAGCGCCATGAAGGCCTGGTCCGCCGCCAACTCCGGCGTGGCGGACTGGATGTTGAGCGCCTTCTGCGCGGCCTTCTGCGCGCGGCTGAAGCGGGCGCCAAAGAACTCCACCAGTGCCTCCCGCAAGGCCAGTTGGGCGCTGCGTTCGCGCTGCGCCAGCCGCCATTCGCGAGCACGCTTGGGCAGCGTGGTCAGCGCCTCGATGGCCTGGATGGCCGTCACCAGCGCAAAGCAGCTGGCCACCAGCAGCAGCAGGAAGAGGTTGAGCGAGATGTCCAGCCGCCAGCCCGCCCAGTAGAAGCTGGCGAGGCCGTCGTTGGAACCCAGCGTCAGCGCCGCGACGACGGCGACGACGAACAGCAGGACCAGCCAGATGACGAGGCGCATGCTCAGCGCCCCGCTGCGGCTGCGGTCAGCGCGGCCAGCGTGTCGTCGGGCCGCGGCACGCTGACCTGACGCGCCTGGCCGCCCACCTGGCGCAGCAGCTCGGCCACGCCGGCCACCTTGCGCGAACGCATGTCGAAGTAGCGGTTCAGCATCTCCTGGCTGTCGCGCAGGTCGCTTTGTGCGGTGTCGAACTGGCGGCTCAGCAAGGCCAGCCGGGCATTGAGCAGGCGCAGCTTGAGGTTCTCCCGCAGGAAGAAGCTCTGGTCGGGCGAGATCAGCGCGGCCTCGGGATGTTCGATGCGAGTCACGCGCAGCAGCGTGCGCGCCTCGCCCCAGACCAGGCCGGTCCAGCTGGACAGCTGCTGGCGCGCCTGCCACCACCACAGCGCCAGCTTGCCGTCGGCCGCCGCGGCGGCCTGCTCGCGCTGCAGCTTGAGCGCCTGCTCGCGCTGCCGGGCGGCGACCTCGGACGGGCGCTCCTCGCGCGGGCGGACCGCCACGTCGCCGCCCGACATCAGTGGCAGCTCGTCGGCCATGCGCACGACCTCGTCGAGCTTGATGGTCAGCGTGGACACGTCCACCACGGCGACGGCGCGCACGCGGTCCAGGTCGCGCGCGACGGCGCGGCGCACGCCTTCCATGCGCGGCTGCTTGTAGCGCAGCAGGCGCTCGTCGGCCTGCTTCAGCGTGGCCACCAGCGGTTCGGCGCTGCCGGTGATCTGGGTCTGCTGCAGGGCCACGCGGATGGCGGCCTCGATGTCGCCGACGACGTTCTCGTCGCGCGAGCGGGACATGGACTGGATCAGCTCCTCCAACTGGCCGCGTTGCAGCGCGACCTCGGCCAGGCGCGCCTCCAGCAGCGAGACCTTGGCGGCGGTGTCACGCACGAGCTCCCCGGACTGCTTGGCGGCCAGGCGGGCCTCGGTGACCTGGGCCTGGCTGGCCTCCTGGCGGCGCACCAGCTCCTGCTCCAGCGATTGCTGGCGCGACAGGCTCTGCCAGGCCAGCGCCACGCACAGCAGCGCGGCCGCGCCCAGCAGCGCCAGCAACCAGGGTAGCCAGGCGGGCAAGGGGGAAGAGGCGGGGGGCGGCGGGGCCGCGGGCTCGGCCGCGGGCGGCAGCGCCGTGTCGGGGGAATTCGGCTCACTCACAGTGCGGCCGATTCTGTCAGAGGCCTTTCAGCGCCCGGGTCACCGCTTCCGGGTCCGGTCGCGCCAAAACCACAGGCGCGAAGCCGGCGGCGCGGGCCGCATCCGCGATGCGGGCATGGGTGGCAATGGCGCGCTGGCCAGCCACGGGGTAGTCGGCCAGATGCCCCACGGCCTCGGCGCTGCTGAACAGCCAGACAAAGCTCCGCGGCTGCGTCAGGATTTGCGCCAGCAGGGCCTGCTCGGCGGCGTCGAAGCGCGGGCCGCTGCGGTGGTAGACGGTGACGGCCTCGGTGCGGGCGCCGGCCGCCGCTAGCCGCTCGGCCAGCCATTCGCGCCCACCGTCGCCGCGCAGCAGCAGCACGCGGGCGCCGGCCCAGCCGCGGCGCGGCTGCAGCTGCTGCCACAGGTGCTCGGAGTCCAGGCCGGCCGCGTCGGCGGCCGGCTGGACGATGAGCGCCGCCGGCACGCCGTGTTCCATCAGCGCCTGGGCACTGCCTGGGCCCACGCAGGCCGCCAGCGTCTGCGGCGGCCAGCCGGCACCACCGGCCAACGCGAAGAACTGCTGCACCGCGTTGGGGCTGACGAAGACGGCCAGGTCCACCGACGGCAGCGCCAGCCAGGCCGCCTGCACGGGGCCGGGGTCGCGGGCGGGCAGGATCTCGATGAGGGGCAGCGCCACGGCCGGCTGGCCCAGCGCCGCCAGCCGTGACAGCCAGGCGCCGCACTGCGGCCGCGGGCGGGTCAGGACCAGCGTGGGCGCGGTCATCCCGGCAGGTAGGCCCCGGCGCCCAGCTCGCGCAGCCGCGCGGCAGCCTGCTGGCCCAGCGCGCGGGCGGCGGCCATGTCGCCGACCTCGGCCGCCACGCCGGCACGCAGCAGCGGCGAGGTGTGAGCTTCGGCGTGGCCCAGCGCAGCGTCCAGGCGCAGCGTGCCGCCCTGCCAGCGCGCGTGCGCGGCCAGCGGCAGGCTGCAGCTGCCGCCCAGCGCGCGCGACACGGCGCGCTCGGCCTCGCAGGCCAGCAGCGTGGGCGTGTGGGCCAGCCGGGCCAGCGCCGCGGCCAGCACCGCATCGTCGGCGCGGATCTCGATGCCCAGCGCACCCTGCCCGGCGCAGGGCAGCATCTGGTCGATCTCGAAATGGCCGCGGATGCGGGAGGCCAAGCCCAGACGCTTCAGCCCCGCGGCTGCAAGCACGATGGCGTGGTAGCCGCCCTCGTCCAGCTTGCGCAGCCGCGTGTCGAGGTTGCCGCGCAGCGGCTCCACACGCAGGTCGGGCCGCAGCGCCAGCAGTTGAGTGACGCGGCGCAGGCTGGAGCTGCCCACCACGGCGCCCTGCGGCAGCTCGGCCAGCGAGGCGTAGTCGTTGGATACGAAGGCGTCGCGCGGGTCTTCGCGCTCCAGCACGGCCGCGAGCGCGAAGCCCTCGGGCAGCTCCATGGGCACGTCCTTCAGCGAATGCACGGCCAGCTGCGCGCGGCCTTCGGCCAGCGCGGCTTCGAGCTCCTTCACGAACAGGCCCTTGCCGCCGATCTTGGACAGCGTGCGGTCGAGGATCTGGTCGCCGCGGGTGGTCATGCCCAGCAGCGTGGCCGTCAGGCCCAGCTCGTTGACGAGGCGGGCCTGCACGTGCTCGGCCTGCCACAGCGCCAGGCGGCTCTCCCGCGTGGCGATGGTGATGGGGGTGGTCATGCCCTCGATTATCGAGGCCACCATGCCGGCCTCAGGGCTGGCGGCTCTTGAAGAAGGCGTTGATGGTCAGGCGGCCCGGGCCGGCCTGGTAGGCATCGCGGTTGGCCTGCCACTGGATGTCGCCGGTGTGGAAGATGCCGCCGTCGTAGAAGATGGCGCGGTTCCATCTGGCGGGCACGCGGCCGATGACCTCGAAGTAGCGGTTGCTCTCGGTCATGTAGCCGGGCGCGATGCCGTACTTGTCGCCGAAGGCGCTGGCGTCCAGCGTGTTGGCGTCGCGCCGGAACTGCTGCGTGTCGGCCTCGCTCATCAGCGAGCGGAAGAACACGGTGCCGCCCAGCCGCTCGTCCTTGAACAGGTAGTGCACGGAGGCCGAGATCATCTCGCCGACCTGCAGCGCGGAGTCGTCGCGGTGGCAGATGCGCTGACGGGCGTCCAGCGTGGCCGCGTCCTGCGCGACGCGCGCGAAGCGGCCATACATGCCCAGCGGCGCACCGGTGCGCAGCGGCTGGCTCAGGTGCCGGCGGAAAAAGCTGTCCAGGTCGGCGGCCATGCTGTCGGGCAGGTCCAGTTGCGGGCCGGGATAGGGATGGCCGGCCAGCGGCGCGAACTGGCCGTTCACGGAGGCCGCCAGCGCGACGAGCGACTCGGGGTCCTGCGCGAAGTCGTCGACGACGAAGACCTTGGCGCCGTCGGCCAGCTGCACCGTCTCAATGCGCGCCTGCGGGTTGATGCGCAGCGCCGGCCCGGCCATCACGGGCTTCGGGGCGGCCGCCTCCACCTTGGGCGCGGGGCAGAACTGGCTGATGAACTGCTGGTGCCGGGGCAGCTTCATCATCGTGCGCGCCACGTCCTTGCGGATGTCGCCGAGGAAGTCGGCCAGCGCGCGGTCATCCATGTTGCGCGTGATGGGGTGATGCCCTGCGGGCTGGATGCCCTGCCCCATCATGACCTGCACCCAGGAGTTCTCCTGGAACAGCTCGCCCAGGTCCAGCATGATGCGCGCCGTGTCGCGGAAGTGCTGGATGCGGTGCTTCAACAGCGGCGGCACCTCCATGTCGCGGCAGGCTCGCCAGAAGGCGGTGTCGGTTCGGTCGGTGACGTGGTAGTGCAGGATGATGAAGTCGCGGATGACCTCGATCTGCTCGCGGGCCTGGCGGTTGTACTCGTCGATGTCGCTCTGGCGCACGCCGTTGGCGGGGAACATCTCGACCAGGCGCAGCAGGCCCTTCTGGATCAGGTGGATGCTGGTGGACTCCAGCGGCTCCAGGAAGCCGCTGGCCAGGCCGATGGCGACGACGTTGTTCTTCCAGACCACCTCGCGCTGGCCCGGCGTGAACTTGATGACGCGCGGCTCGCGCAGCACCTCGCCCTGCACGTTGGCCAGCAGCGCGGCCTTGGCCTCGTCGTCGCTGACATGCCGGCTGCTGAACACGACGCCGTTGCCGACACGGTGCTGCAGCGGGATGCGCCATTGCCAGCCCCAGGGGTGGGCGATGGAGCGGGTGTAGGGCACGGGCTCGCCGACCGACGTGGTCTGCACGGCCAACGCGCGGTCGCAGGGCAGCCAGTGCGACCAGCTCTCGTAGGGCACGCCCAGGGTCTCGCCCAGCAGCAGCGAGCGCATGCCGGAGCAGTCGACGAAGAGGTCGCCCTCGATCAGCTCGCCGCGCTCCAGCTGCAGACCGGTGACGTCGCCGCTGGCCGCGTCGGTGTGGACCTTGACGATCTTGCCCTCGACGCGCTGCACGCCCAGCGCCTCGGAGAAGCGGCGCAGGTACTGGCCGTACAGCGTGGCGTCGAAGTGGTAGGCGTAGTTGATGCCGTTGTCGGGCAGCAGCGCGAAGCGGTTGTCCAGGCCGGCCCGCAGCTCCAGGCAGTAGTCACCGTAGTCGCTGGCCAGGCCGCGCCGGCGGCCTTCCAGCCAGAAGTGCTGGAAGCCGGCCGTCCAGTGGCTCTTGCCGGTCTTGCCGAAGGAGTGGAAGTAGTCGCGGCCGACATTGCGCCAGTTCTCGAAGTTGATGCCGAGCTTGAAGGTGGCCTGCGTGGCCTGGATGAACTCCTTCTCGTCCAGGTCCAGCACGTCGTGCAGGAAGTGCAGCGTCGGGATGGTGGCCTCGCCGACGCCCACGGTACCGATCTCCTCGGACTCGACCAGGCGGATGTCGATCTGCTTGCCCAGGCATTTGGACAGGCCGGCGGCGACCATCCAGCCGGCGGTGCCGCCGCCGCAGATGACGACACGGCGGACGGGTTGGGGTTGAGGCGTCATGGGCAGGCTCATCGGTTGAGTCGGTTCAGCAGCAGGCTGCGGATCTGGCGGGCGCTGGCGTCGTTCATCGGCGCGAGCACGCCGCGGGCCGCGGGCGGGAGGTGGGCCGCGGTCTGCGCGTCGGCGTCGAAGACGTAGTGGTCGAACAGCGCCCGCCAGGCGTCGCGCTGGTGCGGCGGCAGGTCGCGCAGCGTCAGCAGCGCCAGCATCAGCGTGGGCAGCGGCGAGTCCATGTAGGCGGGCGACTGCCGCCACCACAGGTTGACCAGCGCGTTGATGGGCTCCAGCCCCTCGACCGCATGCCACCACTGGCTGGGGATGAAGATCGCGTCGCCCGGTTCCAGCTCGACGACCTGCGCGTGCCGCTGGGCCTCGGCGAAACGCGGGAAGCGCTGCAGGTCGGGCGCGGCCGGGTCGACCAGGCTGACCGGCTGGCCGGCCGGCGTGAGGTCCAGCGGACCGATGTAGAGGTTGCCGACCTGCTCCGGCGGGAACAGCGTGAAGCGGCGCCGACCGGAGACGACGCAGGCGATGTTGTCGGCCAGGTCGAAATGAGTGGCGACGCGGGTACGGTTGCCCAGCCAGAGGTTCACCAGCGGATCGAAGACCTGCAGCGCGGGCAGCGGGTTGGCCTCGCGCAGGCCGGGGAAGGAGCCATCCACCTCGGTCGAACCCAGGTAGAGGGCGTCGGGCACCTGGGCCAGTAGCTCGTCCAGCAGCGCGCCGCAGTGACCGATCTCGCGGCGGAAGTTGAAGCCGCTGAAGTCGTCGTTGTAGAAGAAGCGCCCGGCGATGTCCGGTGCGCCGCGCCACAGGCCCACGCGCGTGTCGCCGCCGAAGCCGCGCAGGTAGTCGCAGAAGGCCGCGTCAGAGCGCCGAGCCGCCTGCACCAGCGGCCAGTGCGCGACCAGGCCGCGCAGCAGCACCGGATGGCCGGACTGCAGCAGCTCGGCCGGTAGCGCCTGCGCGCTGACGTCGCTGCGCTCGCGCATGGCCGTCACCCGCCGCGGTCGAGGTGGCGGCGGATCAGCTTCGTGAAGTTGGACAGCGAGGCGATGGCCATGTAAATCGGCTGCAGGTAGTCGGCCTGGTGCAGCAGGCCCACGGTGGCGGCGTCCAGCCCGGCCAGGCGCTCCTCATGGATGATGTGGAAGCCCGTCAGCTGGCCGCGCGAGCCGTCGGGGCGCTCGACGTCCAGCACGAAGGGCTCCAGCAGCTCGTGCGCCGTCAGCGTCTGTATGAACTCGGGCATGGCCTGCAGGCCCTGATGCAAGGTGTGCAGCACCGAGTTGGCGTTCTCGATGAACTCGGTCATGCCGCCGTGCGGCAGGAATACGGCCTCGCCTTCGGCACCGTGGCTGATGCGCGGGCTGGCCATGTCCACCACCATGCGCAGCTCCGTGTCCGAGAGGCCGATGGAGAAACACATGCGCTGCATGGACAGCGGCAGGTAGTCGGCGTCCCAGCCGGCGTCGGTCAGGAACAGGTTCTGCCCCTGCTGCAGGCCAAACAGCACGACCGGCAGGTAGCTGCCCTGGCCGTCGGGCTGGAAGACGATGGGGTAATGGGCCTGCAGCTTGCGGAACTCGTCCGGCGTGACAGGCGCCGACATCACGTCGTCGCCCCATCGCGCGCCCCGTTCGGTGACGATGCGCAGGTCCTTGTGCTGGATGTTGTTGAGCAGTTGCAGCATGAGAGTCGGTCAGGGCGTCACGCGGCGGGCATGCCGTGCGTGCGTAGGTGTTGGATGAGGTCGCGGTGGCGCGGCAGGGCGCCGAGCATCCGCTTGGTGATTGTCGTCACGTCCTTCATGCGCGCTTCGGCCGCGGCCAGCCGCCCCGGGCGCAGCGCGCGCAGGGCGGGCTGGAACTTCATGCCGTAGAGCACGTACTGGTAGCTCGCCGCGGGGAAGACCTCTTCGGCGCGGTAGAAGTCGTTGCGCGACGGCGCGCGATGGGCCCACAACTGCAGCAGGTCGCGCAGCGAATCGGGCTGGCTGTCGGCGCGCCGGTGGTCGCGCCAGTAGTCCGAATCGTCGCGCCGGCTGAGCACGTAGTGCAGCTTCAGGAATTCGATGATGCGCGACCAGCGGTAGGCGAAGGCCTCGTTGAAGCGCCGGCCGACCAGGTCCACGTCGGCGCGGCTGACGGGCATCTCGTCGCGGATGAAGGCGGCCGACAGCTCGACCAGCGCCAGCGCCGATGCCTCCAGCGGCTCGATGAAGCCCGCCGCCAGGCCCACGGCCACGCAGTTGCGGTGCCAGAAGCGCTCGCGGTAGCCGGGGCTGAAGCGGATGCGCCGCGGCTGGGCCTCCACGGCGGGCGCGCCGCTGCGTTGAAGATGGGCCAGCAGCGTGCGCTCGGCCGCTGCGTCATCGGTGTGGCTGCTGGAATAGACCAGGCCGACGCCGCGCCGCGTGGGCAGCGCGATGTCCCAGGTCCAGCCCTGGACATGGGCGGTGGCGATGGTCGCCGACGCCAGCGGCGATTGCGCATCGGCATGCGGCACCTGCACGGCCAGCGCGCTGTCGTTGAAGAGCACGCCCTGCTGCGAATGGAAGGGGATGCCGTAGTGGCCGCCCAGCAGCAAGCAGGCCAGGCCCGAGCAGTCGATGAAGAGGTCGCCTTCGATGTCGCCGTGCTCGCGGGTGGTCAGCGCGGCGATGTCGCCGTTCTCGTGCGAGCGCACGGCCGTGAAGTGGGCCACCACGTGGCGCACGCCCAGCACCTGGGTCGCATGCCGACGCAGCAGATGGCCCAGCTTGACGGCGTCGAAGTGGTAGCCGTAGTTCATGACGGCGCCGAAGTCGGGGGTCGTCGTCTGCTTGGGCGCGAGATGGGCCTCGCACAGATGCGGCTGCGGCCCCACGCATTCGGCGAAGGCCGGCTCGCCGCCGCGCTGCGCCCAGGCACCCGCCAGGTCGACCTCGCCGAAGCCATGCGGCAGGGAGAAGGGATGGTAGTAACGGTCGCCGGGACCGCCATGCAGCCAGCCGTCGAAGCAGGAGCCCTGTTTGAAGGCGGCATCGCATTCGCGGATGAGATCGACCTCGCTGAGGCCGATGCGGTGCAGCGTGGCCCGCATGGTGGGCCAGGTACCCTCGCCCACGCCGATGGCCGGCACATCGGGCGACTCGATCAGCGTGATCTGCAAGGCATCGGCGGCATCACCGCCATGTTCGGCGGCCAGGGTCGCGGCCGTCAGCCAGCCGGCCGAGCCACCACCCAGCACCACGATGCGTCGAACGGCCGTCGTCAACTCGGAATCCATCCTCGGGAAGTATGGGCCGTGCGGGCCGTCGGCTGCCGCAAGGCCCGAGCATTCTGCAAAGCAACTTGGCCGAGGCGAGCGTCTGCACGCCCGCCTCGGCCAACAAACGCCGCCCGGCTGGCCACCCCCAGGGTGGCGTCACCGGGCGGCCGGGCTCATCGCTCAGAAGCGATAGCGAGCACCGATCAGGTAGCGGCGGCCGGTCTGGATGGCCGAGACCAGTTGCTCCTTGGCACGGCCATGCTGGCGGATGTAGCCATCGTTCAGGTTCAGCAAGTCGGCCTGAACCGTCAGGTTCTTGCCGATCTTGTAGCCGATGGACATGTCGACCTGACCGTAGGCTTCCGTGTAGACCGGGTTGTTGCCGCGGCCGTCGAAACGCTGGGCCAGGAAGGAGCCGCGCCAGTTGTACGCACCACGAACCGACCAGGTGTTGTCTTCATAGAAACCCACCAGGTTGGCCGAATCACTGACGCCCAGCAGCGCGCGCTGCGGCGTGGTGATGTTGGTGTTGTCGTACTCCAGGCCGGTCTTCACCATCGTGTAGTTGCCCGACACGCCAAAGCCGCTGTTGCCGAACATGTGCTGGAAGTTCAGCTCGATGCCCTTGATGTTGTCACCGGCCTCGTTCGAGGGACGGGTGACCCGGAAGTTCAGCAGCGGATCTGTCGGCAGGCCGGCGATGGTGCCCAGGATTTCGCCCGAGTCACTCACGCCGGTGCGGGTCACGCCGGGCTGACCACTGAAGTTGTTGAAGATGTAGTTGCGGATGCACAGCGGCGTGGCATTGGCGCCGCAGGCGGCCGCACCGGCGCGGTAGTAGGCGCCGCCGATCGGCGTCGTCAGGCCCGGCACCGTGGTGTCGTAGGTCGACGTGCCGATGAAGTTGCTCACCTTCTTGTAGAACAGGCCCAGTGCCGCATAGCTGGACTTGGCGTAGTACCACTCGGCGGAGAAGTCGAGGTTCTTGGACTTCAGCGGCTTCAGCGTCGGGTCGCCCGTGCTGCCGGTGCCGCCGCCTGCGTTGGCCGGCGAGTTGAAGTTCACGCCGCCGAGCAAGGTGTCCCAGCCCGGACGCCCGATGTTCTCGCCATAGCTGGCGCGCACCTTGATGTTATCCGCCAGGTCGGCATCCCAGTCGATGCTGGGCAGCCAGTAGTTGTACTTGCCGGACTTGCTGCCGAACGTCGTGCTGCCGGAGTTGAGGGCAACCTCGTTCTGCGTCCCCCAGCTCGTGCCCGTGCGGGTGACGACCTGCGAGGACGAGTCCACCTTGGTGCTCTCGTAGCGCAGGCCCACCGACAGGTTCATCGGGATGGCGGTGTCGAACGAGTGGTCCCACTGGCCGAAGGCGCTGGTGGACTTCTCGGTCGTGCGCCAGTCGTTGCCCAGCGAGTAGTCGGGTGAGGTCGAGAAATAAGCCTCGGCCTGCGCCTTGCTGTAGCCACGCTCCTTCATGATGGCCGCGATGGACGCTGCACGCAGGCTGTCGAAGTCGGCGATGTAGTAGTTCTGGAACTGGCGCGGATCGTCGCTGCCAGGGATCTGACCGAAGAACTTCTGCAGGTTCTCGGTGTAGACCTTGACGTTGTTGTAGTCGCCCTGCGTGCCGCGCACACCCACGCCACCCCAGTCGTCATGCTGGTTGTTGCGGTTGGCGGCACGGTTCTTCGTCTTGGTGAAACCGAGACCCGCGATGAACTTGTTGTCGGTGTCCATGCGCCAGCTACCGCGCGTCTGGAACTGGTCGACCGTCTGGTCGCTCATGTTGTTGACGAACTGCGAACCCGTCAGTTGCAGCTTGGTGGGGTCGAGCTTGCCGTTGTTGGGCGTGCCCAGCGTGCCGCTGGTCGGCAGGCTCAGGATGGGGAAGTCCTTGTCGTAGTACGCGACGGCATTGCCCTGGTTGAACAGGCCCAGGTCCATGACCGAGTAGGTGCCATAAGGGCTGTTCGGGCTGGTCTTGGCGTTGGAGTGATGGACGTCGACGTCGATCTTCAGCGCGTCGCTGATCTTCCACTCGGAGTTGAAGCCGGTGGAATTCAACTTGGCCTTCTGGCCGAACACGCCGGTGTTGATGGCGAGGTCGTGGTCCGGAGTCGCCCAGGTGGACGTCTGGACCAGCGGCGAAGCCACCGGACCGCCGGTGAAGGTCGTCGGGCCGAACTGGAAGTTGAACCAGCTCGACAGCTCGGCGTTCTTGGCGTTGATGGTGTTCGTCGCGACGGTGTGGTCGACGGTGAACTTCAGGTCCTTGGTGGGCGCGAACTGCAGTGTGACCTGGCCGTTGAGGCGCTCGCGCTCCAGCGCGGTCAGCGAGTAGCGCATGTCCACCGACGTGGAATACAGGCCGTTCGGACGCTGGGCTTGCGGCACCGTTCCCCAGTCGTTGGAGCTCGGCGTCGAGGTCAGCCAGCCGCCCTGCGTGTAGGCCTCGTTGGAGCCCGAGTCACGCTTGGAATAGCTGCCGCTGATGGCAATGCCCAGCGTGCGGTTGCCGAAGGTGTCGCTGTAGATGCCGGAGATTTCCGGCGTGGCCTTGTCGCCCTTGAAGGACTCGGGCAGACGGTTGTTGGAGGCGTCGTGGTTGACCTTGACACCGATGCTGGCGACGCGCTCGCGCAGGTCCAGCGGACGGGCCGTCTTGACGTTGATGGTGGCACCGATGCCGCCCGTGGGCGACTCGGCGCGACCGGTCTTGTAGACCTCCAGTGCCGAGATCGAGTCGGACGACAGGTTGGCGAAATCGAAGGCTCGCGAGCCGCTGGCACCCTGGTTCAGGCGGTTGATGAAGGCCGTCGGCATCTGGCGGCCGTTCAGCAACACCAGATTGAAGTCGGGGCCGACGCCGCGGACCGTGACCCTGGAGCCCTCGCCGCTGGGCGAGCGGTCGATGGACACGCCGGCGATGCGCTGCATCGACTCGGCCAGGTTGGTGTCGGGAAACTTGCCGATGTCTTCGGCCACGATGCCATCCACCAAGCCGCGGGACTCGCGCTTCAAGGTGACAGCGCTGTCAAGCGACTTGCGAATACCCGTGACGACGACAGTCTCCAGCGCTGCAGTGGTGGGAGCGGCAGGCGCCTGCTGGGCTTGCACCGCAGCGGCGCCGGCGAGCAACGCGACCGACGACGCCCAGGCTACCGGCTTCAACCGCGCCCGCTGCGTCTGCGCCCGCATCTTGGAACTCTGAGGGTGTTTCATTTGTCTCCTTGCTTTGCTTTAACGACCCGAACCGGGCCGACTTCACGACGACTTTGTAGCCCGCGGATGCCAGCGCTTGTTAGCGTTACCAAATTGCTCGCGCAACAGTGCCTTGGTTCAAGCGCTTGCTGTACTTTATTGACTCACCCAAGCAGCCCATCATGGGGTTTACGCGAGTCTGGCTAACGCTGTCCGCATTCCACAACAACCATGAAATGCCCAACACTCAGCACGACCGCCCTCCAATGGGAGACATGGAAGAACCAGTTATGACGCAAGCAATTGTTATCGCTCCCAGTCAGCAATACCGGGATTACGACAAACGTCGGCATCCGAAATAGACAACGTTGTCTACGATATCCCATTCACTCCCGGCATTCAATTGCGCCGACAGTCTGGTTTACCCGGCGTGGTGCCTGCGCGCTACAGAACCGGCTCTGCTGCGGATGCGCCTGCAGGCCCATGCGGCAGCCGGGCCAGCCCCTCGGCGCAGCGCCGAGGGGGCTCACCCGCCACGGCGCCAACTCTTGCGCCGCCGCACCGGCGCCTCTCCACCTCCCTTGTAAGTGCGCAATGCCAGCTTCGCCCACCCCGAAGACGGTGCGGATGCCCTGCCACGCGGGCCTTCTGGCAGTGGCGAAACGGGCCGTTCCACGCCGTGGATGCGCGACAACAACGGGCTTGCAGGCCCGCATCGGCAGCGGCCCATTTGACAGAGAAACTGCTAGAGTCATATTTAGGTAACTTCGTTACCTTTTTGATTCAGCCCATTTTCCGGACGCCCCGCCATGCCTGCACGATCCGCCCCGTCTCGCCCTGAGATCGACAAGAAAGCCGACAAAAACGAGCCGTTGGTAGCCGATATCCGGTTGCTCGGCCGCATCCTTGGCGACGTCATCCGCGAGCAGGAGGGGCGCGAAGCGTATGAACTGGTGGAGCGCATTCGCCAGCTGTCGGTGGCCTACCGTCACAAGCATGACAAGGAAGCGGGCAAGCGCTTCGACAAGCTGCTGAAGAGCCTCTCGGGCGACCAGGCCGTCAGCGTCATCCGCGCATTCAGCTATTTCTCCCACCTGGCCAACATCGCCGAGGACCGGCATCACATCCGCCGCCGCGACGTGCACGAGCGCGCCGGCAGCCTGCAGCCCGGCTCGCTGGCCTACTGTCTGGAGCATCTGCACGAAGCCGGCATCCGCCCGACCGAAATCGCCGAGGTGCTGCGCCGCGGCTTCATCTCGCCGGTGCTGACCGCCCACCCCACCGAGGTCCAGCGCAAGAGCATCCTGGACGCCGAGCGCGCCGTCGCCGGCCTGCTGGAAGCGCTCGACCGCGCCGCCACCGACCGCGAGCGCCGCGAGGCCGAGGGCCTGCTGCGCGCTCGCATCACGCAGCTGTGGCAGACGCGCATGCTGCGCTACTCCAAGCTGACGGTGGCCGACGAGATCGAGAACGCGCTGTCGTACTACCACTCGACCTTCCTGCGCCAGATCCCCAAGCTCTATGCCGAGCTGGAGGAGCATTTGCCCGGCGAGGCGCTGCCCAGCTTCCTGCGCATGGGCCACTGGATCGGCGGCGACCGCGACGGCAACCCCAACGTGGGTGCCGTGACGCTGCAGCGCGCCATGCAGCGCCAGAGCGAGGTGGCCCTGCGCCACTACCTGACCGAGATGCACGAGCTGGGCGCCGAGCTGTCCATCTCGCTGCGCCTGACCGGCGTGTCGCCCGAGATGCAGGCGCTGGCCGAACGCAGCCCCGACCAGAATGCCCACCGCCTGGACGAGCCCTACCGCCGCGCGCTGACCGGCATGTACGCCCGCCTGGCCGCCACGCTGCACGAGCTGACCGGCACCGAGGCGCTGCGCCATGCCATCGCGCCGCAGAACCCCTATGGCTCGCCCGACGAGCTGCTGGCCGACCTGCGCACGCTGGAGGCCTCGCTGAAGAGCCACCACGCCGAGGCGCTGATCGCGCCGCGCCTGGCGCCGCTGATCCGTGCCGTGCAGGTGTTCGGCTTCCACCTCGCCACGCTGGACCTGCGCCAGAGCAGCGACCAGCACGAATTGGTGCTGGCCGAGCTGCTGGCCACGGCCCGCATCGAGGGCGACTACGCGGCACTGGATGAGGCCGCCAAGCGCACGCTGCTGCTGAAACTGCTGAGCGACGCCCGCCCGCTGCGCGTCATCGGCGCGCTCTACACCGACAAGACCCTGGGCGAGCTGGCCACCTTCGAGGCTGCCCGCGAAGCGCTGGCCCGCTTCGGCCGCGAGGCGCTGCGCCACTACATCATCAGCCACACCGAATCGGTCAGCGACCTGCTGGAAGTGGCCCTGCTGCTGAAGGAAACCGGCCTGCTGCGC
Organism: uncultured Roseateles sp.; assembly: GCA_946480605.1. Next base: position 6,751 of record CAMLKW010000052.1, on the reverse strand, counting down.
GGCACGCTGGACGGCTACGCGACCAGCGACCTCATCATCGTGCCGCTGTTCGAGACCATCGGCGACCTTCGCATCGCGCCGGAGATCATGCGCGAGTTCTACGCCCTGCCCGGCGTGCGCGGCCTGGTGGACCGCAGCGGCGGCGAGCAGGACATCATGCTGGGCTACTCGGACAGCAACAAGGACGGCGGCATGTTCACCTCGTCCTGGGAGCTGTACCGCGCCGAAATCGCGCTGGTCGAGCTGTTCGACGAGCTGAAGAAGGTCGGCCCCATCACGCTGCGCCTGTTCCACGGCCGCGGCGGCACCGTGGGCCGCGGCGGCGGCCCCAGCTACCAGGCCATCCTGGCCCAGCCCCCGGGCACCGTGAACGGCCAGATCCGCCTGACCGAGCAGGGTGAGGTCATCGCCTCCAAGTACGCCCACCCCGAGATCGGTCGGCGCAACCTGGAGACGCTGGTCGCCGCCACGCTGGAGGCCACGCTGCTGCACCCCACGCAGAGCGCGCCCAAGAGCTTTCTGCAGGCCGCGCAGGCGTTGTCGGACGCCAGCTTCGCGGCCTACCGCAAGCTGGTCTACGGCACCAACGGCTTTGCCGACTACTTCTTCGCCAGCACCCCCATCCGCGAGATCGCCGAGCTGAACATCGGCTCGCGCCCGGCCTCGCGCAAGGCCACCCGCGCCATCGAGGACCTGCGCGCCATCCCCTGGGGCTTCTCCTGGGGCCAGGCCCGCGTGGCCCTGCCCGGCTGGTGCGGCTTCGGCTCCGGCGTGGAAGCCTTCCTCGGCGAAGAACCCGCCCAGCGCGCCAAGAACCTCGCGCTGCTCAAGCGCATGCTGAAGGGCTGGCCCTTCTTCCGCGCGCTGCTGTCCAACCTGGACATGGTGCTGGCCAAGACCGACCTGGCGCTGGCCGAACGCTACGTGGAGCTGGTCGAGGACAAGAAGCTGGGCAAGCGCATCTTTGCCGCCATCAAGGAAGAGTTCGAGCTGACCCAGGCCATGCTCAACCTCATCACCGGCGACGCCAAGCGCCTGGCGGCCAACCCGTCGCTGGCGCGCTCCATCGAGCACCGCTTCCCCTACATCGACCCGCTGAACCACCTGCAGGTCGAGCTGATGCGCCGCTACCGCCGCATCGAGAAGGACGACCCCGCCATGGAGCGCGTGCAGCGCGGCATCCACCTGTCCATCAACGGCATCGCCGCCGGCCTGCGCAACACCGGGTAATTCCGGGCGTCAGCAATGCTCACTTGGCGCCGCGGCGCGCATCCCCGTGCAGGGGTGCGCGCTAGAGTCCCCGCATGGGGTTCAAGTGGCGTTTTGAATACAGCCTGCTGCTGTTGATGCTGCTCAGCGTGGCCGCGGTGCAGTTCTCCGACGCGCTGCTGCGGCAGGTCCGGGTCATCGCGCCCGACGCGCCCTTCCTCACGGAGCCGATGTCCGACCAGCGCAACGGCGGCAACAGCCAAGTCAGGCGCGGTCCTGCCCAAGGTTTCGAGCTGCTGTGCACGCTGCAGGCGCGCTACCGCTACCCCTACTGCGGCATCGCGCTGCGCTTCGACCCGCAGCTCGTCAAAGGCGTGGACCTCAGCGAAGTGCGCCGCATGCGGCTGTGGCTGGACTACCAGGGCCCCGCCGGCACGCTGAAGATCCAGTTGCGCAACGCCAGCCCGGCCTACGGCATCCCGCAAGCCGAGAACGAATCCGCCAAGTACAACCACATCGAGATCAACGCCCAGTCCATCCAGGGCGGCATGATCGAAGTGGACCTGCGCAACTTCGTCGTCGCCAACTGGTGGATGCAGCAGTTCCACGTCGCGCCGCACCTGGGGCGGCCCGAATTCGACAACATCGTCACGCTCGAAATCACCACCGGCACCGAGGCGCCGCTGGGCGAGTACCGCTTCGTGCTGCACAAGGTGGAGTACGACGTGCAGCGCCTGTCCACCGAACGCTGGTATCTCATCATCATGAGCATCTGGCTGGGGCTGGCGCTGCTCTACCTGCTGCTGCGCCTGGTCCGGCTGCAGACCATGGTGCGCAAGCAACGCCAGCAGTCGCAGGAGCTGCACGAGATCAACCAAGTGCTCAACGCCCGCAGCGAACAGCTGGTGCAGATGGCCACCACCGATGCGCTCACCGGCGCCTTCAACCGCAAGGGACTGGAGGACGTGCTGCAGCAGGCTCTGGCCGACTGGCGCCGCCACCAGCACCCGCTGGGCCTGGTGCTCATCGACATCGATCATTTCAAGGCCGTCAACGACAGCCACGGCCACCAGGCCGGTGACCGCGTGCTGGCCGGCCTGGCCGCGCTGGTGCGCAGCCATGTGCGCGCCCAGGATCTGCTGGGCCGCTGGGGCGGCGAGGAATTCCTGCTGGTCTGCCGCGACACCCAGTTGCCGCAGGCGCAGGCCATTGCCGAGAAGCTGCGCGCCCTCGTGGCCGGCCATGACTTCGGCGACGGCCTGCGCGTGACGGCCAGCTTCGGCGTCGCCGCGATGGACAACGGCGAACGCCCGCTGGAGCAGGTCTTCGCCGCCGCCGACGCGGCCCTCTACCGCGCCAAGGCCCAGGGCCGCAACCGCGTCATCGCCGAGGGCGGCCTCACCGGCTGACGCGTTCTACGATGGCCGCCCGAGCCACGACGAAAGCCCCTCCATGACCGACAGCCCCGCCCTGCCCATCGTCTGCCTGCACTCCAGCGGCGCAGGCGGCAAGCAATGGCGCCGGCTGCTCGCAGACGCCGCCGACGCCGGCCTGGCCTGGCGCTGGCACACACCCGACCTGCTGGGCCACGGCGGCCGTGCCGGCTGGCCGGACGGCGTGGCCAGCCGCCTGTCCTTCGAGGCCGACGGCGTACTGGCCGGGCTGGACTTGCCGCCCGCCCAAGCCTTCCACCTCGTGGGCCACAGCTACGGCGGCGCCGTGTCGCTGCAGCTCGCGCTGCAGCAGCCGCAGCGCGTGCGCTCGCTGACGCTGTACGAGCCGGTCGCCTTCGGCCTGCTGCCCGCGCTGGGCGAGGACCTGCCCGAATGGCAGGAAGCCCAGCAGGTGGCGGCGGCCGTCGCCGCAGCGCTGGACCGCGGCGACCTGGACGGCGCCGCTCGCGGCTTCGTCGGCTACTGGCAAGGCCGAGACGTGTGGCCCGAGCTGGACGAAGGGCAGCGCGCCCGTCTGGCCGAGCCCATGCCCACCATACGCCGCCACTTCGAGGCCTTGAGCGCGGCGCGCTGGAGCGACGCCCAGCTCGCCACGCTGCAGATGCCGGTGCAGCTGATCTGCGGCGGCGCCACGCGCGCCAGCGCCCGCCGCGTGGCGCAGACGCTCGCAGCCCGCCTGCCACACGCGCAACTGGCAGCGCTGGAAGGCGCCGGCCACCTGGCGCCCATCTCGGACGCGGCGCGTGTCAACCCGCTACTGCTGGAAGCGCTGCATCGCCACCAGGCCGAGGCCTTCACGACCGACTGAGCTTCAACGCCCCGAAGACGCCGGGCGCGCCGACGGCAGCGGATCCAGCAGACCGCGGCCCGCGCCCTGGCGCCACTTCGCGGACAGGCTGGCCTCGTCCGCCCGTGCGGCCTGCATATCGGCCTGCAGCTGCCCCCACTCCCCCTGCGCGGCGCGCACCTGCAGCTCACGGCGAATGCCCGCCTGCCAGCCACAAGAAGACGCCTCCGCCCCCACCTCAGACAGCCAAGGCGCCACGTTGGACTCAGCCCAATGCCGCACAGCCTCAGCCACACGCGCACGAGGCTCCCATTGGGCCCGCAACCCGGCCCGCGCAGGCAACAGCTGCCGCACCAGCGCCAGGGCCAGGCTGCGATCGACCAGGTTGTCCCCCTGCCACATCAGTTCGGCCACAGCCAGGCACAGATGCTGACTCGCCGGCTCCGCAGCCTTCGCACGGCAGAACTCCATCGCGGGCCGAAGGCTGGCAAGGGGCCATGCCGAGGCAGTGCCGACGATGAGCTGCAGTTCTGCCTCCTGCACCAGCCCGGGCGACTCCGTCTGCGGCAGTTCCAGCAGCAAGACCTTGAACTCGCGTTCGTAGGTGCGCGAATAGCGTGCCTCGCTGGCGATGCGCTCCAGCACATAAGCCTCCTGCGTGTGGCGCGTGCGCGCATCGCCCAGCAGCGTCAGCCAAGCCTGCAGATTGGCTGGCTCCAGCCGCGACCATTGCGCCCGATCGACATTGCCGCAGCCCGGCGAGCAGGGCCGCTGCAGCGCCAGCGCGGTCACCATGGGGTCGGTGGCGCTGCGCGCCAGCGCCTGCAAGCGCGCCGAAGCCCGGGACACGTCGCCATCGCTGCCGCCCAGGTACTCCGCCACAGCCAGCGAGCGCGGGTCGCCGCGCCGCTGCAGAGCCGCCACCCAGCGTTGGCGCACTTGCGCAACCGCCTCGTCCGTCACTTCTGCAGCCGGCGTGCGGTTCACCTCGGCGATCACATCCACGCCAATGGGCCGCCCACCGGCACTCGCCTTCTCGAAGACAGCCTCAATCTGCCGGCTCTTCTCGGCAAGCCCGAACCCGCACCAGTCCGCCTGCATGCGCTGCTTCAGCTCGGCGCGGGCCCGCTCCTGAGCCGGCGCCAGGGAGGGCTCGGGAGCGGCGCTCAACGCCACCACGGCAGACACCGGCGTGGCAAGCCTTCCGGCGGTCGGCCTGGCGTCCATCGCTGCGGCGACGGCTCGCGGCACGCCGGCCACGGCAGTCGGGGTCTCACCATGAGGCGCAGCAAACTCCCGACTCCACCAACCGCCCACGGTGGCCAGCAAGCCGACGACGATCACCCCAGCCCACAGGCGGCGACGTAACTGCACGATCATGGCCACAGCATACGGGCCAGATCAACGGTCGGCCGCGGCCTGCAGCGCCATCTTCAGTTCGCCCAATTGCACGCGCTGCACCATCCATTCCGAGGTGTGCTGGAGCTCGGCGCAACTCATGCCAAGCCGCTGGGTGGACCACGCCATGAACCGCTCCTGCCCTCGCCTCAGCTGCTCGCCGGTGAAGGGGCGCTGGTCCGCCGGCAACCCAACGCGGTCGGCGATGGCGGTGGCGCTCCCGGCTTCCACCAGATCGGTCGCATGCTGCAGCTGCCAGCGCGCCACCCGTTCGCAACGGGCGCGAAGCGACGCGTCCTTCAAGCGGTCAGCGCTGCAATAACGCGAGAACACGAAGACGCCATCCCACGGCGAGAGCAACGAGTCCCTGCCGATCAGCTCCATCACCAACAGGCCCCGGGCTTCCACGTCCGCCACGGCATCCTGCGCCTGGTACAGGGACTCCAGCAACGGGCTGTTGGTGCCGCGCGGGCGGCGCTGCAGCATCTCCTCCACCGCCTGCGCGGCCGCCGCCTCATCCTTGCGCTCCCAGGCCTGGGCCACCAGCCGTGCCCAGGGTCGTGCGTCCTGAGGGTCCAGTTGCTGCCAGGCCTGCACCGTCAGCGCCCGGCAACTGGGCGCTGCGTCGCTCTGGCTGCGGCAGCGAAGCAGGGCCAGCCGATAGGCCGCCGCGTCGCTGGAGCGTGCGGCGATGCTCGCCGCCCCCTCGGCATCGTCCATCACCAGCCGCGCCGCCACCCGCTCGCTGTCCGAGCCCGCCGCCAGCCGCGCGGACAACTGGCTCAGCGCCGCGTCCTTGCGCTGGTCGAGTGCATACATGCCGGCCATCATCCGGAGCTTCTCGATGGCACCCCAGCCCTCGGCCTGCCGCCTTGTGAAGCGCCCGACGCGGCAGATTTCCATCGCTGTGGACCCGGGCTCCGCAGCCCCATTTGCGACACCCGAGGCGGCACTTGTGGCCGGCAACGCTGCAGCCGCCGCGGCAGGTCTCAGCCATCCGTCGGCCAACGGTTCTGCGGCCGAAGCCGCCACGGCCGCCGGTGCCGCCTGCGGCCCGTCCCGCGTCAGTTCGCGCCAGCCCAGCCACCCACCCGAGACGGCGATCAGCAGCACCCCGAGCCCCAGCCAACGCCAGCCTCGCCTCAAGGCACCGCCCCACCCGGCTGCACGCGACGCGGATGCAGCTCCCACGGCGACAGGCCGCTGGCCCGCAGCGGCGCCTTCACCGCCCCTGCCCTGCCAGCGCCTCCCGCACCGCCGCCACCTGGCGGCGCGACACGGCCAGCCATTCGTCCACGTGCACGATGCGCACCGCCCAGCTGTCGGCCGCCTCGCCATCGCCACCGTCCAGTTCGCCAAAGCTGGTGGGCGCATGCCGCTCCAGCTCGCGCACGGCCCAGCGCGCCACCAGCGCGTTGCGATGGATGCGCAGAAATCGGTCGCCGAAACGCTGCTCCAGCTCGGACAGCGCGCCGTCCATCACATGGCTCTCGCCGGCGGTGCGCAGCGTCACGTACTTCAGCTCGGCCTTGAAGTACAGCACCTCGGCCACCGGCACGCGCTTGAGCCGGCCGCGGTCGGTGATGGTGACGAAGTCGGCCTCGGCCGCGATGGGCATGTCGGGCGGCACCTGGGCCTGCACGGCGCTGCGCTCGGCCAGGCGCTGGGCGCAGCGCGCCAGCGCCGCCTGCAGCCGCTCGCGGCGCACGGGCTTGGTCAGGTAGTCCACCGCGTCCAGCTCGAAGGCGCGCAGCGCGTGCATGGCATGCGCGGTGACGAAGACGACCAGCGGCACCGGCTGGCCGCCGGCCACACGCTGGGCCAGGCCGTCGGCGAACTGCAGGCCGTCGACGCCGGGCATCTGCACGTCCAGCAGCACCACGGCGCAGCCATGTTCGCGCAG
>CAMLKW010000051.1 GCA_946480605.1 uncultured Roseateles sp. | reverse complement strand
AGCTACATGCTGGAGAACCGCAAGATGATGATGCGGCTCTTCCCCGAGCTGTTCGTCAACCATCGCATCGCGCCGGTGGCCCACTACCCCGACCTGCTGCTGGACACGCTGCGCAGCGTCGCGCCGCCGGGGGTGTCGGACCCCACGGTCGTCGTCATGACGCCGGGCATGTACAACTCGGCCTACTTCGAGCATGCCTTCCTGGCCCAGCAGATGGGCGTGGAGCTGGTGGAGGGCCAGGACTTGTTCGTCGACGGCGGCTTCGTCTACATGCGCACGACGCGCGGGCCGAAGCGCGTGGACGTCATCTACCGCCGCATCGACGACGACTTCCTGGACCCACAGGTCTTCCGCGCCGATTCGCAGCTGGGCTGCGCCGGCCTGGTGGATGCCTACAAGGCCGGCCGCGTGACGCTCAGCAATGCCATCGGCACCGGCATCGCGGACGACAAGTCCATCTACCCCTATGTGCCGAAGATGATCGAGTTCTATCTCGGCGAGAAGCCAATCCTCCAGAACGTGCCCACCTACGTCTGCCGCGAGAAGGACGACCTGGCCTACACGCTGGCCCACCTGCCGGAGCTGGTGGTCAAGGAGGTGCACGGCGCCGGCGGCTACGGCATGCTGGTCGGCCCGGCCGCGACCCAGGCCGAGATCGAGGCCTTCCGCGCCCAGCTGGTGGCCAACCCGGGCAACTACATCGCGCAGCCCACGCTGTCGCTGTCCACCTGCCCCACGTTTGTCGAGTCGGGCATCGCGCCCCGTCACATTGATCTGCGACCCTTCGTGCTGTCGGGGTCGTCGGTGCGCATGGTGCCGGGCGGGCTGACGCGCGTGGCGTTGAAGGAGGGTTCTCTCGTGGTCAACAGCAGCCAGGGCGGCGGGACCAAGGACACCTGGGTGCTGGAGGACTGAACGATGCTCTCAAGAACCGCTGATCACCTGTACTGGATGGCCCGTTACGTGGAACGGGCCGAGAACACGGCCCGCCTGTTGGACATCGCCTACCAGACCACACTGCAGCCGCAATCGGGCGTCGAGGCCGAGCAGACCTGGCGCAGCCTGCTGTCCATCTCCGAGCTGAACGCGCTGCACGCCAGCGGCTACACGGCCGTGGATGCGCGCAGCGTGATGAAGTTCTTCGTCGCCGACGAGAACAACCTGTCGTCCATCTTCAACTGCCTGCGCGCGGCGCGCGAGAACGCCCGCGCGGTGCGCGGCGCGCTGACCACCGAGGTCTGGGAGACCACCAACCAGACCTGGCTGGAGTTCCGCAAGCTGCTGAAGGCCGACTGGCTGCGCGACCCCAGCGCCTTGTTCGAGTGGGTCAAGTACCGCAGCCACCTGTCGCGCGGCGTGACTGTCGGCACCATGCTGCAGGACGAGGCCTTCCACTTCATCCGCATCGGCTCCTTCCTGGAGCGCGCCGACAACACCGCCCGGCTGCTGGACGTGAAGTTCTACGACGAGAGCGAGGCGCCGTCCGACGGCGACGCGGCACGCGACTTTTACTACTGGTCGGCCGTGCTGCGCTCGGTGTCGGGCTTCGAGATCTACCGCAAGGTCTACAGCAACGTCATCCAGCCCGACAAGGTCGCCGAGCTGCTGATCCTGCGCCAGGACATGCCGCGCTCGCTGGCGCACTGCATGTCGCGGCTGGTCGGCAACCTGAAGCGCGTGGCCAACCCGCAGTCCGCCGAGACGCTGCGCCGCGCCGGCCGGCTGGAGGCCGAGCTGAACTTCGGCCGCATCGACGAGATCCTGGCGACCGGGCTGCACAACTACCTGGACGACTTCCTCGCCAAGGTCGCCGACCTGGGCAACGGCATCAGCAAAGACTTCCTCGTCTGAAGGGCACGCATGTCAATTCACGTCGCCCTCAAGCACGTTACCCGCTACAAGTACGACCGCTCGGTCAACCTTGGCCCCCAGGTCGTGCGTCTGCGCCCGGCGCCGCATTGCCGCACGCCGGTGCTGAGCTACTCGCTGCGCATCGAGCCCGAGAACCACTTCATCAACTGGCAGCAGGACCCGTTCGCCAACTACCTGGCGCGGCTGGTGTTCCCGGACAAGACCACCGAGTTCACCGTCACGGTGGACCTGGTGGCCGAGATGGCGGTCTACAACCCCTTCGACTTCTTCCTGGAGCCGCACGCGCAGACCTTCCCGTTCGCCTACGACGAGGCGCAGCAGGTCGAGCTGGCGCCCTATCTGCAGGCCGGCCCAGCCACGCCGCTGCTGGCGGCCTATCTGAAGGACATCCCGCGCACCGAGCGCGCCACCATCGACTTCCTGGTGGAGCTGAACCAGCGCGTGCAGAACAGCGTCTCCTACCTGATCCGCCTGGAGCCCGGCGTGCAGACGCCCGAGGAGACGCTGCAGAAGGCCTCGGGCTCCTGCCGCGACTCGGGCTGGCTGCTGGTGGAGCTGATGCGCCACCTGGGCCTGGCCGCGCGCTTCGTGTCGGGCTACCTGATACAGCTGAGTCCGGATGAGAAGGCGCTGGACGGCCCCAGCGGCACCGAGGTCGATTTCACCGACCTGCACGCGTGGTGCGAGGTCTACCTGCCGGGCGCCGGCTGGATAGGCCTGGACCCCACCTCCGGCCTGCTGGCCGGCGAGGGCCACATCCCGCTGGCCGCCACGCCCACGCCCGGCAGCGCCGCGCCCATCAGCGGCGGCGTGGACAAGTGCGAGGTCGAGTTCGGCCATGAGATGAGCGTCACGCGCATCTACGAATCGCCGCGCGTGACCAAGCCCTACACGGAAGACCAGTGGGCCGAGGTGCTGAAGCTGGGCGAGCAGGTGGATGCCGAGTTGCAGGCCGGCGACGTGCGCCTGACCATGGGCGGCGAGCCCACCTTCGTGTCCATCGACGACCGCGACGCGCCCGAATGGAACACCGAGGCGCTGGGGCCGACCAAGCGCCTGTACGCGCAGCAGCTGACGCACCGGCTGCGCGACGAGTACGGCCGCGGTGGCTTTCTGCACTTCGGCCAGGGCAAGTGGTACCCGGGCGAGCAATTGCCGCGCTGGGCGCTGAACATCTACTGGCGTGCCGACGGCCAACCCTGTTGGCGCAACCCCGACTGGTTCGCCGACGAGCGCGAGGGGCACCAGTACACCAGTGCCGACGCCAAGACCTTCATGGGCGCGCTGACCGCGCGCCTGGGCCTGCCCGACACGCATGTGCGGCCCGGCTATGAAGACACCTTCTACTACCTGTGGCGCGAGCGCCGCCTGCCCGTCAACGTCGATCCGTTCGACTCGCGCGTGGACGACGAGATGGAGCGCGTGAGGCTGCGCCGCGTGTTCGACCAAGGCCTGTCCCACGTCGTCGGCTACGTGCTGCCGCTGCGCCACAGCGGTGACGCGCCCGCGCTGGCCGGCACGCGCTGGCAGACGGGGCCCTGGTTCCTGCGCGACGAGCGCCTGTACCTGCACCCCGGCGACTCGCCCATGGGCTGGCGGCTGCCGCTGGATTCGCTGCCCTGGGTCAGCAAGGGCGACTATCCCTATCTGATAGCCCAAGACCCGTTCTCGCCGCGCGGCATGCTGCCGGCGGCGGCGACGCTGAAGGCGCAGGTGCAGGGCGTGAACGCCAGCGGCCCGGGTGTCGCGGTGTCGCGCGATGGCGGCGTGCTGGTGGGCAACGGTTTCGCGCCGGGCGACTCGCCGTGGAGCGCGTCGGCCGACCCCACCGCGCCGGTGCGCTTCGAGAGCGCCCACTGGATCACGCGCACCGCGCTGTGCGTGGAGGCCCGCGACCCGCGCCGCGCCAACGGCCCGGCGGCCGAGGCCAAGGGCAGTGCCAGCGGCGTGCTCTACGTCTTCATGCCGCCGCTGGAGAAGCTGGAGCACTACCTGGAACTGCTGACGGCCGTCGAGGCCGCCTGCGAGGACACCGGATTCAAGATCGTGCTGGAGGGCTACCCGCCGCCGCGCGACCCGCGCCTGAAGGTGCTGGCCGTCACGCCCGACCCCGGCGTCATCGAGGTCAACATCCACCCGGCGCACAACTGGGGCGAGCTGGTCCAGCACACCGAGTTCCTGTACGAGGCCGCGCGCCTCACGCGGCTGTCCAGCGAGAAGTTCATGATCGACGGCCGCCACACCGGCACCGGCGGCGGCAACCACTTCGTGCTGGGCGGCGCCACGCCGGCCGACTCGCCCTTCCTGCGCCGGCCCGAGCTGCTGGGCAGCCTGGTGGCCTACTGGCACAACCACCCGTCGCTGAGCTATCTGTTCAGCGGCCTGTTCATCGGCCCCACCAGCCAGGCGCCGCGCGTGGACGAGGCGCGCAACGACCAGCTGCGCGAGCTGGAGATCGCGCTGGGCGAGATCTTCAAGGCCGAGGAGGGTTTCGGCGCAGCGATGCCACCCTGGCTGGTGGACCGCACGCTGCGCAACGTGCTGGTCGACGTGACCGGCAACACCCACCGCAGCGAGTTCTCCATCGACAAGCTGTACTCGCCCGACTCGGCCACCGGCCGGCTGGGCCTGCTGGAGCTGCGCGCCTTCGAGATGCCGCCGCATGCGCGCATGAGCATCGTGCAGCAGCTGCTGCTGCGCGCGCTGGTGGCGCGCTTCTGGAAGACGCCCTACCGCGCGCCGCTGGTGCGCTGGGGCACCGAGCTGCACGACCGCTGGCTGCTGCCGCATTTCATCCGCGACGATTTCGCCGACGTCATGCAGGACATGGACGAGGCCGGCTATGCGCTGGACGCCGCCTGGTTTGCACCGCACTTCGAGTTCCGCTTCCCCAAGGTCGGCGAGTTCGCCGCGCGCGGCGTGCATGTGACGCTGCGCGGCGCGCTGGAGCCCTGGCATGTCATGGGCGAGGAGGGCTCGTCGGGCGGCACGGTGCGCTATGTGGACGCGTCGCTGGAGCGGCTGGAGGTGCATGTTTCGGGCCTCGTGGACCCGCGCCACCGCATCACCGTCAACGGCCAGCCGCTGCCGCTGCAGCCCACCGGCCGCGTCGGCGAGTTCGTCTGCGGCGTGCGCTACCGCGCCTGGCTGCCCGCCTCGGCGCTGCACCCGACCATCCCCATCCATGCGCCGCTGACGCTGGACCTGGTGGACACCTGGCAGCACAAGTCGCTGGGCGGCTGTCGCTACTTCGTGGCCCACCCGGGCGGGCGCAACTACGCGACGCTGCCGGTCAACGCCTACGAGGCCGAGAGCCGGCGGCTGGCGCGCTTCACGGCCATTGGGCACACGCCGGGGCGCGTGGAGGTGGGCGAGCCCAGGCGCAGCCTGGAGTTCCCGTTCACGCTGGACCTGCGCAAAGTATCCTGAACGGATGCTGATCGAGATCCAACCCGGCGTCCGCCTCTTTGTCGACATCGAAGGCCTCGGGCATGTGCCCGAGGGCCGCACGCTGAAGGCCAGGCCCACGCTCATCCTCATCCACGGCGGCCCGGGCTTCGACCACACGGGCTTCCGCCCCTTCTTCAGCCGCTTCGCGGACCTGTTCCAGATCGTCTACTACGACCAGCGCGGCCACGGCCGCAGCAGCCCGCGGCCGCTGGACGAGATGCGGCTGGACGTCTTCGCCGACGACGTCGTGAGGCTGTGCGACGCGCTGGGCATAGAAAAGCCCGTCGTGCTGGGCCAGAGCTTCGGCGGCTTCGTCGCGCAGCGCTACCTGGCGCGGCATCCGGCGCATGCGGGCAAGGTCGTGCTGTCCAGCACCTCGCACCACTTCGGCCTGGCGCGCAAGATCGAACGCTTCGGCCGCCTGGGTGGCCCGGCCGCAGCCCAGGCCACGCGCGACTTCTGGGAGCGCCCCGGCCCCGACACCTGGGCCGCCTACGAGCGGCACTGCCGCCACCTCTACAACACCCAGCCGAAGAACCCCGACGCCGGCGGCTGGATGCAGTTCAAGCCCGAGATCCTGTTCGAGCACACGCGCACCGAGCTGCCGGGCATGGATCTGCGGCCGGGCCTGGCGGCCGTGCAATGCCCGGTGCTGGTCATGGTGGGCGAAGAGGACCCGGTCACGCCGCCCGAGGATGCGGCCGAGATCGCCGCGGCACTGCCGCCGCAATGGCGGGCCGGCCTGGCGCGCTTCCCCGGTGTGGGCCACGGTGCCTGGCGCGACAACCCCGAGGCCGCTGAGGCCGTGCTGCGCCGCTTCTTCGCGGCCTGAGAGGGTGAGAGTCTTTCACCCCTGCCCGCCTTGCACGCCAGAACCCCCCGGCTCGTCGTTGCAAATGCTCGCCGTAGCCCGAGCTATGGCTGCGCTTTGCGCCTAGATCCGGGGCGCCCTGACGCGCCTTTCGGGCACGGCCGAAAAACTCTCACCCTCTGAGCGGGACGCCACCGCGGCGGCGCGGACATTGCTTGACAATGCTTTTCCGCCCGCCAGAGCGCCATGCCCCGTCGCCCGCTGTTCCCCATGTCCGAGCTCACGCCCAGCCAATGGAGCCTGCTCCCCGACGAACCGGAGGGGGGGCTTGCGCCCGACCCGGTCGCGCTGGCCGCATCGGCCGCGCTGCGCAGCCGTGACGGCCACTTCTACGAGCTGACCGGCCAGGTCAACCAGCCCGGCGAGCCGCAGGGCGGGCTGGCCGAGCGCTGGCAGCGCTTCTTCGCGGCCGGCGGCGCGGCCGGCTGGCAGGAGTTGTCGGCCAAGGCCTTGCGCGTGCAGCGCCGTGTGCTGGACGACGGCGCCAGCTACAACGTGCACAGCGACGGCCCGCCGCTGCCCGGCCAGGAGGAGCAGGACAGCGCGCCGCTGGCCCGCCACTGGCCGCTGGAGCTGCTGCCCATGCTCATCGAGCCCGAGGAGTGGCGCCACATCGAGGGCGGCATCCTGCAGCGCGCCCGGCTGCTGGACGCCGTCATGGCCGACACCTATGGCGAGCGCAAGCTGCTGAAGCAAGGGTTGCTGCCGGCGTCGCTGGTCATGGCCCATCCGCAGTACCTGCGCGAGATGCATGGCAGCCGGCCTCCCGGCGGCGTGCACCTGCACGTGCTGGCCTTCGACCTGACCCGTTGCAACGACGGCCACTGGTGGGTCGTGGGCCAGCGCACGCAGGCCGCATCGGGCCTGGGCTACGTGCTGGAGAACCGGCTCATCATTGCCCAGCAGTTCCCCGAGGCCTTCCGCCAGATGGCCGTGCAGCGCCTGGCCGCGACCTACCGCGACTTCCTGCAGGCGCTGCAGAAGCTGTCGCCGGCGGGCGAGCGCAGCCATCAGGTCAGGGTGGCGCTGCTGACCCCGGGGCCGCGCAACGAGACCTATTTCGAGCAGGCCTTCCTGGCGCGCTATCTCGGCATCACGCTGGTCGAGGGCGCCGACCTGACGGTGCGCGCCGACAAGGTGTATCTCAAGACGCTGGCAGGCCTGGAGCGCGTGCATGTGCTGCTGCGCCGCGTGGACGACACCTGGCTGGACCCGCTGGAGCTGCGCCCCGAATCCATCCTGGGCGTGCCGGGCCTGCTGCAGGCCGCACGCGCGGGCGAGGTCGTCATCGCCAACATGCCCGGCGCCGGCTGGCTGGAGAGCCCCGGCCTCACGGCCTTCTGGCCCGCCGTGGCCGAGAGCCTGCTGGGCGAGCCGCTGCAGCTGCCCGCCATCCAGAGCTGGTGGTGCGGCGAGGAGAGCGCCTGGGCCGCGCTGCGGCCGCGGCTGGCCGAGTTCATCGTCGTGCCGACGTTCTCGGCCAGCAGCACGACGCAGCACTTCGCGCCCGTCGTCGCGGCCGAGCTGAGCGACGAGGCGCTGCGCGAGCTGGCCGGGCGCATCGACGCCGAGCCCACCGCCTACACGCTGCAGGCGCGCGTGAAACCCACCAAGCAGCCGGTCTGGACCCGTGGCGCGCTGGAGCCGCGCGTGGCCGTGCTGCGCGTGTTCGCGCTGACCGACGGGCAGGGCGGCTGGAAGGTCGTGCCAGGTGGCCTCACGCGCGTGGCGCCGCGGCGCGACCCGCTGGCCGATGCGTGGCTGTCCATCCAGCGCGGGTCTTTAAGCGCCGACACCTGGGTCATGACCGACGGCGAGGTGGATCCCACCACGCTGCTGGCCCGGCCCATGCAGGCCGCCGACCTGCGCGACGTGCACTGGACCGTCACCAGCCGCGCCGCCGAGAACCTGTTCTGGCTGGGCCGCTACACCGAGCGCGCCGAGAACAGCGCGCGGCTGGCGCGTCACGTCATCGAGGCCAGCGTCATGGTGCAGCGTGGCGCCATGGCGGCGCCCATGCTGCCGCTGCTGGATGCACTGGCGCGCCGCCACGGCCTGGTGGGCGCGGACGCGCCGCCGGCCGCTGACGATCCGCGCGGCTTCGAGCGCGCGCTGCTGGCCGCGCTGCTGCCCGGCTCGGGCGTCAGCAGCGCCGGCTGGAACCTGCGCGCGCTGCAGAACTGCGCCCAGGCGCTGCGCGAGCGGCTGTCGCCCGAGACCTGGCGCCTCATCCACGAGACGGCTGCGCATTTCGAGCAGCACCTGCGCGCCGTGCTGGACCGCCCCGCCGCCGCCACGCCGGTGACCGACGTGCTCAACGTGCTGGCCCGCGCCGACACCCATCTGGCCGCCATCACCGGCGCGCAGACCGACCGCATGACCCGCGACGACGGCTGGCGGCTGCTGTCCATCGGCCGGCAGCTGGAGCGGCTGTCCTTCCACGCCGAGGTGCTGGCCGAGGTGTTCGAACAAGACCTGGCGCTCACCGAGGACGGCTTCGCGCTGCTGCTGGGCGTGTTCGACTCCACCATCACCTACCGCGCGCAGTTCCAGGCGCGCCGCGAGGCCGCGCCGCTGCTGCACCTGCTGGTGCATGACACCGAGAACCCGCGCTCGCTGGGCTGGGTGGCGCGCACGCTGCGCGAGCGCTTCGCCAAGCTGGCCCGCCGCGACCCGGAGTGGGCGGCCGACATTGCCACCGAGCTGCCCCAGCCCGAGGCCTGGCCGCTGGACGAACTGGCCATGCCCGGCCCGGCGCTGGTCGAGCGGCTGCGGCGCGCCGCGGCCCAGGCCGGCGAGCTGTCCAGCCTCATCAGCCAGCGCTATTTCGCGCATGTCATCGGCGCGGAACAACGGGTTTGGCAATGACGGTGAAGCTGTCGGTCCACCACGTCACCGAGTACACCTACGAGGACTCGGTGGAATGGGCCCATCACACCGCCTGCCTGGCGCCGCAGTCCACGCCCTGGCAGCAGGTCAGTGGCTGGCGGCTGACCATGGCCCCGCTGCCCGACGGCTGGGGCGTGGACGGGCTGGAGCTGGACGCCGCCGAGCTGGCCCGCCACCTGCGCCGCGACCCCTGGGGCAACCGCCACCTGACCTTCGGCCATGCGCGCGTGCACGAGCAACTGGTGGTGGACAGCCGCTTCACGGCCGAGCTGCGGCCGCGGCCGGCCCCTGACCCCAACCGCGGCCCGAGCTGGGACACCGTCGCCGCCAGCCTGCGCTACCGCGCGGGTCGCGCGATGCACGAGGCCGACGAGTTCGCGCTCGCGTCGGCCTACGCCGCGCCCGACGCCACGCTGGCCGCCTATGCCCGCCGCGCCTTCTCGCCCGGCCGCACGCTGGCGGCTGCCGGCCTGTCGCTGATGCACCAGATCCACGCCGATATGCGCTACCTGCCCGAGAGCACCACGGTGGCCACGCGGGCGGCCGACGCGCTGGCGCAGCGCAGCGGCGTGTGCCAGGACTTCGCCCATGTCTTCATCGCCGCCTGCCGCGCGCTGGGTCTGGCGGCGCGCTATGTGTCGGGCTATCTGCTGACCCGACCGCCCGAAGGCCAGCCCAAGCTGGTCGGCGCCGACGCCTCGCATGCCTGGGTCGAGCTTTGGTGCCCCGAGCAGGGCTGGCTGGCGCTGGACCCGACCAACGCCGTGCCCGCCGACCTGGACCACGTCACGCTGGCCTGGGGCCGCGACTACGCCGACGTGGCGCCGCTGCGCGGCGTGCTGCGCGGCGGCGGCGTGGCGACGCTCAGGGTGGCCGTGACGGTCGAGCCGACGGCGGACAGCTGATCGCGATGCTGGCGGCCGTGGCGCCTCCTTCGGGCCGAGCGCCGGGCCGCTCCCAAGCCGGCCCGCGTGGCGATGTGCTCGCGGCTCGATGCCGCGAGCATCGCCGTCCCCTTGGGGGCTTCGGTCGGACGCATTGAGCCCGGTGGGCTCGATGTGCCTGCCGAAGGGCGGCGGCCACTGGCCGCTGCGCGGTCCCGACCAGGCTCGCTCGCGTTCAGCGAAGCGAGGCGGGGCGAGGGGTCCTCAGTGACGCACGCTTGTTGGCATACATGGCCTCGTCGGCATGGCGCATCAGCGCGTCGGGCGTGCGGCCGTCCGCCGGATAGTTGGCCAGCCCCAGGCTGCTGCCCACGGCCACCTGCGAACCGCTGGTCAGCGTGATGGGCTGCGACAGCGCGTCCAGCAGCCGGCCCAGCACCAGCTCGGCCTCGGTATGCCCCTGCGTGGGCGACAGCAGCACGACGAACTCGTCGCCGCCCAGCCGCGCCACCGTGTCGCTGGCGCGCAGGCCGGCCTGCAGGCGCGACGCGACGGCGCGCAGCACCTCGTCGCCGGCGTCGTGGCCATGGGTGTCGTTGATCTGCTTGAAGCCGTTCAGGTCCAGGTAGGCCAGCGCGAACACCTGGCCGTTGCGCTCGGCGGCGTGCAGCGCCTGCCGCAGCCGGTCGCCCAGCAGCAGGCGGTTGGGCAGGCCGGTCAGCGCGTCGTGCAGCGCGGCGTGTTCCATGCGCGCCTCGTGGGCCTTGCTCTGCGTGATGTCCACCATCATCCACAGCGACTCCTCGTCGCTGCCGGGCAGCCGCACGCCGGACAGGTCCACCCAGATCAGCGAGCCGTCCTGGCGGCGCATCTGCAGCTGGGTGCGGAAGCGCTCGCCGGCCCGTAGCAGCGGGTGGGCCGCCGCACCCAGGGCCTCGTAGGTGGCCTCGTCGACATGGAGCAGGCTGACCGGCACGCCCTGCAGCTCGCCGTCGCCGTAGCCGAACATGCGCTCCAGCGCCTGGTTGCGCCAGGCCAGCCGGCGGTCGCGCAGCTTGGCGATGCCCAGCAGGTCGCTCTCCAGCATGGCCTCCTGGTCCAGCGTCAGCTGCTGCAGGCGCTGGCGGATCTGGTGGGTCTCGGTGATGTCGAACATCACCGAGCGGCTGCGCAGGTAGTCGCCGCTGGCGTCGTAGATGGCGGTGGCGGACAGGCTGACGCGGCGGGCCTCGCCGTGGCGGCCCTTCATGTCGAACTCCAGCCCCGACACGCGGCCCTCGCGCATGAAGCGCGGGAAGGCGGCGTCGAACAGCTGCTGGCTCTCGGGGCTGAAGAAGTCGCGCGGGCTCAGCCGGCCTATGGCCTGCTCGGCCGTGCAGCCCAGCCAGCGCAGGCCCAGCGCGTTGATCTGCAGGAAGCGGCCCGCGCGGTCCAGCGCGTAGTAGGCGCAGGGCGCGTTGTCGTAGAGGTCCTGCAGGCTCTGGCGGGCTTCGTCGGCCTGGGCCTGCAGCTGCTTGCGGGTGGTGATGTCGGACACGATGCCCATGAAGCCGGTGAACTCGCCGGCGTCGTTGAACAGGGGCTGGATTTCGAGATCGGCCCAGTAGTCGCGGCCGTCCTTGGTGCGCTGCTGCAGCTCGATCTGGCAGCCCAGCCCCACGCTGACCGCCTCGCGCATGCCGTGCACGGTGTCGGCATCGGTGAGCTCGGAGTGCAGCAGATCCTCGGGGCGGCGGCCGATGGCTTCGTCGGGCGTGTAGCCGGTCAGCCGCGTGAAGCCCTCGTTGATCCAGACGATGTGGTTGGCCGTGTCGGTGATGCTGACGGCATTGGTCGTGCGGCTGGCCACCATGGCCAGGCGGGCGAGGTCGGCGGTCATGCCGCGCGCCAGCTGCTCGGCGCGCGCGCGGCCGGCCGCCAGCAGCCAGACCGTCACGGCCAGCAGCAGACTCAGCAAGGTGCCGCCCAGCTGCAGCCCCAAGCCCGACAGGCCGATGAGGCGGCGCGCGGCGGTGTCCGTCAGCGCGGCCTGCAGCTGGAACTGCCGGCCGGCGATGTCGATCCGGCGGGTCTCGGCCATGGGAGCCTCGTCCAGCGAGTAGCCATCCAGATCGGCAAACGGCAGCATCGCGCCGGCCTGGGCGGCCAGCAGCGGCTGCAGCTCGCCATCCACCTTGCGCGCCGACAGCTTCAGGTCGAGCAGCGTGGCGGCCTGCTCGGCCACGCCGTCCAACAGCTCGCTGGCCACCAGCGGCGCGTACAGCAGGCCCAGCAGTGCCTCTCGGCGCGTCTCGGGCGTGCCGGGGTCGTAGCCGTCGCGGTAGACCGGCACCAGCAGCAGGAAGCCCGGTCCCTTCAGCGGCGCCTGGATCAGCGGCGCGGGGCTGGACAGCGTGGTCTCGCCACTGTCCACCGCCTGCTCGATGGCCTGCCGCCTCGCGGGGTCGGCGCCCGCGTCCAGCCCCCAGGCGGCGAGGTTGTTGGACTGCGGCGCGATCTGCGAGATGACGTACAGCACCGGCCCGTCGCCGGTGCCATGCACGCGGAACTCGGGAGCGTCGTCGCGACGCTGTGCCGCAATGAAGGCCGGCAGCCGCGCGCGTTCCACGCGCTCGATGAAGCCGAAGCCGCGCACGCCGGGAAACTCCTGGGCCAGCTCGCGCGAGGTGACGTAGGCCGTGAACGCATGGCGGCCGAGCCGGCCGCCGGCCGCCACCATCGCGCCGCGTGCGCCCTTCAGGCCGTAGGCCGGCGTGGACAGGCGCTTGACCAGATCGGCCTGCAGGCGCTCGATCTGGCGCTCCTGCAGGCCCAGCGCCTCGTCGCGGGCATTGCGCTGCTCCCAGACCACGGCGGCCGCGGTCAGTGCCAGCCCCAGCGACAGCGCGATGGCTGCAGCGACCCATGCGGTCGGGCTGGCCATCTCGGGGCCGGTGTAACCGTCTCCTATGCGCAAGCCGCAGCCTCCCGTCGCCTGGGTGCCTGCATTGAAGCACGCCCCGCGCCGGGCGTCAGCAGGGCCGTGTGGGGGGGCTTCAGGGCCGGGCGCGCAGCGCCTCGGCCTGGGCGCGGATGCGCGTGCGCTCGGCCTCGTCCACGCGTGCCAGGCCGCGCACCTGCAGCGCCAGCCGCGGGTGGTCGGCAAAGCGGGCCTCGTGGCGCAGCAGAAAGTCCCAGTACAGCGTCGTGAAGGGGCAGGCCTGCTCGCCCACGCGCTCGTCGGGGCGGTAGCGGCAGCGGCTGCAAAGCGGGCTCTGGCGGGCGATGTACTTGCCGCTGGCGATGTAGGGCTTGCTGGCCATCAGGCCGCCGTCGGCGTACTGGCTCATGCCGAGGGTATTGGGCAGCTCCACCCATTCCACCGCGTCCACGTAGACGCTCAGGTACCAGGCGTGCAGCTGGCGGGGCTCGACGCCGTAGAGCAGCGCGAACAGGCCGGTCACCATCAGCCGCTGGATGTGGTGGGCATAGCCGTGCTCCAGCGTCTGCGTCAGCGCATCGCGCAGGCAGGCCATGTCGGTGTCGCCGCTCCAGTACCACGGGGGCAGGTCGTGCCGGGCGCCCAGCGCGTTGGCGTCGGCATAGGCCGGCATGCGGGTCCAGTAGATGCCGCGCACGTACTCGCGCCAGCCCAGGATCTGGCGGATGAAGCCCTCGCCGCTGGCCACTGCCACGCGGCCCGCGCGCACCTCGCGCTCGGCGGCGGCCACCACCTCCTGCGGCGTCAGCAGCTTGAGGTTGAGCGCGGCGGACAGCTGGGCGTGGTACAGCCAGGGCTCGCCGGGCCAGATGGCGTCCTGGTAGGGGCCGAACAGCGGCAGCCGCTCGCGGATGAAGGCGGCCAGTGCCTGCAGTGCCTGGGCGCGCGTCAGCGGCCAGGCGAAGCTGTCCAGCCGGCCGGGGTGGCTGGCGAAGCGCTCGCGTACCAGTGCAAAGACCTCGCGGGTGACGGCGTCGGGCTCGAAGCGCGGCGGCTGCGGCAGGTCGAAGCCGGGGCCTTGCGCGCCGAAGGACTCGCGGTTCTCGGCGTCGTAGTTCCACGCGCCGCCCAGCGGCTGGTCGCCGTCCATCAGGATGCCGAAGCGCTGGCGCTGCTCGCGGTAGAAGTACTCCATGCGCAAGCCCTTGCGGCCGCGCTCATGGGCTTCGAAGTCGGCGGGCGTGGTGAAGAAGTGGCGGTCCTCGCGCAGGGCCAGCCGCAGACCGGCCTCGGCCGCGACGGTCTGCAGCGCCTGCAGCACCCGCCAGTCGCCGGGGCGGGTCAGCACCAGGCGCTGCGGTCGCAGCGCGGTGATGTCGGCGGCCAGCTGGGCGGCCAGGCTCGCGCGCGTGGCCGGGTCGTCCAGCCGCCGGTAGTGCAGCGGCCGGCCGGCGTCGCGCAGTGCCTGCGCGAAATGCCGCATGCCGGCCAGGAACAGCGCGATGCGTGGCTGGCTGCTCCATACCTGCGTGGATTCCTCGGCCACCTCGGCCATCCAGACGGCGTCCTGCGCGGCATCGAAGCCGTCGAAGGCGGACGAGGCCAGGTCCAGCTGGTCGCCCAGCACCAGCACCAGGTCACGCATGGGCGCTGCCCTTGCTGCGGCGGCAGCGTTCGCTGCAGAACTTCACCTCGTCCCAGTTCTTGGCCCAGGCCTTGCGCCAGCTCATGGGCCGGCCACAGGCCAGGCAGGGTTTGCTGGGCAGGGCAGACTTGTTGCCCTTGAAGGCGGGGGAGGCTGGCATGTGCGCGCAGCATAGGCAGGCTGCCAAGGCCCCGTGGCCCGCTCGGCTTCAGCGTGCGAGGTAGCCGCCGTCCACGGGGTAGTACGCCCCGGTCACGAAGGACGCTGCCTGGCTGCTCAGCCACAGCACCAGCTCGGCCACCTCGGCGGGCTCGCCCAGCCGGCCGATGGGGTGCAGATCGCGCAGCGCCTGCGCACCGGCGGGATCGGCCTCCAGGCCGGCGATCATGGGCGTGTGGATGAAGGCCGGGCCCACCGCGTTGACGCGCACGCCCTGGCTGCCGTACTCCATCCCGGCCACCTTGGTCAGGCCCACCACACCGTGCTTGGCCGCCGTGTAGGCCGGCGCGTTGGCAAAGCCGACCTGGCCCAGGATGGACGCGACATTGACGATGGCGCCACCCTGGCCCTGGGCCAGCATCTGCCTGATCTGCGCCCTCATGCCATAGAACACGCCGGACAGGTTGACCGCGATGACCTGCTGCCAGGCCGCATCGGGATAGTCCGCCGTGGGCGCCAGCTCGCCGCCGACGCCGGCGTTGTTGCAGGCGATGTCCAGCCGGCCGAAGGCCAGCACGGCGCGCTGCACCAGGGCCGCGCCGCTGGCCGGATCGGCCACGTCGGCGGCGGCGAACATCGCCTCGCCGCCGGCCGCGCGGATGAGCGCGACGGTCTCCTCGCCGCCGGCTGCGTGCAGGTCGGACACCACGACCTTGGCGCCCTCGCGGGCATAGGCCAGCGCCACCGCCCGGCCGATGCCGGAGGCCGCGCCGGTCACCAGGGCCACCTTGTCTTTCAGCATGATCGTCTCCTGTCGTGAACGACCAGCTTAGGCCTTGCAGACCGGCCTGGGTTTGCGCCAGGTCAGAGCTCGGCCACGCCCTTGACCCGCATGGGCAGCGCCACCGGCTGCGGCGCCACCTCGGCCGCGCGGCCGTGGAAGCGGTCCAGCAGGCGCGCCCATTGCTGCCTCACCGCGACGACGTTGGCCTGCTTCACGTGGCCGTAGCCGCGGATCCTCTCGGGCAGGCGGGCCAGTTCGACGGCGGTGTTCAGGTTGTCGGCGGTCAGCGAGGTCAGGATCTCGTCGATCAGCTTTTCGTAGTCCACGATCAACTGGCGCTCCATGCGGCGCTCATCGGTCCTGCCGAAGAGGTCCAGCGCCGTGCCGCGCAGGCCCTTGAACTTCGCCAGCCACTTGAAGGCCGTGAAGGTCCAGGAGCCCAGCTCGATCTTCTTCGCGCGGCCATCGGGTCCGGGGCGTGACAGCAGCGGTGGCGCGAGGTGGAAGCTCAGGCGAGACCAGTTCTCGAACTGCGCCTTCATGGCCGCCTCGAAACGACCGTCGGTGTAGAGCCGCGCCACCTCGTACTCGTCCTTGATGGCCAGCAGCTTGGCGTGGTAGCGGGCGACGGCCTGCGTCAGGCGCTGGCCCTTGCCCAGCGGCGCTTCCGCGGCGCGCACGCGCTCCACCAGTGCGCGGTAGCGCTGGGCGAAGGCGGCGTCCTGGTAGTCGGTCAGGAACTGCGCTCGCCGCTCGATGAGGCCGTCAGGCCCGTCGAGCTGGTCGAAGTTGAAGAACTTCACGACGTTGACCTTGCCGGCCAGCCTCGGAATCGCGTCGGGCGCGGCGATGGCCAGGCGGCCCAGCGCAAAGGCGGTCTTGTTGGCCTCGACGGCCACGCCGTTCAGTTCGATGGCGCGCATCAGCGCCGCCTCGCTCACCGGCACCAGCCCGCGCTGCCAGCAGGCGCCCAGCATGACGATGTTGCTGGGCAGCGTGTCGCCCATCAGGCGCTGGGCGATGTCCTGCGCGTCGATGCGGTCCAGCAGCGCGTCATCGCCGACGGCGTGGCGCATCTTGTCCAGCAGGGAGGGTGCCTGCAGCGAGGCGTCGGGGTTGCGCACGAAGCCGGCGGTGGGCAGCTCGTGCGTGTTGGCGAGGATGACGGTGCGGCCGGCCTTCACCGTGCCTAGAGCATCGGGCGAGGCACCCACCACCATGTCGCAGGCCAGCAGCACGTCAGCCTGCTGGGTGTCGATGCGGACCTGGTTGAGCAGGTCCAGCGTGGGCGCCACGCGCACGAAGCTCAGTACCGCGCCGCCCTTCTGCGCAAAGCCCATGAAGTCCAGCACCGAGGCCTGCTTGCCCTCCAGGTGCGCAGCCATCGTGACCAGTGCGCCCACGGTCACGACACCCGTGCCGCCGACGCCGGTGACCAGCATGTCGAACGGGCCCGTCCAGTTCCAGGCCGCGGGTGGCCGGATGGCGGCGATCTCGCGGGCCAGGTCTTGCGCGGTGTAGCTGGCGCCGGCCTTCTTCTTCAGCACGGGCTCGTGCACCGACACGAAGCTGGGGCAGAAGCCGTTCACGCAGGAGAAGTCCTTGTTGCAGCTCGATTGCTCGATGGCTCGCTTGCGGCCCCAGTCGGTCTCGACCGGCACGACGGACAGGCAGTTCGACGCGACGCCGCAGTCGCCGCAGCCTTCGCAGACGGCCTCGTTGATGAAGATGCGCTTGGGCGGGTCGGCGAACTCGCCCTTCTTGCGGCGGCGGCGCTTCTCGGCGGCGCAGGTCTGGTCGTAGATCAGCACCGTCACGCCTTCGATGTCGCGCAGCGCGCGCTGCACGGCGTCCAGCTCGCTGCGGTCGTGGAAGCTGGTGCCGGCCGGGAACAGGCTGTGGTGGCCGTCATACTTGGCGATGTCGTCGGACACCACCACCAGCTTCTTCACACCCTCGGCTTCCACCTGCCTTGCGATCTGCGGCACGCTGGTCTGACCGTCCACCGGCTGGCCTCCCGTCATCGCGACGGCGTCGTTGTAGAGGATCTTGTAGGTGATGTTGGCGCGGGCCGCGATGGCCTGGCGGATGGCCAGATAGCCCGAGTGGTAGTAGGTGCCGTCGCCGAGGTTCTGGAAGACGTGCTTCTCCTTCGTGAAGCGCGAGTGCGCCGCCCAGTCCACGCCCTCGGCGCCCATCTGGATGAGGCCCGAGGTGCCACGCTCCATCCAGCTGGCCATGAAGTGGCAGCCGATGCCGGCCAGCGCCCGCGAGCCGTCGGGCAGCTTGGTCGAGGTGTTGTGCGGACAGCCCGAGCAGAAATAGGGCTGGCGGCGCACGCCGTCGGCCGCATTGCTCAGCAGGCAGGGCGTCAGGAAGTCCACCACCAGGTGGCGACGGTCCAGCGCCGGGTTCAGCCGCGCCAGCCAGTCGGCCACCGTGCCCATGATGCGGCTGGGGCGCAGCTCGCCGAGGGCGCTCAGCACCGGTGCACCGTGCTCGTCGGTCTTGCCGACGACGCGCGGGCGCTGGAACTCGGGCAGGTGGTAGAGCAGCTCCTTGATCTGGCGCTCCACCACCGGGCCTTTCTCCTCGATGACCAGCACGTCGGTCAGGTTGCTGCAGAACTCGGTGATGCGCGTCGGCTCCAGCGGGAACACCAGGCCCACCTTGTAGACGCGCACGCCGGCCGCGGCCAAGGCGTTCGGGTCCAGGTCCAGGCGGCGCAGCACTTCCATGAAGTCGTAGTGCGCCTTGCCCACCGTCACGATGCCCAGCGTGGCGGCGGGGCTGGTGACGATGTGCTTGTCGATGCTGTTGATCCGGGCGAAGGCGCGCACCGCGTCCAGCTTGTGCGCCAGGCGCGACTCAAGCTCCAGCGAGGGCAGGTCCACCGCGCGGATGTGCAGGTCGGTCGGCGGCGTGTGGTCCAGCGCATGCTCGAAGTCCAGCGGCACGGCGTCCAGGTCCACCGTCATGCCGCTCTCGACGACCTCCGAGATGGCCTTGAAGCCCACCCAGGCACCCGAGAAGCGCGACAGCGCCCAGCCGTACAGGCCGAACTCCAGGTACTCGGCCACGTTGGCCGGGTGGACCAGCGGCATGCTCCAGGCCTGCAACGCCTGGTCGCTCTGGTGCGGCGTGCTGCTGGACACGCAGCCATGGTCGTCGCCGCAGACCACCAGCACGCCGCCCTGCGCGGAGGTGCCGTAGACATTGCCGTGCTTGAGCGCGTCGCCCGAGCGGTCCACGCCGGGCCCCTTGCCGTACCACATGGCAAACACGCCATCGACGGTGCGCTGCGGGTCCAGCGCGACGCGCTGCACGCCCAGGCAGGCCGTGGCGGCCAGGTCCTCGTTGATGGCGGGGAGGAACTCGATGTGGGCCGCGTCCAGGAACGTCTTGGCCTTCCACAGCTGCTGGTCCACCATGCCCAGCGGCGAGCCGCGGTAGCCGGACACGAAGCCAGCGGTGTTCAGGCCATTGCTTTCGTCGAGCTGCTTTTGCGCCAGCAGCAGCCGCACCAGCGCCTGCGTGCCGGTCAGGAAGACGGCGCCGTGCCCGGCCGCCAGGTTGTCGCTGAGCTGGTAGGGGCGCAGGGCGGTCGTGTCGGCCATGGTGTCTCCTTTGGGCGGGAGATTCTTCCGCCGCAAGGCCGGAAGAACTTGCCTCAATGCCGGGTTGTGGCCGGTCTGATGAGATGATTCTTCTCCAAGAAGGCGGATCATGGAAACAAACGAACTCGACCGTGCCAGCCTGCAGATCCTGGAGCTGCTGCAGGCGGACGCGCGGCTGTCCACGCAGGCGCTGGCCGAGAAGGTGGGGCTGTCGGCCACGCCGGTGTGGCGGCGTGTGCGCGAGCTGGAGGAGCGCGGCGTCATTCGCGCCCAGGTGGCGCTGGTGGACCGCGAAAAGATCGGCCTGTCCATCCTCGTGCTGGCCCATGTGAGCCTGGTGCGGCACAGCGAGGGCGCGGTGGAGCAGTTCGAGCGGCTCACGGCCACGCGGCGCGAGATCATCGAATGCCATGCCATCACCGGCGAGGCCGACTACGTCATCAAGGTCGTCGCGGCCGACATGAAGGCCTACGACCAGTTCCTGCAGCAGCACATCTTCAGGCTGCCCGGCGTGGCCAGCGTGCGCAGCAATGTGGTGCTGCGGGAGGTGAAGTACGAGACGGCCCTGCCGGTGGGCTAACCTTCAGCTGCCCACCACTCAACGCAGCCCATGGATTCCTTCTTCGCCCAGCTTTCCGATTCGGTCCAGAAGGCCCGCACGCTGGAGGACCTGACACGCCCGCTGCTGGAGATGCTGGAGGCCGTCACGGGCCTGGAGTCCACCTATCTGACGACGGTCGACCTGGCCGAGGGCATGCAGCATGTCATCTACGCGCGCAACTCGCAGGGCCTGCAGATCCCGGAGGGGCTCTCGGTGCCCTGGGGGGACACGCTGTGCAAGCGGGCGCTGGACGAAGAGCGGCCCTTCACCGACGACGTCGCCGGCATCTGGGGCGACTCGGCCGCCGCGCGTGACCTGGGCATACAGACCTACGTCAGCACGCCAGTGCGGACGGACGACGGGCGCCTGTATGGCACCTTGTGCGCCGCCAGTTCGCGCAGGCAGCCGCTGACGACCGAGGCTCGGCATGTGCTGGGCTTGTTCGCCCGCCTCATCGAGCAGCACGTCGAGCGCGAGCGGCTCGTCGAGAAGCTCACGCGCGCCAACGACGAGTTGCAGGTGTTCGCGTTGACGGACGTGCTGACCGGCCTGCCCAACCGCCGTGCGCTGATGCAGGAGCTGTCACGGCTGAAGGCCGTGGCCCAGCGCACCGGCTGCTGGCTGCTGGTCGGTGCCATCGACCTGGATGGCTTCAAGCAGATCAACGACGGCCACGGCCACGATGCGGGCGACGAGTTCCTGCGCGGCATCTCGGCGCGCCTGCAGGCTGCGCTGCGGGCCGGCGACGTGCTGGCCCGCATGGGCGGCGACGAGTTCCTCGTCGTGGGCCTGGGGCCGCGGGTCTCGGAGGACGGGGAGTCGGCGGCCGGACTGCTGCGCCAGCGCCTGTCCACGGCCACGGTGGGCCGCTACCACACGACGCCGACGGTCATCGACTACGACGGCGCCAGCGTCGGCGTCGTCTGTCTGGACCCGCAGCGCACGGGCGTGGAGGAGGCGCTGCGCCAGTCGGATGCCGCGATGTACCGCGTCAAGCTGGAGCGCCGCCGCTCCGCGCAGGCCTGAGCATCCGGGCCGAGCGCCGGGCCGCCCCAAGCCGGCCCCCTCTGGCGATGTGCGAGCGGCTCAATGCCGCAAGCATCGCCGTCCCCTCGGGGGACCGACTGGTCACGCCCGCGTTCAGCGCGGCGCAACCAGGCGAGGGGCTTCACAACTCACCGTAGCTGTGCAGCCCCGACAGGAACATGTTGACGCCCAGGAAGGCGAACGTCGTCACGAGCAGGCCCACCAGGGACCACCAGGCCGACACGGCGCCGCGCAGGCCCTTCATGAGCCGCATGTGCAGCCAGGCCGCGTAGTTCAGCCAGACGATGAGCGCCCAGGTCTCCTTGGGGTCCCAGCTCCAGTAGCCGCCCCAGGCCTCGGCGGCCCAGAAGGCGCCCAGGATGGTTGCGATGGTGAAGAACGCGAAGCCCAGCGCGATGGCCTTGTACATGAGGTCGTCGAGCTGGGGCAGGTCGGGCAGGCGGGCGCTCAAGGGCTTGCGCAGTGCCACGCACAGGCCCAGGAAGACCGTCACGGCGGCGATCTTGCGCATCCAGGCGTCCAGGCCTGCCATGGTGTCGGGCGTCACATCGGCGCCCAGCCGCACGACCGCGATGAGCGCGATGATGGCGGCCGGCACGCCCACCAGGCCCACCAGCAGGCTTTGGGTGGTGGCGGTCTTCAGCAGATAGGCCAGCGACACCATGGCCGCCAGTGCAAAGCAGCCATAGCCGACGAAGTTGGCCGGCACGTGGATCTTCATCCACCAGCTCTGCAGCGCCGGCACCAGCGGCTGGATCTCCTGCGCGCCGCGCGCCACGGTGTACCAGAGCAGGAAGCCCACCGCCGCGCTGACCACCAGCATCACGTAGGCGCCCAGCGAGCGCGTCGCGAACTTTTCCTCGTAGTACAGGTGGAACAGCGTGGTCATCCAGCAGAACAGCACGAAGACCTCGTACAGGTTGCTGACCGGGATGTGGCCGATGTCGGCGGCGATCTGGTGGCTCTCGAACCAGCGCACCATGGTGCCCACCAGGGCCATGAAGACGCCGCCCCAGGCCAGCTTGGAGCCGGCTGCCTCGGCCACGCTGTGCCGGCCGGCGCCGGTGAAGAAGCCACCCCAGTAGAAGAGGTTGCTCATGAAGAACAGCAGGCTCATCCACAGGATGGCGCTCTGGCTGGACAGCATGTACTTCAGCAGGAAGACCTGCTCGCCGGCCGCCAGGTCGGCGCCGAAGCCGTCGGTCTGGCGCGTGTACAGCGCGATGGCCAGCAGGCTGGCCGCGCCGGCGCCCAGGCAGAGCCATCGCAGCGGTTTCCAGAACCAGCCCAGCGCGATCAGCGCCGGCAGCGTGCAGGCGAGGATGGCCTGCTCGTAGGCGTCCATGGACGCGTGGTAGCGGTTGAAGGCGTAGCCGCCGCCGTTGCGGAAGC
>CAMLKW010000050.1 GCA_946480605.1 uncultured Roseateles sp. | reverse complement strand
TCTTCTGCAGGTAGTCCCAGGCGTCCAGCGCCTTCATGATGCTGCGGTAGATGGCCGCCGGCATGGCCGACACGACCAGCACCGGCGTGCCCAGGCCCTGCTTGTTGATCTCGTTGATCAGCGCCACGCCGGCATTGCGCTCGCGGCCCAGCTCGATGTCGAGCACGACGAGGTCGTAGCGCTCGCGTTGCAGCGCCGCCTCGGCGGTGTCGCGGTCGAAGTGCTGGTCAACGCTCAGCTCCGGGCGGGCGGCGCGGATCCAGCCGGCGAGCTGTGCGCTGGTGGTGGGGTCGTCCTCGATGACGGCGATGCGGGGCATGGCCGGCATTCTGGCGACAAAGTCACCTTCGCCGGGCCGGCGGGAAGAAAGCTTCCGGGCCTCAGCGGTCCTTTTCACCTGGGTCCGGCAGGCGGGCTGGACGCGCGCGCCGGGCATAGTGCGCAGTGCACTTCAAGGAGAGCCGCATGCCGCAACACGATGACCGCCCGCTGCCTGATGCCGCCAGGGCCTGCCCGAAGTGTGGGTCCCACGCCAAGCAGCTGGGCGAATTCCGCGCCGCGGGAGGCTTCTTGTCCTCGTTCTTCGACTACAGCAACCGCCGGTTCAAGTCCGTGTCCTGCCGCCAGTGCGGCTACACGGAGTTCTACAACGCCTCCATCTCCGGCACGGCGAAGTTCCTGGACTTCCTGGCGGGAAACTGAGCCCGCGCAAGCTGCTCGCCGAGCGAATCACCACACCATGTCCCACCGCCTCGCTTCCTGCAGCTGCGGCCAGCTCACCGCGCAGGTGAGCGGCGAGCCCGTGCGGATCTCCATCTGCCACTGCCTGGCCTGCCAGCGCCGCACGGGCAGCGTGTTCGGCCAGCAGGCGCGGTTTCGGCGGGAGGACGTCAAAGTCGCCGGCACATCCACCGTGTTTGCGCGGGCCGGTGACGAGGGTCCGGGTGCGAAGTTCCATTTCTGCCCGAGGTGCGGCGCGACGGTCTGGTACGAGCTGTTGGGCCTGGAGGATTTCGTGGCCATCCCCGTCGGCGCCTTCGCCGACCCCAGCTTCCCGCCGCCCACCGTGTCGGTCTACGAGGAGCGCATGCACGGCTGGGTGGTGCCACCGGCGGATGCGGAGCACCACGCCTGACAGAGCAGGCGCCAGCGCCGCGGGCGGACCGCCATGCCTCACGGGACGCCGTTTGTTGGCATAGTCGCCGGCCCGGCGAGGCCGCCGTTCATTGGCTGAGTGTCCCCGCGGGCCGCATCGAGCCGCCGGTGCTTGGCAAGGCCTGCCTCCAGGTCAGGGGCTGAACGGCCCGGGAAGATTCCTTCCGCGCCCCCGGAAGAGCTTCACCCCGCGCCGCACTCGTCCCTTCCCGCGTGACCGGGAACCATGGCCGTCATGCATCGAGCCGATGCAAGACCACCGGCCAAGGAGCCCGTCACCATGCTGCACCGCCTCAAGTCCCTCGCCGCCTCGCTGCGCAACGCCTTCGGCCGCGGGGCCGGGCGCAGCCTTGACGCCCTTCCCGCCGCCACGCGTTCGCTGCGCCGCGCGCTGCTGCCGCTGCTGCTCGTCACGGCCGTGACCGCGGCGGGCTATGCCGTCGCAACCCATCCGCCGCTCCAACCCGTGCCGGCCGGCCAGGCGGCGCTGCGCACCAACTCCTTCAGCGGCGGCACGACCGAGTTCCGCAGCGGCAGCTTTCTGCGCATTTCCGGCCTGCACGAGGTGCGCCTGTTCCCGCTGCGCGACCGGAGTTACCGCCCCGCGGCCATCGCCCGTGCGGACGGCCCGGCGCCGCTGCAGTCGGTGGAGGGCCTGTCGCTGGGCCTGGACATGAATCTGCGCTGGACCGTGGACGCCACCCGGCTCGCCGAGCTGTCACGCAAGCTGCCCGATGACGTCGAGGCCGACGTCATCGCGCCGGCCGTGCAGGCCGTGGTCTACAAGCAGATCGCCCGCCACACGGTGCGTGAGATCTTCTCCAGCCAGCGCGCCGAGATCGCCGCGGCGCTGGAGGCCGAGCTGGGTGCGAAGCTGGCCGCCGACGGCATCGTGCTGCGCGGCGTGCAGATCGGCTCCGTGGACCTGCCGGCCGACTACCGCAAGGGCATGGACCGCCTGCTGGCCGACAGCCTGGCCAGCGAGCGCATGCGCTACACGCTGGAGATCAGCGAGAAGCAGGTCAAGCAGACCGAGCTGCAGGCCACGGCCGACAAGCTGCGCCGCGAAACCGCCGCCGAGGCCGCGGGCCGCGAGCAGGTCATTGCCGCCAAGGCGCAGGAGGAGGCCATGAAGCATGTGCTGCCCTTCAAGCAGAAGCAGATCGAGCAGCGCGCGCTGGAAGCCCAGGCCGACAGCGCCGCGCGCATCAAGCAGGCCCAAGGGCAGGCCCAGGCACGCCGCATCGAGATCGCCGCCGAGGCCGAGGCGCGCCAGAAGCTGGCCGACGCCGAGGCCTACCGCATCGCGCAGACCGGCAAGGCCAGCGCGGGGCAGATGGCCGCCGAGGGCGCGCTGCTGACCCGGCACCCGCTGCTGGTGCAGAAGGCGATGGTGGACAAGCTGTCCGACAAGGTGCAGGTCATCATCGCGCCGCCGGGGTCGGGCGGCTTCATCGGCAACGCGTTGCTGGCCGGCACCACGCCGCCGGTCCAGGCTGCGGAAGGCGGCCACACGGAGCAGGAGTAAGCCACCATGCGCCGTTTTGTCCTGATCGTCGTCGCCGCCGCGACCGCGGCCGTCGTCATCACGCAGGCGGAGGCCGCCGAGCCGACCGCCGTCCCGCGCGCCGGACTCGTCGTGCAGGACGCGCCGCTGCGCGGTGCGCCGCGCGACACGGCGTCGCTGCAGGCCCAGATGGGCCGTGGCGAGGCGCTGGAAATCCGCGGCGAGCGCGGTGACCACTGGCAGGTGTGGGACTACCGCCGCGAGCGTGGCGGCTGGCTGCGCAAGGGCCAGGTCTTGCTGGTGCCGCGCGGCGAGGGCGCGAGCGAGGAGCTGCTCGCCCAGCTGCGCCTGGCGCGCCAGCAATGGGGCACCGAAGGCCTGGGGCTGGGCCTGGCCGCGGCCTACGTGCAGGCGGCAACAAAGGCCGAGATGGCCGGCCCCGGCGGCGCCGAGGCGCTGGACGCGATCGGCACGTTCGCCGAGCGCATCGCCGACCGCGCCTCGCTGCGCGACGCCAGGCCCACCGAGGGCCAGCTCGCCGCGCAGCTCGACGTGGCCGCGCGCTACGGCCTGAAGTTCGAGCAGTTCGACGTGGAGGACGGCCGTGTGCAGGTCTGCTACGACGGCGAGGTGTTCCGCCGCCTGCTGGCCACGGCCGCCGCGCCCGAGCAGCGCGTGCGCGCGGCGCTGGCGCTGACCCGCCCCGAATGCCTGGACCCGCGTGCCACCGTGCGCGAGGCCGAGGCGCGCGACCAGTGGCGCCAGCAGGTGCTGGCCCAGGTGGACGGCGCGGCATTGCCCGTCCACTGGAAGAACCGGCTGCTGATGCGCCGCGCCTCGGTCAGCGCCAGCCTGGCGTTTGCGCAGGCGCGCCGGGGTGGCGGTGGCGAGGGCGCATCGGCGCTGGTCGAGTTCGCCGGCATCGCGCCCGCCGAGCTGACCGAGGACGACCAGCCCGCCTACAACGATGCCGCCATGCGCGTGAACGCGGCGCGCTGGCTGGGCACGGCGTCCACGGCGCGCGACTTCGGCACCGTGCAGCTGGCGCTGCAGCCCGGCGTCGACGGCGAGCGCTGCGTGGTGCTGAGCGAGGCCAGCAGGCCGGTGGCGCGCCGCTGCAGCTTCGGCCAGGTGTCGCTGGCCTCGGCGTCGCTGAACCGCGAGGGTCGTGCGCTTGCGCTGGCGGTGCAGCCGCTGGACGGCTGGCGCGAGCTGTGGCTGTTCATCAGGGAGCCGGGCAGGGCGGGCGGCTGGCGCGTGGAGGTCATGCCGCCGGCGCCGGCCCAGCCGGGCCTGGGCGTGGCCGAGTTCGCCGGCTGGGTGCCGGGCGGCCAGCAGCTGCTGGTGGCGCGCGAGTTCCGCGCCGAGGGCCGCTACCGCCGCAGCTTCGAGGTGGTGGCGCTGGCCGGCCTGGCCACCGAGCGGCAGTCGCCCGAGCCGGCGCTGTTGGGCGCGTTCCAGCGCTGGAGCGACCCGGCCTGGCGTGGCGGCTCGCCGATGCGGCGCTGAGGACGTTCAGGGGCGCGTCAGGCTCATCAGCTCGTGCAATTCGTAGCGGCCGATGCGGCCCCCCGCGTAGAAGGTCGATTCCTGGCGCACGGGCATGGTGAGGTCGGGCGCGTACCAGTGCTTGTGCGCCTGCCGGTTGTTGCCGCAGCCGTTGCGCAGCGTGCCTTCGGACTCGACGCGCAGCGCGCGGAACTTGCCGGCCGGCACGCTCACGTCGTCCCAGGCCACGGCCTTGAAGGCCAGCGTGGCCTGCGTGATGCCGCACTGCGGGCTGTTGTAGCTGTAAGCGGACTGCCAGCGGTCACCGGGCGCCATCGGGTAGCGCGCCCGCTGCAAGCCCGGCTCGAAGACGATGTCGCCGGCACGCTTGAGCGCGTAGCTGGCGCCATCCAGCACGCCGAAAACCTCGTTGCTGTCGTCCATGATCTGGACCTCACCGGGTGTCACGGCGCCGATGCGGTACCCGGCTTCGGAGATCGGGACCTTGGTCATGCCGTCGGCGATGCGCAGCCGCCAGCTGGTGCCCAGCTGGGCGGCCGGCTTGTCGATGCGTTCGGGGTCTGCGGCCCAGCCGGTGCCGGCCGTCAGCGACAGGGCGAGGGCTGTCAGCGCGGCCTTCATCGCGTGCTTCATGGCGAGCTCCTTTCACGGGGTGATGCGAGCCTAGGCCCGCACCCGCGCCGCTCCCACGGGGCTTTCCCGTCATCAGCTTTGCTGATGCTCAGGCCGCCAGGGCCAGCGCCGTGTCGGCCTGCAGCGGCAGTTCCAGTCGCAGCACGGTGCCCTGGCCGGGCTCGCTTTCCAGCTGCAGGCTGCCGCCCAGCAGGCCGGTGGCGAAGCTGTGTGCGACGAACAGCCCCAGGCCGCTGCCGCCCTGGCCGAAGGCGGTCGTGAAGAAGGGCTCGAATGCGCGTTCCACGTCGGCGGCTGGCATGCCGACGCCGTTGTCGCGCACCTCCAGCGACAGTCGCGTCTCGCCGCTGCGTTGCGCGGTGACGCGGATGTGGCCGGCCCGGTCGTTGCCGAAGGCGTGCAGGCAGGCGTTCTCCAGCAGCTGCTCCAGCACCTGCTGCAGCACCTCGGGGTAGCCGTCCAGCATGAAGCCTTCGGGCAGCTCGCAGCCCAGGCGCACCTGCTCCACGCCGAGCCGCGACTGCACGCGCGCCCAGGCCTGCAGCACGGCCTGGCGCAGGTCGAAGCGCGTGCGCGTGGCACGGTCGCTGCCCTCGGTGAGCTGCTTGAAGCGGTTGATGAGCCGCAGCGCCCGCTGCACGCTCTGCTCCACCAGCTCGGCACCGGCGCCGGTCTGCGCGACCCAGTCGGCCAGCTCCTGGCGCTTCAGCGGTGCGCCGCCGGCCATGCGCTCGGCGAACGCGCGACTGCCCGCGTGCAGCGCCGTGGCGCTGAGCAGCGCGTTGCCCAGCGGCGTGTTCATCTCGTGCGCGATGCCGGCCAGCAGCTGGCCCAGCGCCGCCAGCTTGCGGCTGCTGACCAGCTCGTCCTGCGCGGCCAGCAGCTCGGCGGTGCGCCTGGCCACCTGTTCCTCCAGCCACTGCGCGGCGCGGCGGCGCTCCTCGGTGCGGCGCTCCTGGTCGATGGCGATGCCGGCCAGATGGCTGGCCGTGTTCAGCGCGGCCAGCTCCTCGGGGCCCGGGCGGCGCTGCTCGCGGTAGTACATCGCGAAGCTGCCGATGACCTGCTGCTGCGGCCCGTGGATGGGGGCCGACCAGCAGGCCCTGAAGCCATAGGGCAGGGCCAGGTCGCGGTAGGCGGCCCACAGCGGGTGGGTGGCGATGTCGTCCACCACCACCAGCCGGTCGTCGAACATGGCCGTGCCGCAGGAGCCGGCCGTGGGGCCGATCTCGGCGCCCTCCAGCGCCTGCATGTAGGCTGCCGGCATGCGCGGTCCGGCGCCCACGTGCACGTGGCGGCCGTCCAGGTCCAGCAGCAGCACGGTGCAGTACAGGCCCGTGAACTGCGACTCGATGAGGGCGGTCAACCGGTCCAGCACGGGCCGCAGCGGCTGGCCGGTGGCCACCATCTCCAGCAGCTCGTTCTTGGCCTGGTTCAGCACCTCGGCGAACTGCATGCGGCTCACGTCCACCAGGCACACGGCGACCTGCGGTTCGCCGTCGCGCTCCGTCAGCGTCAGGTGCAGCTCATGGGGGCGGGTCTCGCCGTCGCGGGTCTGGAAGCTCCACGGCAGGCTCAGCGAGCCGGCACTCTGCAGCTGGGTCAGTACGCCGTCCAGCGTCTCGGCCGAGGGGCGGCCGTCTGGCTGGCGCAGCGGGCACAGCAGCGACAGCGGCATGTCGCGCAGCGCCTGCGGGTCGTAGCCCAGCACCTTGGCGCGGCCCGAGGCCGTGCCGACGATGGGCAGCTCGGGCGTTGCCTTCACGAGCAGTATCGCGACATGGGTCATGTCGTCCATCTCGGCCTCCGCTGAGTGGCTTGCTTAGTGAGCGTACACCCTTCCTGCTGCCACATTCCGGAATCCGGTGGAGCCAGAATCAAGGCCTCGCCACCCGTTGCGCACGCCCACCATGCCCCAGATGCTGCTCATCGTCGAACCCATTGGCCAGCGCGCCGAGCGCGGTCGCGCCTCCGGCGAGGTGGTCTACCAGCGCATGCTGGATTTCGCTGCCGAACTGCAGGCCTCAGGGCTGCTGCTGGGCGTGAACTCGCTGGGCACGGCCGCGAAGCGGCTGGTCAAGCGCGACGGCGGCGCCCAGGTCTGGGATGGCCCCTTCGCCGAGGCCAAGGAAATGGTGGGTGGCTATTTCCTGCTGGACACCGAGGACCCCGACGTCGCGATGGCGTGGGCCGAGCGTTGCCCCGCAGCGGAGTGGGCAACGGTCGAGATCCGCGGCGTCGGTCCCTGCTACACCTGAAGATCGCGGGTTCGCCGTCAGGGATGAAATTGCCGTATTGACCCGTCAAGCTTGTTCGACACAATGCACTCTCGCGCCGACGGGCTGCCTGGGAGGGTGCTTTGAGCTGTGTTGCTTGCGGGACTGAAACCGTCTTTCGCTTTCGCGCCTCCGGTTACGCGATTCATGGCTGCCCCAGCTGTGGCCTGGGGGCGGCCGAGGTGTCGGATTTCGTGCCTCAGACCTACTACACCCGTGACTATTTTCAGGGTGGACACAGCGATGGCTATGGCGACTACGAAGGCTCGGCAGACGTTCTGCGAGCCGAGTTTCGTGACATCTTGCACCTGCTGAAACTTCATGGCGCAAGCGGGGGGCAGCTGTTGGAGATCGGTTGTGCCTTCGGCTTCTTCCTGGATGTCGCGAGCGAGCGCTTCAAGGTCAGAGGGATCGAGATCTCGGATGCTGCCGCATCAGCTGCACGGTCGCGGGGGCATGACGTCATCAGCGGGATTGCGACCGTAGACAACGTGGGGCGTGATTTGGACGCGGTCGTGATGCTCGATGTCATCGAGCATCTGCAGGATCCGAATGCGGTGATCGACCTGGTGGCAAAGGCCCTCAGGCCAGGTGGCAAGCTGGTGGTGACGACAGGCGATTTCGGTTCGGCCATCAGCCGGCTGATGGGTGCGAAATGGCGGCTGATGACGCCACCTCAACATCTGTTCTTTTTTACCGTGCAGTCGCTGAAGTCATTGCTGGCCGCGCACGGTCTTGATGTCGTGTCGGTGGAGCACCCCTGGAAGAAGGTTCCGTTGTCTCTCATCGGGTATCAACTGCAGCGCATGACAGGACTGCCGTTCAGCAAGCTGCTGAACTGGCAGGTAGGTTTGCCGGTCAACCTTTTCGATGCCTGCCGACTGGTTGCTCAGCGTCGCTGATGTGGGTTTGGAAATATTCCGATCCAGGTACCCGGTGAAATCCCCAAGTTTGTCGAGACCGGGTCGCATGGATCGTCGTGGGCATGAAGGCGGCGAATCGAGCTGCCTCCAACACCCAGGAGAGACGACATGCGATTCATCATTCAAGTCCGCGCCACCGCCGTCAGCGAGCGCGGCGACAAGCCCGGTCCCGAGTACGCCAAGCTGTTCGAGGAGATGGGCGCCTTCCACGAGGAGATGGCGCGGGCCGGCGTGCTGCTGGACGGCGCGGGCCTGCGCCCCAGCCGCGATGGCTGGCGCCAGCGCTACCATGCCGACGGCCGCCGCGAGGTCATCGACGGCCCCTTCGCCGAAACCAAGGAGCTGATCGCCGGCTACACCATCATCCAGGTGCGCTCGGTGGACGAGGCGCGGGCCTGGGCCAGCCGCTTCCCGGCGCCCTTCGTCGGCATGAGCTGCGAGATCGAGGTTCGCCCGCTGTACGAGGAGGCCGATTTCGGCCCCGGCGGCGACATGGAAATCGGCGCAGCATGAGGCGGGGCAGCATGAGCAACCTCTCACTCATCCTGATCTGCCTGGGTGTGGCGCTGGGGCTGCTGCTGGCCTATGCGGCCACGCGGCCGGACGAGTTCCGCGTCGAGCGCCGGC
Organism: uncultured Roseateles sp.; assembly: GCA_946480605.1. The sequence continues at coordinate 13,643 of CAMLKW010000050.1, read as the reverse complement.
TGCGCATCGCCGCGCCGGCCGACAAGCTCTGGCCACTGGTCAGCGAGCTGCGTGCCTTCAACCGCTGGAACCCCTACGAGCGCAAGGACCCGCTGCTGAAGAGTGCCTACAGCGGCGCGGCCAGCGGCGTCGGCTCGCGCTACGACTGGGACAGCAGCGAGGTCGGCAGCGGCAGCCTGGAGATCACCGGCCAGCAGCCCGGCCGCGCCGTGCAGCTGAAGCTGGACTTCGTGAAGCCCTTCGAGGCGCACAACCAGGCCGAGTTCTCGCTGCAGCCCACGGCCGACGGCGCGACTGAGGTGCGCTGGGCCATGCAGGGCCCGGCAAACTTCCTGTCCAAGCTGATGGGTGTGTTCGTCGACATGGATCGCATGATCGGCCGTGACTTCGAGGATGGGCTGGCCAACCTGCGCCAACTGGCGGAGGCCCAGCCATGAAGGACTTGCAGTACGGCATCGCCATCGCCGCGCCCGTGGCCCGCGTGTGGGACTGCATGTTCGACCCCATCGCCTATCGCGACTGGACCAGCCCCTTCTGCGAGGGCTCCTACTTTGAGGGCCGCTGGGAGGCGGGCCGCCGGCTGCGTTTCCTGGACCCGCAGGGCTTCGGCATGGAGGCCATCGTGGACGAGCGCGTGCTGCACGAGAAGCTGTCGCTGCGGCTGGTGGGGGAGATCAAGGACGGCCGGCCCGTGGCCGACAGCCCGCTGGCCCAGAACCCCGCGGTCGAGCGCTACGAGTTCAGCGCCCGGCCCGACGGCGGCACGCAGCTCACGGTGCACCTGCAGAGCTGGAACGACGGCTTCACCGACTTCCTCGCCGACAGCTGGCCCAAGGCCTTGCAGCGCCTGAAGGCCCTGTCCGAGTCCACCCATTGAACGGAAACACCATGCACAAGCAGATCTTCGTCAACCTCCCCTGCAAGCAGCTGCCCGCCAGCAAGGCCTTCTTCGAGGCGCTGGGCTACCGCTTCAATCCGCAGTTCACCAACGACCAGGGCGCCTGCCTGGAGCTGGGCCCCAACCTCTACGCCATGCTGCTGGCCGAGGACTTCGCCAAGGGATTCACCGCCAAGCCGCTGGTGGACGCCAAGGCGGCCACCGAGGTGCTGGTGTGCCTGTCCTGCGAGAGCCGCGAGGAGGTCGACGGCCTCGTCGCCAAAGCCCGCGCCGCCGGCGGCAGCGTGCCGCGCGCGCCGCAGGACCACGGCTTCATGTACGCCCATGGCTTCGAGGACATCGACGGCCACATCTGGGAGCTGGTCCACATGACCGGCGAACCGCCCGCGGCCTGAGGAGCACACCATGCAGATCCAGCAGAAGCTCACGCCCTTCGTCTGGTACGAGCGTGGCGCCGAGGATGCGGTGGCGCACTATCTGAAGGTCTTTGGCGGCGGACGGGTGCTGCACACGCAGCGCTGGGGCGCGAACGCGCCGGGCCAGGCCGGCACGGTGATGGTCGTGCAGTACGAACTGCTGGGCCTGGAGATGACGGCCTTCAACGGCGGCCCGCACTTCAAGCTCAACGAAGCCTTCTCGCTGACCGTCGCCTGCGACGACCAGGCCGAGATCGACCACCTGTGGGAGCAGCTGCCCGACGGCGGTGGCCGCGAGAAGGCGTGCGGCTGGGTGGAAGACGCCTGGGGCCTGTCCTGGCAGCTCATTCCCAGGGCCTGGTTCGAGATGATCCGCGATCCCGACGACGCCCGCGTGCAGCGCGTGTTCCAGGCCGTCTGGGCCATGCACAAGATCGACATTGCCGGGCTCAAGGCAGCCTACGACGGCACGTGACTGCGCATGCCGACCTGGCCGCCGGCGTCTGGCGCATCGAGCGCAGCCGCCTCGTGGGCGCGGCGGCCAAGCTGCTGCGCGACCTCGACGAGGCCGAGGACTGCGCCCAGGACGCCCTCATCGCAGCCCTGGACAGCTGGCCGCGCGACGGCCAGCCCGCCAACCCCGCCGCATGGCTGATGACCACCACCCGCAACAAGGCGCTGGACCGGCTGCGCCGCCGCGCCATGCTGGAGCGCGAGCACGAGCACCTGGCCGCCGACGACGAGGCCGCCGGCACGCATGTGGTGCCCGACTTCAGCGACGGCCTTGACGCCGCGCGCGACCAGGCCGCCATCGGCGACGAGCAGCTGCGGCTGATCTTCATCGCCTGCCATCCGGTGCTGCCCCGCGAGGCTCAGGTGGCGCTGACGCTGCGGCTGCTCGGCGGGCTGGAGACGGCCGCGATCGCGCGCGCCTTCCTGCAGCCCGAGACCACCGTGGCCCAGCGCATCGTGCGCGCCAAGAAGGCGCTGAACGGTCAGGCCTACGAGCTGCCGGGCGCCGGCGAACGCGCCGAGCGCCTGGGCGCGGTGCTGGCGGTGGTCTACCTGATCTTCAACGAGGGCCACAGCGCCGGCAGCGGCGCGAGTCTGCTGCGCCCGGCGCTGTGCGACGAGGCGCTGCGCCTGGTGCGCCAGCTGCAGCACCTGTTGCCTCACGAGGCCGAGGTGCACGGCCTGGCGGCGCTGCTGGAGATCCAGGCCTCGCGCCTGCCCGCGCGGCTGGACGCCGAAGGCCGCCCCGTGCTGCTGCCCGACCAGGACCGGCGCCGCTGGGACCGGCTGCTGATCCAGCGCGGGCTGGCCGCCCTGGAGCGCGCGCTGGGCCTGGGCGGGACCGGCCCCGGCCCCTACGTGCTGCAGGCCGCGATCGCCGCCTGCCACGCCCGCGCCGCCCGCGCCGAGGACACCGACTGGGGCGCCATCGTGGCCGGCTACGACCGCCTGCTGGCGCTGAACCCCTCGCCCGTCATCGCGCTGAACCGTGCGGTGGCCATCAGCTTCGCCAGCGGCCCGGCGGCGGCGCTGCCGCTACTGGAGGCGCTGGCGGCCGAGCCGCAGCTCAAGCGCTACCCTTTCCTGGCCGGCGCCCAGGCCGACGTGCTGGAACGCCTGGGCCGCGTCGGCGAGGCGCGCGACGCCTACCTGCGCGCGGCGGAGCTGACCGACAACGAGGTGCAGCGCGAGCTGCTGATGGGCCGGGCGAAACGCCTGGCCAGCTGAGGAGAGATCCGCGATGAGCCCTGAAGAGACCGCCGTGCGTGAGGCCCACGCCCGGTTCATCGATGCCGTCAACGCTGCCGACCTGGAGTGCGTGCTCGGCCTCATGGCCGAGGACGCCGTGTTCATCCACCCAGGCCGGGCGCCGTTCGGGAGCGCGGAGTTTCCGGCCGGCTTCACCGCCGGGCATCGCGACTACGAGCTGCACTGCACCAGCGAGCTGGAAGAGGTGGTGGTGGCGGGCGACCTGGCCTACACCCGTGCCCGCGAAACCTTGGCCCTGGCGCCGCGCGCCGGCGGTGCCGGCACGCGGCTGGCCGGCTATCGCCTGAGCATCTACCGGCTGGAGGCGGGGGGCTGGCGGCTGGCGCGGGATGCCCACACGGTGGGCACCTGAGGCGCAGCCGTCAGGCCGCCGAATCCGTGCGCGCGTCGCGCAGCCGCGCCGCGATGCAGAACCACAGCGCCGCCCAGCCGGCGCCGAAGGCCCAGCCGGCCAGCACGTCGCTGGCCCAGTGCACGCCCAGCATCACGCGGGTCACGCCGATCAGCAGGGTCATGAATACCGCGATGGCGACCACGACGGCGCGCAGGTGCAGGCCGTCGTGGCGCTGCGCGACGAGCGCGCCCACGGTCAGGTAGAACACGGCCGACATGCTGGCGTGGCCGCTCGGAAAGCTCAGCCCCTCCTGCACCAGCGCCGCGAAGGCCGGATCGGGCCGGGCGCGGCCGAAGCCGGCCTTCAGCGCGGTGACGGCCAGCGCCCCGGTGCTCATGGCCACGCTGACCGCGAACGCGCGGGCCGGGCGGCCGACGAAGCAGAGGTAGACGGCGGCCAGCACCGTGAACAGCGTCAGCACCGGCGTGCTGCCCAGGCTGCTGAACTCGCGCATGACGGCCTCCACCAGCGGATGCGCGGCGCGCCATTGCTGCGCCAGCTGCAGCGCCGCCGTGTCCCAGCCCGCCGTGCCCGACGCGCGCATCTCGCCGGCCAGTGCCGCGAAGCCGCTCAGCGCCAGCATCGCGAGCGTGAAGCTCAGCCAGCGGCGCAGCCGGGGTGGGCGCGCGCGCAGGTTCATCCGCGCTGCGGCAGCAGGGCCTTGGCCGCCTCGATGCGCAGGGCCAGTGCGACGGTCTCGTCGTTCAGCACGTCTTGCAGGAAACGCCGCGGGTCCAGGTCTGGACCCGCAGCCGTCACCGGGGCAGCGCCGCCCTCTGGCCGCAGTGCGTGCAACGCCGCGTCGAAGGCGCCGGGCTTGATGCTCTCCAGCCGCGCCAGCAGGTCGGCCTGGCCGTCGGTGCCCGGCGGGATGTCCAGCCAGGGCGTGTCGACGAACACCGGCGCGAGGTCGGGCGCGACGAAGGCCGACCAGTTGCCGCTGGCCGCGTCCTGTGCGGGCACCGGCGGCACGGTGGCCGAGGCCAGCAGGCGCACGCGGGCCGGGGCGACGCCGGGCAGGTAGCGCGCCTGCAGCCTTGCCAGAAAGTCCGCCGCGCGCGTGGCGGGCACCGGCTGTTGCAGCGAGAACCACAGCTGCAGCCCGTCCGTGCCCGACACGGCGATGCCCGGCGCGGGCAGCTGCAGCTCGGCCTGCACGCCGCGCCAGACGGCGCCCAGCGCGCCCCAGTCGGCGGGGCGGGCCAGCTCCAGCAGCAGGGCGCGCGCCTTACCGGATGCAGACGGGGGCGGTGCGTACAGGCGCTGCAGTTCGGAGGCGAGACGGTTCATGGCGATCAAAGACGAACAGATCCCAAGCGGGCCGAGCGCCGGGCCGCTCCCAAGCTGGCCCGCAGGCGATGTGCTTGCGGCTCAACGCCGCAAGCATCGCCGTCCCCTCGGGGGACCGGCCGGGCTTGCCCGCGTCCAGCGGGGCGAGACCAGACGAGGGGCATCATTTCTCGCTGGTGTTCTCGCGCAGCATGCGGCTCATCAGCACGAAGAAGCGGTCGTAGAACTCGCCGGCCGGGATGGTCTCGGACGCGACCTTGACCAGCGAGTCCTCGGTGGACGACAGCGGCACCGAGATGGAGCCCAGCGCACTGACGCCCAGGCTGGCGGCCTGCGCGTTCTTCTTCAGCACGTAGCGGTCCTGCTGGGCGCTGACGTAGGCGGTGGCGACCTGGTTCTTGGGGCCGTCGCCCACGCAGACGACGTTGAAGCCGATCTCCACGTGCACCTCGCCCTCGGGCTGAAAGCGCTTGGCGCCCTGCACCAGGCCGCTGGCTGCCTTGCCGATGACGTAGCCCTGGCTCAGCAGCGCGCGGCGTGCGGCCTCGCAGGTGTCGTCCACGTTGGCGTCGAACAGGCGCGAAAAGGTCTCTTCGGCGGCGAAGCTCTCGCCCTGATAGACCTTCTTGGACTTGTCGGAGGCCTTGGGCAGGCCGCCGCAGCCGGTCAGCAGGGCCGTCAGCAGCAGCGGCAGGAGCAGGGAGGAAAAACGGAGCATGGTTGGATTATTCCGCCGTCGAGCGGAGGCAGCCCGCAACGCGTCGGGGGCGCAGGCCGACGACAGCGCAGCTCGGTCCTTGCGCGGAACTTTCTGCCCCCATCGTCTACTCATGCCAGGTTGAATTGACAACCGCAGCTAAGGAGATGGCAAGTGGCAACGCTCGACACCAAGTGGGACGCGCTCTGGAAGGCCTTCGAGGCGACTCGCAAGAGCGAGTGGCTCAAGGCCAAGGAAACCGGCAAGTTCAACGACATGCTGAAAGAGACCAAGCCCTTCAAGGACATCTGTTTGGCCCTCGAAAAGGGCGAGATCGACATGTCGGATGCCATCGGCCAACGCAAGGGTAAGACGCACGCCGATGTGCCATTCCTGCTGAAGTCCTACGTGTCGAAGATGGACATTCTTCGCAAGGAGGAGCTCAAGAAGCTGGCCAAGGCATCGCTTGCCGAGATGGACAAGGTCGGCAAGCCCAACACCTACCGGGCCCTGAAGGTCCTGATCACCGGCATCGACGAGATCGTCTCGTTGGCCGAGTACAAGGAGAAGACGCTTCAGAAGAATGCCGTCGAGCTGGGCAAGGTGCTGACGCAGCAGGAGATGATCGACAAGGTCGCCAGCCTGGCGGTGCAGCAGGTGAAGAAGGCGGTCATGAAGGCCCTTGCCGAACTGCAGAAGGTCAAGGCCACGCCGACCGTCGCCACCTGGGATCAGTTGGTCAAGAACGGCGGCACCCGCGACCTCTGCATGGCGCTGGTCTCCCTGGAGACCGCGCAGACGAAAGGCGGTTTCTCGGATCTGCCGAATGCCAAGGCCCTGAAGGATCAGGCGCAGCCGTTCAACACCCAGCAACCCAAGGCAGCCCTGAACCCCGCCGATGGAGAGAAGGAAGTGAAGGAACGCGCGAAGGAGTGGAGCACCCTCGTCAAGAAGGTGGCCGACTCGTACCAGAAGCACTGGTGACACGTCGCGGCGGTTGCCCTGTTCGAAGGTGAATGGCGGGTGGGGTTGGCAAGGTGATAACTTTGGCGCCTGTCCTCCCCGTCATTCCGCAAGCATCCATGGATAACCCCAGCGTCACCCTGATCCAGCGTCAGGGCTACCAGTTCGAACATCACTACGCGCCGGAGCTGCCCGTGCTGCTGGCCGACGAGCCGCCGCCGCTGGGCACCGGTCTGGGGCCCGACCCGGTGGAGCTGCTGGCCTCGGCGGTGGGCAACTGCCTCAGCGCGTCGCTGTGGTTCGCCTGTCAGAAGTACAAGGACGACCCGTCGCCGCTGCGCACCGAGGTCCGCGCCACGGTGGGCCGCAACGAGCGCAACCGCCAGCGCGTGCAAGGGCTGGCCGTGGACCTGCACCTGGGCAAGCCGGCCGCGGAGCTGGGCCACATTCAGCGCGTGCTGGACACCTTCGAGGACTTCTGCACCGTCACGCAGAGCGTGGGCGGGGCCATGCCGGTGACGCTGCGCGTGCTGGACAGCACGGGCTCGGTGCTGAAAGGCTAGGCCGGCATTTCGAGGCCCAGCTCCTTCAGGATCGCCTCGCGCAGCTGGTCCATCTCCGGGCTGATGAGCCGCCGCGGATGCGGCATGTCCAGCTCGAAGCGGGCCTGGATGCGCGTGGGCCGCGGCGACAGCACGAGGATGCGGTCGGCCATGTAGAGCGCTTCGTCCACGTCGTGTGTGATCAGCAGCACGGTGTGGCGCTCCTCGGCCAGGATGCGCAGCAGCTCGTTGCGCATACGCAGGTTCATCAGCGCGTCCAGCGCGGAGAACGGCTCGTCCAGGTAGAGGATCTCGGGCTTCACGATGAAGGCCCGTGCCAGCTCCACGCGCTTGAGCATGCCGCCCGACAGCTCGTGCGGGTAGGCGTTCTCGAAGCCCTTCAGGCCCACCATCGCGGCGTAGTGGTCGGCGAGCTCGGTATTGCCGGCGTGTTTGCCCTGCAGGCCGAACATCAGGTTCTGCTGCACGGTCAGCCACGGGAACACCGAGCCGTACTGCGAGATGACGATGCCCTGCGGGCTGGGGCCCGGATGCGGCTTGCCGTCGATGAGCAGGCTGCCGCCGCCCGGCGTTTCGAAGCCGGCGAGGATGTTCATCAGCGTGGACTTGCCGCAGCCCGACGGGCCGACGATGGCGACGAACTCGCCCTCGGCGACTTCGAAGTCCACGCCGTCGAGGACGGACAGTGGCTTGCCCTTGGCGGCCTTGAAGGACTTGGTCAGGCCCTGGGCCGCGATCTTGGGAGGCTTGATCTCAGCGGACATAGCGCCACCGCACCGTTTTGAGTTTTTCGAGCAGACGGGTGGCACCGTCCAGCAGCAGGCCGATCATGCCGATGATGATCATGGCGGCGATGACGAGGTCGTAGCGGTTGCCGGCGTTGCGCGAGTCCATGATGAGGTAGCCCAGGCCGGAGCGCAGCGCGATCATCTCGGCGGCCACGACGACCAGCCAGGCCACGCCGATGCCGATGCGCATGCCGATGATGATTTCCGGCAGCACGGCGGGGATGACGACGCGCCGGAACATCACCCCGCGCGTGACGCCGAAGTTGGCCGCCGCGCGCAGGTAGCGCCGGTCGATGGTGTGCACGCCGGCCGTGGTCTGCACGATGAGCGGAAACACCGACGAGATGAAGATCAGGAAGATGGGCGAGGCCTCGCCGACGCCGAACCACAGGATGGCCAGCGGGATCCACGCGATGGGCGAGATGGGCCGCAGCATCTGGAAGATGGGGTTGAAGGTGCGGTAGGCGCCCGCCACCCAGCCCATCCACAGTCCGAGCGGGATGCCCACCAGCATGGCGCAGCCGAAGCCGATGCCCACGCGGTACAGCGAGGCGCCGATGTGCTCCCACAGCGTGCCATCCTCGGCCAGCTCCAGCGTGCCGGTGACGACGGCCCAGGGCCGCGGGAAGATGGGACTGTCGGTGCGGTCCACGACCCACCACCAGACGGCGATGACGGCCGCGATGACGGCCAGCGGCGGCAAGATCTTGCCCAGTCTTGAGTTCAAGAGACGGTCTCCGTTTTGCTGTTCTTCTTCCAGTGCTGCCAGCGCCATTGCAGCCGCTGCCATCCAGGCTCGGGGTGGGGGGCGACGACGACGCTCATCGTGCCGCTGGCGTGCGCGCTGCAGTCGAAGCTGTAGGTGGAGGCCACTTCGAACGGCAGCCTGAAGCTCTGCCCCGGCATGATGAGCACCGGCCCGAACTGCTGCGGCACCTCGTCACGGTTGCGCAGCAGCAGCTGATCGTTCAGGCCCAGCGTCAGGTCGATGCGGTCGGGCAGGATCTCCACCTTGTCGCCCGACATGCGGCGCTTGAAGGTGCCGGTCGGGATCTCGAACAGTTCGTCGCGCGTGGCAAGTTCGATGGGAGCGAAGGCGGCCCAGCCGAGAGGTGCCAGCAGCGCCACCGGCAGGAGGAGCCACGGCCACCTTCTCACTTTGCGGCCAGCAGCAGCTTGAGGTCGTGGACGAAGTCCTGGGCCGGGTGGCCGTAGGGCATCATGGCCTTGAGCTTGCCCTTGCGGTCGATGAGCCAGACCGACGTGGAGTGGTTCATGCCGTAGGCCTGGGACTGCGATGACTGCTGCTTGGACGCGATCTTCTCGGCGACGACGCCATAGCGCTTGCGCATCGCGGCCAGCTTCTCGGGCGTCTCGGTGCCGCCGATGAAGCTCTTGTCGAACGCGGCCAGGTACTGACGGATGCGGTCGATGTCGTCGCGCTCGGGGTCCACGGTCACGTACACGACCTGCACGTCCGAGGCCGCGGGGCCCAGGTCCTTGCGTGCCTGGGCCAGCGTGGCCAGCGTCGTCGGACAGACCTCGGGGCACAGCGTGAATCCGAACACCAGCATCACCAGCCGGCCCTTGAAGCGGGCAAGGTTCAGTGCGGCGCCGTCGCTGCCCTTCAGCGCGAACTCGGGTGCGGCCTGAGCGGGCTCGAAGACACCGGCTTTCAGGCGCGGCGTGTCGGCAAGGGCAGGAATCGGCAGGCCGGCGGCCAGCAGCAGGGCGGTGCGGCGTTTCATAGGGGTATGGGCGCGGCCTTGGCGGCCTTCACGAAACTCTCGTCCACGTAGGTCTCGTAGGCCACGGGCTTCTTCAGCGTGCCGGCCTCGATGGACAGCTTCATCAGCTCGTCGAACTCGGCGCGGATCATGCGCAGGTCGCCATAGGTCACGCGGTCGGTCGGGTTCTCCATCACGAACCTGATGATGTTGGGGTCCTGGTTGAAGAACTTGCGGCCGGCGGCGATCGTGACGGCCTTGTTGCGGTTGTCCTGCTTCTGGTCCAGCCAGTGGCCGGCGCCCTGCACGTGGTTCACCAGGTCCTGCACCAGCGGGCGGTTCTCGGCGATCAGTTCCTCGCGCACGGTCAGCACGCAGCAGATGTAGTTGCGCCACTCGTCGCGCGTCATGCGCAGTGGCCGGGCGTAGCCGGCGCGCTGGGCGGCGGCGCCGAAGGGCTCGCCGGTGCAGTAGCCGTCCACGGCCTTGGCGTAGAGCGCGGCGGGCATGTCGGGCGGCGGCATCTCGACGATCTGGATGTCCTTCGGGCTCATGCCCTCCTGGGCCAGCATCTTGCGCAGGAACAGAAAGTCCACCGCGAAGCGGCTGGGGATGGCGATGCGCTTGGCCGTCAGGTCCTTGAACTTCTTGTATGGCGAGTCGGTGCGCACCATGATGACCGCGCCCGAGCGGTGTCCCAGCGAGACGATCTTGACCGGGATCTTCTTGTCGGCCAGGTCCATCACCAGCGGCGCCAGCATGTAGGCGGCCTGGATGCTGCCCGTCATCAGCGATTCCTTGATCTCGGGCCAGCCGCTGTACTTGCTGTACTGGAACTCGAAGCCCGAGTTGCCACCGGCCTTGTTGCTGGCCACGCGCGCTGCGCAGGCCACGGGCAGCGTCAGGTTGCAGGTGACGGGCAGGCCGCCGACGATCAGCGGCTTGGGTGCGGCCAGGGCCGGGAGGCTGGCGGGCAGCAAGGCGGACGCCGCAAGGCCTTGCAGCAGCTGGCGGCGGTCGAGCCCGGCGGATGGTAGGTCGGTGGGAGCGGCGTTCATGGGTGGCTCGCCCTGCGGCGACACAGCGCCGGCACTCTGCCAGCGTGACAAGGGTTGTCCATAGGTGGGAACGGAATTGAGCCTATGTACCTACATCCGTCACTTTTGAAGGGTGGCGGCGATTGTCCTCCGCTGCGCCCTGGACTGCGGGCGGCGCCCACCACTACCATCGCGCCATGCGCAAGTTGCTGGCCATCGTCGTGATGCTGTTCTGCGGCCTGGCCTTCGTCGGCCAGGCGGTCGCGAGCGCGGCGGCCGGCTACAGCGACTGTTGCCTGCAGGGTTGCGAGGGCATGGCCCAATGCGCGAATGCCGCCTGCCAGGCCTGTGCCGCGCCCCAGCCGGCGCCGATGGCGGCGCAGCTCCCGGTGCCCGTCACCGGCGAGCCGCAATGGCTTGCAGCGCACTTCTCCTTCGACGCCGGCTTACGGCGCGAGCCCTGGACGCCGCCCGACTAGGTGGATGGCTGCTTTCACGCATCCATCAACTTCGAAAGGACATCCATGACATCCCGACTCATCAAGATCGGTGCGGCCCTCGCGCTGCTGGGCGGCTCCGCCGCCGCCTTCGCGGCCCAGGCCTGCTGCGGCGACATCGCCTGCTGCCTGCAGCAGCTGCTGTGCTGCCTGTAAGTGCCCCCAGGCCTGTCGCTTCGCGCCAGGCCCCCGAGGGGGTCAAGCAAACTCGGGCGCGCCCTTCGTTTGCTTGAGGTCTCGCTGAACTGAGACCGGGCCGGCGCGGATGCGCCGGCCTTTTGCTTTACGGATACAGCCCGCGTTCCTCGCGCGCCTGCAGCACCCGCGTGCAGGCCACCGTGAAGGCGGCCGTGCGCAGCGGGATCTTGTGCTGCTCGCCGGTCTCCCAGATGTGCTTGAACGCGCCGATCATGATCTTGTCCAGGCGCACGTTGATCTCGTCCTCGGTCCAGAAGAAGGACGAGAAGTCCTGCACCCACTCGAAGTAGGACACCGTCACGCCGCCCGCGTTGGCGATGACGTCGGGCACCACCACGATGCCGCGGTCGGCCAGCACGGCCTCGCCGTCGGGCGTCGTCGGGCCGTTGGCGCCTTCCAGCACCAGGCGGGTCTGCAGCGCTTGAGCGCGCTCGGCGGTGATCTGGCCTTCCAGCGCGGCCGGGATCAGCACGTCGCTCTTGACGTTCCAGAAGTCCTCGTTGGCGATCATGTCGCCGCCCTTGAAGCCGGCCACGCCGCGCGTCTGGGCCACGTGGTCCAGCAGGCTGTGCATGTCGAAGCCGTTGGCGTTGACCAGGGTGCCGGTGTGGTCCTGCACGGCCACGATCTTGGCGCCGTTGGCCGCGAACAGCTTGGCCGCGATGGAGCCCACGTTGCCGAAGCCCTGCACGGCGATGCGGGCGCCGTCCAGGTCGATGTTGAGCCGGCGCATGGCCTCGCGGCCGACGACGAACACGCCGCGGCCGGTGGCCTGCACGCGGCCCAGCGAGCCGCCCAGCGGGATGGGCTTGCCGGTGACGACGCCGGTCGCGGTGGCGCCGGTGTTCATCGAGTAGGTGTCCATCATCCAGGCCATGATCTGGCCGTTGGTGTTCACGTCCGGCGCCGGGATGTCCTGGTTGGGGCCGATGATGATGCCGATCTCGCTGGTGTACCGGCGCGTAACCTTCTCCAGCTCCTTCATGGACAGCAGGGCCGGGTCCAGCCGGATGCCGCCCTTGGCGCCGCCATAGGGCAGGTTGACCGCGGCGTTCTTGACCGTCATCCAGGCCGACAGCGCCATCACCTCTTCCAGCGTGACGTCCGGGTGGTAGCGCACGCCGCCCTTGCCGGGGCCGCGCGTCAGGCTGTGCTGCACGCGGTAGCCCTCGAAATGGGCGATGGTGCCGTTGTCCATCTCGATGGGGATGTCCACGATCAGCGCCCGCTTGGGGCGGCGCAGCGTCTCGACCCAGCGGCGCAGGTGACCCAGATAGGGCTCGACGGCATCGATCTGCGACAGATAGGTGCCCCACGGACTGTTGCGCGTGGGCGAGACGAAGGACAGGTTGGGCATGAAACGCTCCGTAATTTTCTGTGGGGCGAACGGTAGCGCGAAGGCGGGCTTCGCCTCAACGACTTGTCTAGCCAAGTGGGTATGCGCTTATGCAAGCAACGCATGGCCCCGGTTTTCAGTGGTGGATTTCACGCCTGTCCGGGGTGGGCCGGGAAACCCGGCCGCCCGCATACCATCCGCCGGTGACCTCGCTCGACCTCGCCCTGCTCTACCTCGTCGCCGCAGTGCTGGGCGTGGTGGTCTGCCGCTCGCTGAAGCTGCCGCCCATGCTGGGCTATCTGGTGGTGGGCGTGGTCATCGGTCCCAACGTGCTGGCGGTGGCGCATGACTCGGCCGGCATCAGCTACCTGGCCGAGTTCGGCGTCGTCTTCCTGATGTTTTCCATCGGGCTGGACTTCAACCTGCCCAAGCTGCGCGCGCTGAAGATGGCGGTGTTCGGCATCGGCATGGCCCAGGTGGTGCTGACCGTGGCGGGTGCCATGTTCGGCAACGCCTTGCTGATCTGGGCCTTCGCGATGCTGGGCGTGGCCTGGGAGCTGCAATGGCAGGGCGCGCTGGTGCTGGGCGCGGCCATGGCCATGAGCTCCACCGCCATCGTCGTCAAGCTGATGGCCGAGCGGCTGGAGCTGGAGAGCCCGCACGGCAAGCTGGTCATGGGCTCGCTGCTGTTCCAGGACCTGGCCGTGGTGCCGCTGCTGGTGCTGATCCCGGCGCTGAACAGCAGCGGCGCCGAGATGGCGCATGCGCTGGCCATCGCCGCCCTGAAGGCGGCCGTGGTGCTGGGCCTGCTGCTGTACGGCGGCCAGAAGGCCATGCGCTGGTGGCTGACGCTGGTGGCCCGGCGCAAGAGCGAGGAGCTGTTCATGCTGAACCTGCTGCTCGTCACGCTGGGCCTGGCCTGGCTGACCGAGCACGCGGGGCTGAGCCTGGCGCTGGGCGCCTTCGTCGCCGGCATGCTGATCTCGGAGACCGAGTACCGCCACCAGGTGGAGACCGACATCCGGCCTTTCCACGACGTGCTGCTGGGCCTGTTCTT
>CAMLKW010000049.1 GCA_946480605.1 uncultured Roseateles sp. | reverse complement strand
CGGCAGCGTGCCGGCCGACAACCCGTTCGTCGCCACCGCCGGCGCGCTGCCCGAGATCTGGAGCTACGGCCACCGCAACTCGCAAGGCCTGGCGCTGGACGCCAAGGGCCAGCTGTGGGAACACGAGCACGGCCCGCAGGGCGGCGACGAGCTGAACCTCATCAAACCCAAGCTGAACTACGGCTGGCCCGTCATCACTTACGGCGAGAACTACGGTGGCGGCAGGATCGGCGAGGGCATCGCGGCCAAGGCCGGCATGGAGCAGCCCAACGTGAAGTGGGTGCCGTCCATCGCGCCCGCGGGCCTGGTGAACCTGAAGAGCGCCAAGTACGGCGCGGCATGGCAAGGCAGCTTCTTCATCGGCTCGCTGAAGTTCGGCCATCTGGAGCGCGTGAAGCTGGGCGCCGACAACCGCGTGGTGGAGCAGGAGAAGCTGTTCCCCGACACCGGCCGCATGCGCGACGTGCGCGAAGGCCCGGACGGGCTGCTGTACCTGGTGCTGGAGAGCGCCGGCAAGATCGTGCGCGTGAACCCCTGAGCCCGGCGGGCGCGGGGTCGATACCAAGTTCGCGCCAGGCCATAACGGCAGGTGCTACCCGCCCGGCGGGCGCGTCTGCGGTGGCTCACGCGGCGGCAGCGCGCACGGCGCCGGAAGGGGCCGTCGCGCTCTTACAGTTCGGCCTCTTCTGACCAACCGGCACTTCGGCCGACCGCGCACCCACGCGCGGAACACGCCCGAGTCGGCATGACCGCAACCCGCCACCTCCTTGCCCTGGTGCTGTTGCTGGGCGCCCCGGGCGCCCAGGCCCAGACGCCGCCGCCCCAACCCGCCGCCTCGGCGCCTGCTCAGGCTACACCGGCCGCGTCGGCGGCTTCCGCGCCGCCCAAGGCGGCCGACGCGCCCACCGGCAACTCGTTGGAACGCGTGCAGATCACCGCCGCCGCCGAGACCGACGACAGCCTGCGGCGGCGCCAGTCGGTCGCCATGTCCATCTACGGCCGCGAGGAGCTGGACCGGCAGGGCGACATCGACGTGACCGACGTGCTCAAGCGCCTGCCCGGCGTCTCCATGGACGGCGGCGCACCGCGGCTGCGCGGCCTGGGCGGCGGCTACACGCAGATCCTCATCAACGGCGAGCCGGCGCCGCCGGGCTTCTCGCTGGACTCGCTGGCGCCGGCCGACGTGGAGCGCATCGAGGTCGTCAGCGGCGCCACGGCCGAGTACCCCGGCGTGGCCGGCACCATCAACGTCGTGCTGCGCGAGCCGCCGCGCACGCAACAGCGCGAATGGCGCAACAACCTCAACTACCGCGCGCTGCAGCCCGGCGGCAGCACCGCTTTCCAGTGGGGCGACCGCATCGGCGCGCTGTCCTTCGTCGTGCCGCTGAGCATCTCGCGCTCGGCCCACGCCTCGGACTACGAGCAGCTGCGCGTCTCGCGCACGCCGGCCGGGCAGGTGCAGTCACAGGCCATCCGGGGCCGCGACGAGGGCCGCAGCACCACCGCCCAGATCGCGCCGCGCCTGCAGTGGAAGGCCGGCGACTGGGACACGTTCAACCTCAGCGCGTTCTGGCAGCACGGCCAGTCGCGCAACGCCAGCGAGCGCGCCATCGAGACGCTGCTGGGTACGCCCTGGGCCACCGCCCGCGACGAGGCCCACTCCGAGGCCGCCAGCGACGTGAAGCGCGCCGCGGCCAACTGGGTGCACAAGCAGCAGGACGGCGGCAAGGTCGAGCTCAAGGGCTCCTGGCAGGACACCGCCCGCGACAGCACGCTGCACTACGACAGCTACCGCGCCGACGGCCGGCTGCTGGTGACCCGCGAGACGCGCACCGACTTCGGCGAGGAACGCGCCGCTTTAGGCGGACGCTGGACCCAGCCCGTGGCCGACGACCACACCGTCGTCACCGGCTGGGACGTCGAGACCCGCGAGCGCGACGAGCTGCGCCGCGTGTGGGACTTCGGCGTCGAGCGCCTGGACAGCGCCACGGGCATTCCCTTCGCGGCGCGCATCGCCCGGGCCGCCGTGTTCGTGCAGGACGACTGGGCCATCAGCCCGCAGTGGGGCGTGCAGCCGGGACTGCGGCTGGAGGAGGTGCGCACGCGCAGCGACGACGGCAGCAACACCATCGACAACCGCGCCCGCGTCGTCGCGCCGACGCTGCACGTCAACTACAAGTTCGACCCCAAGGGCCGCGACCAGATCCGCGCCAGCGTGACGCGCAGCTTCAAGATGCCGGACCTGTCGGCGCTGGTGGGCCGCTACGTGCTCAACGGCAACTACGAGCGCACCGAGACCAACACGCCCATCGCCGCCGACTCGGCCGGCAACCCGCAGCTGCAACCCGAGCTGTCCACCGGCCTGGACCTGCGCTTCGAGCACTACCCGGCCAGCGGCGGCGTGTTCAGCATCGGCGTGTTCTACCGCCAGATCGACGACCTGATCCGCCGCGGCGTGCGGCTGGAGACCGGCATGGCACCCGACATCACCAACATGCCGCGCTGGGTGTCGCGCCCGATGAACATCGGCCAGGCCACCACGCGCGGGCTGGAACTGGAGATCAAGGGCCGTGGCGAGGAGTGGCTGCCGGCGCTTTTCGACAAGGACAGCGGCGTCAACCTGCGCGCGGCGTTCAACCTGTACCGCTCCCAGGTCGAGCAGGTGGACGGCCCCGACAACCGGCTGGAGGCCCAGCCGCCCTGGCTGTCCAACATGGGCTTCGACTGGCGCATCCCGGGCGGTGGCTGGACCGTGGGCGCCAGCCTGGTGCTGCAGCCCGGCTACGCGACCCACCAGACCGACCTGCAGGTCGCCCGCCGCAGCGCAGTGCGCACGCTGGACGCCTTTGCCGCCTGGAAGGTGGACCGCTTCTCACAGGTCCGCGTGGGCCTGACCAATCTGCTGGCCCGCGACAACGTGGCGGCCAACACGGTGGAAGACCTGGACGGCTTCTCGGCGGGCAGCAGCACGCGGCGGAACACGCTCAGGGCGATCAATGCGAGCTGGGTGGTGAGGTTTTGATGGAGCCGGCGGTGCCCGGCCAGAAGGCTGCGACGCTCGTGCGACGCCTATCGGGCGAGAGTTTTTGGGGGTTCACTGGGTTGAGTTGATCCCCTGCTGCCGTGCTCACCTGGACCGACTGCGTTGATTGCTTTGGCCGGGTATCGCGCTTTCTCGCTGCATTGCCGGGAGTCCCGCCCGGCGGCGGGGTAACTTTCTTCTGCGGCGCCAGAAGAAAGTCACCAAAGAAGAGGCGCTGAACCGCACTGGTTCTCGGCTCCGCCATCAGCGGCGCACGAGAGCATTCGGTCGTGCAGCGCCCCGACGCGACCCGCTGCGCTCTCGCGGCTGTTCTTATGACGCGCTCGATTCATCGCACCTTCCCGCCGCTTAACGCCGGCTGCACGCCGGGCTCACCAGGAATACGAAGTCAGCGCCGCTCGGGCGACGCGACAGGGCTTGCGCGCGACGGCGGCTTGTGGGTTGAGGTGAACAACGCGAACCCCAACGAGGCCGTCGGGCAAACGCCGGGTCTTGCACAGCTCACCTCGGCCTACCAGGCTTAGGCCAACCGCCGGCTGCCACGCCCGACACCTCGCAGGCGGTAGGCTGGGGTTCACTGCGTCTATCCCGCTAGCCTACGGCGCTGACGAGGTGCGGCGCACGAACAACGGGATGGGCCGCCCGGTGACCAGCGCGATGACCACGTAGTTCGGTGCAACAGCGGCATCGCCCTTGTCGCTGTAACGGCAGAACGCCTGCGCGACGTTGCGGATGCAGGCGAATTCGGCCCGCTCGCGCCATGCGGGTGGCACATGCGCCTGCACCTCCGCGTCGGTCGAAGTCCTGTACTCGCAGCCCGCGTCGCAGCTGAGGTCGGTCCACGGCGCGTCGGGCTGCTTGCCTGCCATCAGCCATCTGCCGTCCTTCATCGACAGGCGGTAGAACATCTGCGTCGGCACCTGCTGCCGGTCCAGCACGACGAAGGTGCCGCTGTCGGCCGCCGTCAGCTCGGCGGCGCTGGCGGTGAACGAGAACGCGAGGAAGGCAGCGAACGCCGCGAGGTGTTTCATGCAAGGGCTCCGGGTCAATGAGTGGCGCGGCGGACTATGCATCGACGCGGCCGTGCTGAAGGCCGCAATCCACGCCAGGCGCATTTCGCTGAACCGCCGGCCGCACCGGACGCGCCTCCCACGGATGGCACCCCGACCTGCCCCGCGCGCTGTGTTGGAATCCGCGGCGATCCGGCACTCGCCGCGCCCATGGCGGCAGGCCCACGCAAGGGAGAGAACCGATGAAGCGACTCAAGACGACGCTGCTGTTGCTGCTCGCCAGCCTGTCCACACAAGCCGCCCCGTTGACCGCAGCCGAGCTGCCCCCAACCACGCGCGACTGGCTGCCTTGGGCCCTGCAAGGCCAGCCGCCGCTGGGCTGCCCGGCGCCGCAGGATGCGGCCGAAGGCGCGGTATGCGCATGGCCCGGCCGGCTGCAACTGAGCGTCAACGCACGTGATGCGAGCTTCCGCCTCGACGTTCAAGTCTTCGGCGCCCCCACCCGCGTGCCGCTGCCCGGCGAGCCCGGCGCCTGGCCGCAGGACGTGAAGGCCGATGGCCGCGCGCTGCCCGTCACCGAGGCCGATGGCCATCCGGGCGTGTGGCTCGCGCCAGGCACGCACGTCGTCGAGGGTCGCATCGCCTGGGGCGACGCGATGCCGCAGAACCTGGCCGTGCCGGCCGGCGTCGGCGCCATCGTCGTCAGCAGCGACGGCGCCACGCAAGCCCGTCAGCCCGACGGCGACGGCCGGCTGTGGCTGCGCGCCGTGGCCAGCCCGGCCGAGGCCAGCGACAGCGTCAGCGTGCAGACCGTGCGCCGCATCACCGACGACCTGCCGCTGACCGTCACCACCGCCTACGAGCTGCGCGTGGCCGGCCGCGCCCGCGCGGTGGAGCTGCCGCTGGCGCTGCTGCCCGGCCTGGTGGCGATGCAGCTGGACAGCCCGCTGCCCGCGCGGCTGGCCGAGGACGGCCGGCTCATCGTGCAGGCGCGGCCGGGCGCCTGGCGCATCAGCCTCACCGCACGGCTGAACTCGCCGGTGCAAGCCCTGACCCTGCCCAAGACCGGGACCGACGAGGAGGTCTGGGCCGTGCAGGCCCGGCCCGAGCTGCGGCTGATCCGCCCCGAAGGCGTGGCCAGCGTGGACCCGCGCCAGGTGGAGATGCCCGACGACTGGCGCGCACTGCCGGCCTTCCGCCTCAAGCCCGGCGAGACGCTGAAGCTGACCGAGCTGCAGCGCGGCAACGAGAAGGCCGCGCCCGACACGCTGACGCTGAAGCGGCGCCTGTGGCTGGACTTCGACGGCCGTGCGCTGACGGCCAGCGACCACTTCAGCGGCGAGCTTTCCGCCAGCTCGCGGCTGTCCATGGCCGCACCGGGCCAGCTGGGCCGTGCGGCGCTGGGCGGCGAGGACCAGCCCATCACGCGGCTGACGACCGATGGCCCGGCCGGCTTCGAGGTGCGCAGCCGCGAGGCCCGCATCACGGCCGACAGCCGCTGGGCCCGCGATGGCGCGCTGCCCGCCAGCGGCTGGACCGCCGCCGTGGACCAGCTGAGCGCCACGCTGCAGCTGCCGCCCGGCTGGCGCCTGCTGCATGCGCAAGGCCCCAGCCGCGCGAACGGCGCCTGGGTGTCCATGTGGACGCTGTGGGACTTCTTCTTCGTGCTGCTGGCCGCGCTGGCGGCGTTCAAGCTGCTGGGCTGGCGCAGCGGCGTGCTGGTGGGCGCGGCGCTGGCGCTGACCTGGCACACGCCCGGCAGCCCGCCGGCGGCGCTGTGGTTCGGGCTGCTGGCGCTGACGGCGCTGGCGCGCGTGCTGCCCGCGGGGCGGGCGCAGACGCTGTTCGCGCGCGGCCGGCTGGCCACGGCCGCGCTGCTGGCGCTGGTGCTGCTGCCATATGCGGTGGACGAGATCCGGCTGGCGATCTACCCGAGCCTGGACCGCTACGGTGCCATGCACGCCGGCCTGGCAGAGGACGCCGCCGTGCCTGCCGCAGCGCCCGAACCCATGCTCTCCGCGCCGCCGCCCGAGTTCCAGGTGGATGCCTCGTCCGCGAAGCAGCGCAAGGCCATGCCCGCGCCCTACGTCAGCAAGAGCCGCAGCAGCGACCTCGCCCGCGTGGACCCCGGCGCCCGCGTGCAGACCGGCCCCGGCCTGCCGACCTGGAACTGGCGCGCCCACCAGCTCAGCTGGAGCGGCCCCGTCACGCCCGAGCAGACGCTGAACCTGTGGCTGCTGCCGCCCTGGGCCACCGCGCTGCTGAAGCTGGTGGGCCTGGCGCTGCTGGCGCTGGCACTGGTCGTCGTCGCGGGCATCAAGCCGCCCGCGCTGCCGCGCCGCGGCACCGGCGCCGTGGCCGCCGCGCTGTGCCTGGCGCTGGGCCTCGCGCCCACGCCGGCCGATGCCGCCGAAGACAAGACCGCCGCCGCGCCCTGGCCCAGCGACGCGCAGCTGCAGACGCTGCGCGGCAAGCTGGCCGCGCCGCCCGACTGCCTGCCGCGCTGCGCCGACCTGGCCCGCCTCATCGTCAGCGCCGCGGGCTCCAGCGTGCAGCTGCGCGCCGAGATCCATGCGCAGGCGCTGGTGGCCGTGCCGCTGCCGGGCCAGGGCACGGGCTGGCAGCCCGCCAGCGTCACGCTGGACGGCCAGCCCGCCGCCACGCGCCGCGATGCCGAGGGCCGGCTGTGGGCCGCCGTGCCGGCCGGCGTGCACCAGCTGGTGCTGAGCGCCGACGTGGGCAACGCCAGCGGCCTGGACATCGCGCTGCCGCTGCCGCCGCGCGCGCTGCAGGCCGAGCTGAAGGGCTGGACGCTGGCCGGCCTGGACCCGCGCGGCCAGAGCACCGGCGCCATCACGCTGAGCCGCGAGGCCCAGGCCGGCGCCGCCCGCGCCGAAGACGCCGGCACGCAGCGCGACGCGCTGCCGCCGCTGGTGCGCGTGGACCGCCGGCTGGAGCTGGGCCTGCGCTGGCAGGTGCAGACGCACATCGAGCGCCTGGCCCCCAGCCGTGCGCCGCTGCGCGTGCGCTGGGCGCTGCTGCCCGGCGAGGCCATCGGCGACGCGCGCGTGACGGTGGACGACGGCTTTGCGACGCTGCAGCTGGGCGGCGACGACAGCGCCGACATCACCAGCACGCTGCAACCCGCCGCCGCGCTGACGCTGCAGGCCGGCAAGGAGCCCAACCAGGTCGAGCGCTGGACGCTGGCCGCCTCGCCGCAATGGCATGTCGAATCGACCGGCCTGCCGCCCACGGCGCTGCAGCAGGGCGGCGAGTGGCTGCCCGAGTGGCGGCCCTGGCCCGGCGAGACGCTGAAGCTGGCCGTGAGCAAGCCCGCCGGCGTGGCCGGCCAGACGCTGACGCTGGACCAGGTGCAGACGACGCTGAAACCCGGCGAGCGCAGCACCGACGTGGCGCTGTCGCTGCGGCTGCGCGCCAGCCTCGGTGGCCCGCACACGCTGAAGCTGCCGGCCGGCGCCGAGCTGCTGGGCGTGCAGATCAACGGCGCCACGCTGGCGCTGCAGCCGCGCGATGGCGCGCTCAGCCTGCCGCTGACGCCCGGCGCGCAGAGCGTGGACATCCGCTGGCGCCAGCCCGAGGGCATGGGCGCCTGGTGGCGCCACGAGGGCCTGGCGCTGGGGCTGCCCGGCGTCAACGACCGGCTGCAGCTGGACGTGCCCGATGACCGCATCGTGCTGGCCGTCGGCGGCCCGCTGATCGGGCCGGCCGTGCTGATCTGGGGCGTGCTGGTCGTCGTGCTCGTGCTGGCCTGGTTCGTCCCCAAGGGCCTGCCCGGTGTCATGGCCCGGCCGGCCTGGATCATCCTGGCGCTGGGCGTGGCGCCGGTGTCGCTGTGGGCACTGGGCGTGCTGGCCGGCTGGTTCGCGCTGCTGGAAGCGCGCCGCCGCTGGGCGCTGGGCACGCCGGATGCGAAGCGCTGGCTGCGCATCCTCGTGCAGCTGCTGCTGGTGATGTGGACCGTCAGCGCCGTGACGGCCTTGCTGGACGTGCTGCGCACCGGCCTGCTGGGCTACCCGGACCTGCTGGTCGCCGGGCCGGGCTCCAGCAGCCAGTTGCTGAGCTGGTTGAACGACCGCTTCACCGACCGCACGGCCGGCGCCTGGGTGCTGAGCGCGCCGACCTGGGCCTACCGCGCATTGATGCTGGCCTGGGCGCTGTGGCTGGCCACGTCGCTGCTGAAATGGGTGGGCTGGGCCTGGGCCGCGTTCAGCGCGGGCGGGGCGTGGCCGGAGAAGCCAGTTGCGGCGGCCGCCCCGGCGGCACCGGCCGAGCCGGGCAGCCCGGCGTGATGACGGGGCGGGCGGCTCAGCCGCCCGTCTGCTGCAGCCGGTAGTCGCGCAGCGAGCGCAGCAGCGCCTGCTGGCGCGCACCGGCCGGCAGCTCGCGCGCGACCTGCTCGAAGCGCGCCACGTTGCCCGCGTTCAGGAAGGGCGTGACGTTCTCGGCCACCGACTGCGCGGCCTGCCAGCCGCCGGTGTGCACCAGGCCCAGGAACATGTCGTCATAGCCCGCCGACAGGCCCACCTGCTGCCACTGGCGCAGCACCGGGTAGGCCTTGGCCAGCAGCACGGCGTCGTAGGTCTTGCCCAGCGCCGACACGGCGGCGGACGCGGTCTCGGCCGACGGCGGCAGCCTGGCGGCCATGGCCAGCGCAGCGGCCTGCACGTGGCCGTCGGGAAAGGCCAGCAGCTCGCGCGCCCACGCGGCCTGCTCGGCCGGGTTGCCCTGGGCGGCCAGGCGATCCAGCTGTTTCAGCACGGCGCCGACCACTTCGAAATGCTCGTCCAGGCCCTCGCGGCTGGCGACGCGGCAGCTGTTGGCCGCATGGCATTGCACGAGGGCGCGCAAGGCCTGGGCGGGCGGTGCCGCCGCGAGCGCCGCCGGGCCGGGCGCCTCGGCGGCGAGCGGCCCCTCCGATGCCGCCGAGGACGCCGGCCACGCCAGCGGCGAGGCACTCGCCGGCAGGCCCACCGGCGCGACGGCGCCGGCGGACGAGGCCGTCAGCGCCGGCGCCTCGTCACGCGACGCCCGCCACAGCCCCGTGGCCAGGGCCGCAGCGGCGACGACGGCGAGGACGAGCGCCTTCTTCATCCGCGCTCAGGGCTGGATGGCGAGAAAGGTCGCCGCGGGCCAGCGGTTGCCGCGGCACCAGGCCGCGTTGCCCGAACGGGCCAGGCAGGCGTTGACGAGGCCGGTGCCGAAAGGCCCGTACACATCCGTCTCGGCCACACCGTTGCGCGTGACCGTCTCGATGCAGTGGAAGCGATGCGCCAGCGAACGCGCCGCGCCGCGCGGGCAGTCGCCGTTGCCGGTGGCGGCGGCCGCCAGTGCCTTGGGCCAGATCGGCATTGCCACGGCCACGCCGTCCACGACGGTCGCGCGGTTGGCCGTGCAGACCGCACCGCCGCCGCCGTCCACGCAGGCCTGCGTCGCCGCGGCGGTGAACGGGCCCCAGGTCTGGCTGGCGCTCATGCACTGGCGCAGGTGGTGGTCGTAGCGCGTGCCGTTGGGGCAGTGCGCGTGCTTCACGGCCGACGGTGCGGCGGCCGGCAGCGTCCAGTTGGCCAGCGTGGACACCGGGTAGAGATTGCCGCCGAACACCCAGCCCTCGCGCAGCACGCCGTCGGTGTGCGTGTACTCGACGCGGTAGTACAGGTTGTTGGCCGAGGCGGTGCCGAACACCTCCTTCACCTGCACGACGGAGTTGGCCGGGATGGCCATCAGCACGACGCCGTTGGGCGTGGCGCGCATGTTCAGGTTGGGCACGACCTTGACCCAGTCGCCCGCGTAGGCGATGGTGCCCGCGCCGGTGGGGGCCGCGCCGACGGCCTTGCTGGCGTGGTTGCCGGCGTCACCGGCGTCGATCCAGCCGTCGGTAGTCACGCCGTTGATGGCCGCGCGGATGCGGTACAGGCGCTTCTGCTGCGCGCCCACCACCAGGAAGTCCAGCACCTGGTAGTTGCCGGCCGCGGCCTGGCCCAGCACCATGCCGTCTGGTGCGGAGCGCAGGTCCAGCGGCTGCGTCGTCGCAATGGCGCTGGCCAGCGACTGCAGGCCCGGCACCGACGCGCGGCACAGCTGGTGACGGTTGTGGTCGATGCGCGGGAAGCCGGCCGTCTGCGCGACATAGACCTGCGTGACGCTGCCGGCGTCGAAGCTCGCGCGGCCGGCCAGGCAGGCGGCGTCGCGCATGTCGTCCACGCATTCCAGCGTGCCGTTGCTCAGCACGCAGGCCGAGGTACCGACCTGCAGCAGCTTGCCGGGCTCCACGCTGCCGCCGGTGGGCACGGGGCAGGACGGGCCGTTGTCCATCAGGCAGTTGACGTCGATGGCGGCGGCCTTGGCCAGGTCGGCCACGTCCACCAGCCACAGGCGGTTGTCGTAGTTGTCGCGGTAGCCGTTGTCCTTGGCGACGTTGACGTCCGACCCGTTCTGCCAGCGGCAGACCTTGGTGGGGCCGCCGTTGTAGGCGCTCCAGGCGGAGCGGGCGCGGCTGCGCCAGTAGGCGTCGATCTCGGCGGTGGTGCCGGTGGGCGCGGTCACGCCGCCCAGGCAGGCGTTGGGCGCGGCCTCCCACGCGGCGTAGTAGATGTCGATCGCGTAGGTGAAGTTCTGCATCATGTTCCAGCCCTTGCCTTCCTGGAGCTGGACGAAGTGATAGCGGTCGTCGACCTGCATCATCCCGTGGCCGTGGCCGCTGTCGCCGCGCATCATCTTCAGCAGATAGGGCTGGCCGCTGCCCAGCTGCGCGTCGCGGTAGTGCGACCAGAAGGTCTCCTGGCGCAGCGTGGCATAGGTGCCGCGCTGGAAGGCCTCCAGCTCGCGCGCCGACGCGCCCGGCTTGCGCGACAGCAGGTAGCGCTGGCTCGCGTCGCGGATGACCGGGTACATGGCCTGCATGTAGCGCTTGCGCTCGGTGGCGTTGCTGAGGGCATAGGCCGCGTCATCGAAGATGACACCGGCGTAGTTGCCGCGCACGAAGCTGTCGGGCCCGAAGGCGCTGGCGTCGCAGGGCGACGGTGCGCGGCCATGGTTCCAGGTGCCTCCGACCTTGCCGGTGCAGGCCCAGTCGTTGGGGGTGGGCGTGTAGGCGGCCTGCGCCGAGCCGGCGATGAAGAGGCAGAGTGCGGTGAGCCATTGCTTCATGTCGTTCTCCTCAGCGGCTACGGCGCCGCGCCGCGATGGCGGCCAGGCCGGCCAGCGTCAGCGCCAGGCTGCCGGGTTCGGGAATGGGCGCGACGTCGCCCACGCGCACGGCCCAGGCCTGGGCCAGCTCGCCGTTGAACAGCGCCTCCTGCGCGCCCATGCCCATGTAGAAGCCCAACGACCAATCGGGTTCGGCGGCCGTGCCGGTCCAGAACACCGGGCCGATGGCATTGCCCGGGTCGACCAGGCCGATGAAGGAGCCGGCGTTCGTCAGGCCGGCGGATGTGTTGCCCAGGCTCACGTGGTACAGGTAGCCCAGCTCGCTGTTCTGGCCGGCGTTGTTGAGGCCGATGTCGGTGGAGCCGTCCTCCGAGTAGTCCAGCTGCAGCGCGATGCCATTGACCGGCGCGACGGTGGGCAGGCGCCAGTCGTCGAAACCGCCGAAGCTCAGGCCCTCGGCCCACGCCAGGGCATCGGCCTGCGTGCGCTGGCCGCCGAGCGCGGCATTGCTGATCCAGGTCAGGTTGGTCGCGCTGTCGTAGACCATGGTGCCGCCGGCACGCAGCTGGAGTTCGGCATGGGCCGGGGCGCCGATCAGCAGGCCGGTCAGGGCCAGGGTGGCGAGAAGTGGATTCTTGGTCATGGCTGTGGAGCGACGGCGTCGCGCAAGCTGGGGCGGCCCGGATGGTCCTCAAACGCGCTGTGCAGGCGCCATCGGGTTAGTCCGTGGCCGCGCTGCCAATTCAGGCAGGCCGCATAACCGCCGCGAATGAGTCTCGACCGGCCGCGAAGGCCGGCTTCTCTGGCGTCAGCGGGACAATCCGGGCCTCACCCCCGCACCCCCCTAGTTCTCGGGAGTCCACGACTCCGCGCTCCTCGCCGCATGACCGCCACCGACTGGTTCTCCCCCGCCCAACTGTTCGGCTACGTCGCCTTCGTGCTGGGCGTCGCCTGCTTCCTGCAGACCGACGACCGGCGTTTCCGCTGGTACATGTCGGGCGAGTGCCTGGCCTACGTCGTGCACTTCGCGCTGCTGGGCAACCCGACGGCCGTGGCCAGCTCGCTGATCTCGCTGACGCGCTCGCTGCTGTCGCTGCGCACGCGCTCCAAATGGGTGGCGGTGGCGGTGGTCACGGCCAACATCGCCTTCGGCCTGGCCATCGCCGAGAAGGCGACCGACTGGCTGCCGCTGACGGCGTCCTGCCTGGGCACCATCGCGCTGTTCACGCTGCAAGGCATCGCCATGCGCTTGCTGATGCTGTGCGGCACCGGGCTGTGGATTGCCAACAATCTGGTCGTCGGCTCCATCGGCGGCACGGCGCTGGAGATCGTCATCGCGGCGATCAACCTGAGCACCATCGCGCGCATGGCACGCGAGGCGCGTGGCCATAAGTAGCCCATTGAATAAACGGCACTCCTCCTAACCGCCGGTATAAGGACGCCTTTGAAGATGCCTGTATGGCGCAAGGGAGAGGAATGATGGATCGTCAGCTTCACGAGGCGGCGACATTGCGCAGTCAGCAGGCCATGGCTGGCTTGAGTGCCATGGCGCTGGTGGCCTGCCTGTCGGCTTGTGGCGGCGGCTCAATGGGAACCGAGTCGCCACCGCCTGCGGCGACGATGGCGACGATGAACGACCAGTTCACAGTCACATCGGGCCCGGCGGCCGCGTTGAACGTGCTGGCCAACGACAGCGTCAGCACGGGCGCCACGCCGACGCTGAGCATTGCCTCCACACCTTTGCACGGCAAGGTGACTGTGCAGGGAACCACGCTGCAATACACGGCCGAAGTCGGGTACTACGGTGAGGATCAGTTCACCTACCGCGCCGAGTTGGGTACCACCAACGGCACGGCGGCCGTCAAGCTCACCGTCGAGGCCGAGATCGAGCTGAGCGGCAGCGTCAGCCCCCCTGTGAACGCGATGGAGGTGACGGCCCAGGTCGGTGACAGGCAGTTCACGACAAGGTCTGACGCTCAAGGGGCCTACAAGCTCCTGATCAGGGGGTCGAACGCTCAGGCCTTTGTCACGTTGAGCGCCAAAGGCAGTGGCACCAAGGCCTCGTTGGCGATGAGCAGCTTGGTGGGTGACTTCGGCCTGCTGGTATCTGCGGCGAATTCCCAGAAGCTGAACGCGACCAAGTGGCCCGCATTGACGCTGGACGCGTTGAGTTCGGCACGACAAGGCTTGCTGGCGCAGCGAGGCAGCCTGCCCTCCAGTTCGGTGGCGTTGCGCGAGGGCGTCAGACGCACGAACCCTGAGGACTTGATCGACACGGTCACCCAGTTCCGCCGTGTGTCGGAGGGCGGAGCTGCACTTCCGGAGGGCGTGCCCACCACGCTGAAGCTCGTCAGCGACGCCAACGCGCTGGCGGCGGCGAACCGCAAAGCTCTCGCTGGTACCGATGGATTCACGAGCATGAGCGCAACCACCAACACCGTGGCAGATCCGTCGCCGCCCACGGTGGGAGCACAGGGTAGCTTGCTGGCCGTCATGGGCTCCGCCAGCTTCGTATTCGACTTGAAGCCCGATGGCCGCGCCTCGTACTTTGACTATGAAAAAAGTACCGGAATTCCCAAGAGTGTTGTCGCGCGCTGGGAATATGAAGGTGATGCCTTGCGCATCACCGTAACCGACACCTCTGTCAGCGGCGGCTGGTCGTACCGTGGTTTCCTGCTGCGCAAGGTCCGCAGCGTCGACCCGCAGACGACACCGGAACTGATGATGCGCGAGTATTCAAGGGGCTTAGGCTGCTCGGATGAACTAGACATTCCGCAATGCAGCTTTTCTTGGTCCGAGTGGAAGCCTGTCGTGAGCTTCGATGTACAGCGAGATAGGCTGTCATTGACGATGGCGGACTTCACGTCGAATGCGCGATGGGCCGGCGTCATGGTTCCCCGTACACCCGGTGAGGCCCGCTGCCTTTGCTCGGACAGGGCAGAAACCACGTTCGATGGCACGCTCGACAAAGGAAGTACGAAGGGCCAGTTGGTCACGGGAAGCTTGCTGTTTTCTGGAGAAGATGCCCACTCCGGCAAATTCACGCAACGCTACACGCGCCTGTGGCAAGGCGAGAACAACATCGAGTACTGGCTGGCTGAGACCGAACTGGATGGCGCAATTGCCAATCGAGTGCTACGCGCCGTCGTGAAGGCGCCGGAAGCCAGGCTGGACGCGGCCAAGGCCGCCCGACGTTGGTTGGTCCTGGATTCGCCAGGCCAGTTCAACCCATCGGAAAGCGGGAGCCAGCACATCCTGTACAGCGACGGACGGTGGCGGGTTGTCCAAGGCAAACCGGTTAGCGGGCCCGACAGCAACTGGAAACTGCGCATGGACGGCAAAGAACTTGTGCTGATGTACAACAGCTTGATTGCCCAAGCGGGCGAGTACAACATTGCCGCGGCGGTCAGCGACGGCTACCTCGCCTTCGCAAGGGGCACGCTCGTTCGCCTGCGCGACCTCGGGCCGGCGGACTGACTCGAACGCGCGCACGACGCGTATCTGCAGCCCGCAGCCCGCGCAAGATTGGCCGCACGGACGTATGGTCTTGCGCTCGCCCGGCTGCTGAGACACCTGGACAGCCGCGTCGGCTTGCCGATACTCGCGGCTCATGACCGCGCCCCCTCCGCCCCCGGCCGCCGCGCCCGTCGACGACGATCAGGCACGGCGGATCGCCTTCGGCCAATGCGTGCTGGCCCTGGGCCGCACGCTGCGCACGACGCCGCTGGGCTGGCTGCTGGTGGCCTGGGTCTGCTGGGGTCGCGTGCCGCAGCCGCATCTGCTGGCCTGGCTGGCGCTGGCGGCCACCGGCTGGCTGGCCTCGCTGGCGCTGCTGGCCTGGCTGCGCCGCGACGGCCCGGATCTGGCCCGGCACGGGCGCTGGCTGCAGGCGGTCGCCGCCATCGATGGCGCCTGCTGGGGCGCCGTGCTCTCGCTGATGGTGGGGCCCGACCCGGCCCTGAACGCCTTCCTGGCGGCGCTGCTGTGCGGCGTCGCGGCGGTCAACGCACCGGTCTACGTGATGCGCATCCAGGCCTTCTACGGGCTGTGCGCCGCGCTGTGGCTGGCGGCGCTGGCCGGCCTGCTGCGGCTGCCGGGGCAGACCGTGCTGGACATCGCGCTGGGGCTGGCTCTGTTCCTGGGCCTGCTGTGCTACTTCATGCACGGCGTGGCCGCGCGCGTGGTGGAGGGCATACGGCTGCAACTGGCCAACGCGGCGCTGACCGTGCAGCTCGGCGAGGCGCTGGCGGCCATGGAGCACCAGGCGGCGACGGACGCGCTCACCGGCCTGCCCAACCGCCGCACGCTGGACCGGGCGCTGGCCGCCCAGCTGGCGCTGGCCCAGCGCGAGGGCCGGCCGCTGTCGCTGCTGATGCTGGACCTGGACCACTTCAAGGCCGTCAACGACGCGCACGGCCACGCCGTGGGCGACGCGGTGCTGCGCAGCTTCGCGCAGCGCGTGCAATCGCAGTTGCGCCCGTCGGACCTCTGCGCCCGTTACGGCGGCGAGGAGTTCGTCGTGCTGTTGTCGGGCACGGCGGAGCTGCTGGCGGTGCATGCCGCCGAGCGCTTGCGCCGCGCCGTGGCCGACTCACCGCTGGTGCCGGGCGTGGCCATCACGGTGTCGGTGGGCGTGGCGACCTGGCACGCCAGCGAGGACGCCGCTGCGCTGCTGGCTCGCGCCGATGCGGCGATGTACGCCGCCAAGCGCGCAGGTCGCAACCGCGTCATTGCCGGCTGACCCGTGCCGAATGGCTGGGCCGCCGGGGCTGCCTAGACTGCGCCGCATGACACCCTCTTTCCGCCCGTTGACGGCCACGCTGCTGCTGACCGCCATGCAGGCCTGGGCCGCCCCCGGCATGGTGCTGTCCTTCACGCTGGAGGCCGGCCTGCCGCTGCTGGACGCCCGCATCGACGGCCGCGAGGCCCGGTTGCTGATCGACACCGGCGGCGCGGCGGCCCTGGCGCTGCGCCCCGACTGGGCCGCGGCGGCGGGCGCGGCAGGGGGCACGACCACGCAGGACGCGCAGGGGCAGCAGCGGCTCAACACGGCGCTGGCCGTGGGCGAGCTGGTGCTGGCCGGCCAGGCCCTGCCGTCGGCGCCGGCCGCGCAGACCTGGGGCAAGGCCAGGCGCCCGGCCGGCGCCGACGGCTACCTGGGCTGGGGCTGGCTGCGCGAGCGGCGCTGGGTGGTGGACTACGCGGCGCGGCAGCTGACGGTGCTCGCACCGGAGGCGCCGATGCCGGCCGGCTGCGGCACGGCGCCCGGGCGCTTCGAGCAGTTGGGCAGCCTGCCCGTGGTGCGCTTGCAGGCGGCCGACGGCCAGATGCTGACGCTGGGCCTGGACACGGGCGCGTCGCGCAACGTGATCCGCCCCGCGCTGGCCGCGGCGGTGGCCGGCGAGCTGCGCTGGGCGGGCCGCCCGCTGGGGGCCGGCGGCTTCGTCACGGTGCCACTGCAGGTGACGGGGCTGGACGGCTTCCTGGGGCAGGACTTCTTCAGCCGCCACCGCGTCTGCATGGACCCCACCGGCCGGCAGCTGTGGGTGCAGCCGCTGGCGGATTGAGGGCTCAGCGGTTGGTCGAGTAGTTCACCGGCAGCCAGTCATAGCCCTTGCCGTCAGCGCGCAGCCGGCCGATGCCGGGGAAGCTGATGTGGGTGACGGCCACGTAGTAGCCGTCCTTGGCCGCCGCGGCGTAGGCCTTCTCGCGCTCGGGGCGGGCGGCCTTGGGGTCGGAGTCGAACTGGATGGTCACCGACGGATCGGGGAACTGCACGGCGGCCACGTGCATCAGGTCGCCCCAGAACATCATCTTCTGGCCCTTGCTCTCGGCCACGTAGTTGCTGTGGCCGGGCGTGTGACCGTAGGCGGGGAAGGCCTTCACGCCGGGCACGATCTCCACGCCTGCGGCGGCACCGTCAAACGGCTTGAAGCGGCCACCGTCGGCAAAACCCTTCACCAGTGCCGCAATGGCCTTGGCGCCGTCGCCCTTGGCGACCTGCTCGGCGCTGAGCCAGAAGTCGCTGTCGCGCTTGTCGATGCGCAGCGTCGCATTGGGGAAGGCCGTGGCCGAGGCGCCGCCGATATGGTCGCCGTGCATGTGGGTGATGACGATCTCGTCCACCTGCTCGGGGCTGTAGCCCGAGGCCTTCAGGTTGGCCAGCACGCGGCCGGCCGTCGGGCCGAACAGGCCGGCGGTGCCGGTGTCTACCAGCACGACCTTGGCGCCGGTGTTGACGAGGTAGGCATTGACGGAGGTCTCCAGCGGCACGCCAAGGTAGGCGTGCTGCAGCGCGCGCAGCGTGTTGGCGGGCGGCTGCTGCAGCAATTTGTCCACGGGCAGGTCGATGCTGCCGTCGGACAGCGCGGTGACCTCGAAGTCGCCCAGCTGCAGGCGGTACCAGCCGGGCGCCTGGCCCTTGAGCTGCGGGCCGGCGGCGGAGGCGGTGGCGCTGACGGCGAGCGCGAGGGCGGCGGGGAGCAGGCGTTTGAGCATCGTGGGTCTCCGGGGGGGTGGGAATGACAGCGGCGCAGCATATCGGCGCCTTCGCGGCCTTGCAGCACGCAGGGTCGATGTCTGCCGAATGGACAGCTGCCGGCCACCCGCCTGACTGGAATCCGGACGGTGCCAGGTCGCCAGACGGGCAAATCGCGGGTCAACCCGCAAGGGTTTCCATGGAATTCGCCCCAGCCTGGCGCCGGCATGGCTTTTGCGCTGAGCGGTCTGGCTCACACAAAACCCAACAGGAGACAAGCCATGCCCCGACGCCTACCGGCGCCTTCGCGTCTGCATTTCGCCATCCTGGCCGCGCTGGGCGCGACCGCCGGCCTGCCCGCCGCGGCCCAGACCTCCGCCGCCCCGGCGGCCGAACCCGTGGCCACGCTGGAGACCGTCAAGATCACGGCCCGCAAGCGCGAGGAGTCGCTGCAGGACGTGCCGGTGGCCGTGACGGCGCTGACGGCCGAGCAGCTGGACAAGCTGGCCATCAAGGATCTCGGCGACCTGCAAGGCCAGGTGCCCAACCTGACCATCTACGCCGCACGCGGCAGCAACACGACGCTGACCACCTTCATCCGCGGCGTGGGCCAGGCGGACCCGCTGTGGGGCGTGGACCCGGGCGTGGGCATCTACTTCGACGACGTCTACATCGCCCGCCCGCAGGGCGCGCTGCTGGACGTCTACGACGTGCAGCGCGTGGAGGTGTTGCGCGGCCCGCAGGGCACGCTGTACGGCAAGAACACGGTGGGCGGCGCGGTGAAGTACGTGTCCAAGCCGCTGCCGCAGAAGACCGAGGGCGCGGTGACGCTGGCGACGGGCAGTTACGGCCAGGTCACGGC
Source organism: uncultured Roseateles sp. (assembly GCA_946480605.1). The sequence goes on along the minus strand of CAMLKW010000049.1, from coordinate 4,141 downwards.
CAAGGGTGCGGTGGGCACGGCGCTGAACGACGGCCAGCTGCGTTTCCGCCTGGCCGGCGCCAGCCTGAACCGCGACGGCTTCGGCAAGAACCTGACCGACGGCAGCGCCGTCAGCGACCAGGCCACCACCAGCGGCCGCATCTCGGCCGGCTGGTTCCCGACCGGCTCGACGTTCAACGCCCAGGTGTCCATCGACCGGACACGCGACAACTCGCACATGCGCGGCTTCCAGCGCCTGAACGTGAACGCGTTCGACCCCGCGAAGACGCCGCCCACCACCGGCCGCTACGACATCGCGACCGGCATGCCCAATGCGAACTACACCAACAGCGAGGGCGAATCGCTGACGCTTAACTGGGGCGTCAGCGACGACTGGAGTCTGAAGTACATCGCCGCGCACCGCGCGTCCGACACCGACACGTCCATCGACTTCGACGGCCTGCCCAACAAGATCGCCGATGTGCGCGCCGAATACCACGACAGCTCGCAAAGCCACGAGCTGCAGGCCATCTACGAAGGCGCCAGCCACTCGGGCGTGATGGGCGTCTACTGGTTCGACGGCCGCGCGGGCGGCACGGTGCGCAACAACTTCTTCAACCTGAGCTTCGGCACCACCAACGGCACGGTCTACACCGAGGGCAAGGCCGTGTTCGGCGACTGGAGCTGGCGCCTGACCCCGGCCTTCAGCATCAGCACGGGCCTGCGCTACACCAAGGAAACCAAGCGCGCCCGCGTGCTGAACCAGGCCTTCGCGAACGACACGTTCAGCGGCACGCCCATCGCGACGCCGGCCAACTTCGACAACTCGCGCAGCGTGACCAACACGTCGCCGCGGCTGTCGCTGGAATACAAGCTCAGCAACGCGGTGAAGCTCTACACGACGGCCTCGCGCGGCTTCAAGAGCGGCGGCTACAACATCCGCGCCAACACGCTGTCGTTCCCGGCGTCCAGCCGCCCGTTCGAGGACGAGAAGCTGGACTCGCTGGAGCTGGGCGCCAAGATGATTCTGGACGGCGGCCGGCTGGAGCTGAACACCGCGCTGTTCCACAACAAGTACAAGAACGTGCAGCTGTCGGTGTTCACCAGCTACACGCAGCCCAACGGCCAGCCCGGCTTCTTCGGCGACTTCACCAACGCTGGCAAGGCCACGCTGAAGGGCGGCGAGGTCGAGTTCGTCTGGAACCCGTCGGCCGACTGGCGCGTCAGCGGCCATGTCGCGCTGCTGGACGCCAAGTACGACGAGTACTTCGACCGCGGCGTCAACGTGGCGGATCAGAAGAAGTTCACCAACACGCCGAAGACGCAGGCCGGCCTGAACATCGAGCACAACGCCAGGCTCGCGATGGGCACGCTGCGCTCACGGCTGGGCGTGACGCACCGCACCAAGGTCTACCCGACGACCGACCTGTCCGAGTCGCTGGCGCAGGACGCGTACACGCTGGTCAATGCGGGGCTGATCTGGGAGAAGGATGCGCGTTTGAGCTTCTTCCTGCATGGCAGCAACCTGACGGACAAGGCGTACAAGACGGATGGCTACAACATTGCGGCTTTAGGCGTGCTGAACGCCTATTACGGCGCGCCTCGGACGTTCTCGTTAGGCGGAACGTACAAGTTCTGACTCTGCCTTCGGGCTCGGTACTGCTGGTGGGTGGCGAGTGTGGTGCCGGGATGCGCGCCCGGCAGCGCGGTAACTTTCTTCTGCGGCGCCAGAAGAAGGTCACCAAAGAAGAGGCGCTTAACCGCAAGCCATCCCGACGCCACTATCAACGGCGCGCGAAAACGCCCAGCCGTACCCCGGGGAAGACGCGAACCGCTGCGCTCTCGCGGCTGTCCCTGTGACGAGCGCGCCAGATCGGACCTTCAAGCCGCTTAACGCCGGCTGCACGCCGGGCTCACCAGCGAATGCGAATACCGCGTCGCTGGAGCGACGCCCCGATGGATGCTGCGCCTGGGTCGCGTCGCCCGAGCGACGCCGTGTTGGCTGTTTTGTTGAGCACGGCGTGCAGCCGGCGTTAGGCGGCCAGCTGGACCGATGAGTGATGCGGGTGACAAGGACAGCCGCGAGAGCGCAGCGGGTCGCGTCTGGGCGTCATGCGGTGTTTGTTTTCGCGCGCTGTTCTTGGCTAGTGGTGCTGGTGTGCGGTTCAGGGCCTTTTCTTTGGTGACTTTCTTTTGGCCCCGCAAAAGAAAGTTACCCCGCCGCCGGGCGGGACTCCCGGCACCACACTCGGCACGAACCAGGAGTAGCGAGCCCGAAGGCTTATCGAGATCGGTCATTGATGCACCCCCACCAACTCAGTCGCCTCGGGACCCAATCCCGCTACATTCCGGCCTTCATGCCGCTGTCCAAAAACCAGACACGCACCGACATCCCCCAGGATGTCGACGGCCTGCTGCGCCTGGCCGCGCAGTCCATGTTCGACGTGCTGGCACGCTCCACCGAAGGGATGATGGTCATCGACCGCGATCACCGCGTGGTCTGGATCAGCGACGGCTACAAGCGCTTCCTGCCGGCGCTTGGCTTCACGGACGAGCACGAGTTCGTCGGCCGGCGCGTGGAAGACGTGGTGCCCAACACGCAGATGCTGCAGGTGCTGGAGACCGGCAAGCCAGTGCTGGTGGACCTGCTGACCAACAAGGCCGGCACCTTCCTCGTCAGCCGGCTGCCGCTGCGCAACGATGCCGGCGAAGTGATTGGCGCCTTGGGACTGGTCTTGCTCGACCACCCCGAGACGACGATGCAGCCGCTGATCCAGAAGTTCGCGCGGCTGCAGCAGGAGCTGGAAGACACCCGCCGGCAACTCGCCGCGCAGCGTCGGCCCAAGTACACGATCGCCAGCTTCATCGGCGCCAGCCCCGCGGCGCTGGAAGTGAAGCGCCAGGCGCGCCGCGTCGCGCAGACCGACTCCACCGTGCTGCTGCTGGGCGAGACCGGCACCGGCAAGGAGCTGATGGCCCACGCCATCCACTCGGCCTCGCGCCGCGCACACCGGCCGCTGGTGGGCGTCAACATCGCCGCCGTGCCCGAGACGCTGCTGGAGGCCGAGTTCTTCGGCGTCGCCCCCGGCGCCTACACGGGCGCGGAGCGCAAGGGCCGCGACGGCAAGTTCAAGCTGGCCGACGGCGGCACGCTATTCCTCGACGAGATCGGCGACATGCCGCTGGCGCTGCAGAGCAAGCTGCTGCGCGTGCTGCAGGAGCAGGAGGTGGAGCCGCTGGGCAGCAACACGGTCATGCGCGTGGACGTGCGCGTCATTGCCGCCACCAGCCGCGACCTGGCGGCCATGGTCGCCGCTGGCAGCTTCCGCGCCGACCTGTACTACCGCCTCAACGTGCTGCCCATCCGCGTGCTGGCGCTGCGCGAGCGGCTGGACGACATCGAGGCGCTGGCCGAGGCGCTGGGCGAGGACATCGCCCGCCGCAGCGGCATGCCGCAGAAGCTGCTCAGCCCCGATGCACTGGAATGGCTGGCGCAACAGGCCTGGCCCGGCAATATCCGCGAGCTGCGCAACACGCTGGAGCAGGTCAGCCTGATGAGCGACGACATGCAGCTGACGGCGGCGCATTTCAATGGCGGAGCCGCGATGCCGGCCGCCGTGGCGACGGCATCGCCGGCCGAGCCCACCCCGGCGCTGACGCTGGCAACCTCCCAGGCCGTGGCCCCGCTGCCCGAGTTGATCGAAGCGCTGGAGCGCGACGCCATCGCGCGCGCGCTGAAGGCCACCGGCGGCAACCGCATGGCGGCGGCGCGGCTGCTGCAGATCTCGCGAGCGTCGTTGTACGAAAGACTGGCGCGCTGGCCCGATCTCGAAGTCCAGCTTTCGGACAACGTCTGATTTCCAGACACCCAGACCTGCGCTAACGTCCAAAAACCTCGGGCCAACCCTGAGGAAAACCGGCTCCGGCGACCCTTCCCCGCCGGGCACGGCCCTTGCAAAAAGGGAAGACACCGTCTGCCAACAGAGCAGGCTGAACGACGACCTTCAGGAGACAAGCCCCATGCGTCCGATCACGCGCCGCTTTGCCCTCGCCGCCGCCACCCTTGCGGCGGCCATCCTCCCTGGCCACACGATGGCCCAGGGCAAGGAGATCCGCATCGCCCACGTCTACAGCAAGACCGGCCCGCTGGAGGCCTACGGCA
>CAMLKW010000048.1 GCA_946480605.1 uncultured Roseateles sp. | reverse complement strand
GTTGAATCGTCTGGTAGGACAGCTTGCGGTGATCGGCCTGGCGGCGCATGCCGGCGTGGTGCTGGCGCAGGCCGAGGGCAAGCGGCTGGAGCGCGTGGAGGTCACGGGCTCCAGCATCAAGCGCATCCGCGACGAGGGCGCGCTGCCGGTGCAGGTCATCAGCCGCCGTGACATGGAGCGGGCCGGCATCGCGTCGGCCGAGCAGCTCATCATGGACCTCAACATCAACGGCAACGGGCTGGACAACCTGGCCGGCAATGCCGACGTGGTGGACGGCGCCGCGCGCGGCAACAACGGCGCGTCCAGCGCCAACCTGCGCGGCCAGGGCAGCAACGCGACGCTGATCCTGCTGAACGGCCGGCGCGTGGCGGCCCACGGCCTGAACGGCGGCACGGTGGACCTGAACCAGATCCCGTTCGCCGCCATCGAGCGCGTCGAGATCCTGAAGGACGGCGCCTCGGCCATCTACGGCACCGACGCCATCGGCGGCGTCATCAACTTCATCCTGCGCCAGAACTACTCGGGCGTCACCATCAACGCGCTGGCCGATGTGCCGCAGCAGAAGGGCGGCGAGATCTACGGCGCCGCCGTGACGGCCGGCTTCGGCAACCTGGAGACGCAGGGCTTCAACTTCCTGGCCTCGCTGTCCGTGCGCGACAACAAGGTGCTGCGCGGCGATCAGCGCGACTTCGTCAACACCTTCCAGCCCGACCGCGGCCTCGCGCCCGACACGCGCGGCACACCCATCGCGACGCTGTTCGGCGTGGCCGGCACGCGCGAGAACGTGCTGAGCGTGACCATGCCCAACGGCACGCGCAGCAACACGGCCGGCCCGGTGGACTTCGCCAACCCGGCGCTGCGAGTGAACGGCATCAACGTGCTGGACCTGCCGGGCGGCGCCGGCTGTTCGTCCGTGGACGGTCAGAGCCCCTACCAGGAGGCGCTGTGGGCCACCGCGGCATCCAAGTACGGCTGCGCCTGGGACACCGGCCGCGCCGCCGTCATCCAGCAGCCCATCAAGAGCACCAACCTCGTCAGCCGGCTGACCGGCCAGTTCGGCGACCACCGCGTGTTCGCCGAGGCCGTGCTGGGCCGCACCGAGTCCACCAAGAGCTTCTCGCCCAACCAGATCACCAGCGGTACCAACACGTCCAACACCTCGCTGCCCAACGGCACCTCGGTGCCCAGCCCCTTCCGCGACCTGCGCTACCCGAGCACGGGCGCGTCGTACAACCAGATCTTCGACGCGCTGGTGAAGTCCTTCCCCGAACTGGCCGGCAACCGCGGCCTGGGCATGGCCTTCCGCTGGCGCTGCATGCCCTGCGGCAACCGCGAGATCGACACCACCGCCGACACCGCCCGCGTGCTGATCGGCGCCGACGGCCCGCTGCCCTTCCTGACCGACTGGGACTACAAGGTGGGCCTGTCGCGCGCCGAGAGCAAGGGCAGCTCCACCGTGGGCACCGGCTACCACTACTGGGTGCCGTTCGCCAATCTCATCAACACCGGCGTGCTGAACCCGTTCTCGCTGACGCAGACGCCCGAGGCGATGAAGGCGCTGGACGCGATCTCGGCCGAAGGCGTGAAGCTGTATGGCGGCAAGTTCGAGATGCAGCAGGCCGACGCGACCGTGTCGGGCCCGCTGTTCAAGCTGCCGGCCGGCCAGGTGATGGCAGCCTTCGGCGCGGACACGCGCACCGAGAAGTACAAGTTCGACGGCGACCAGCGCGCCAACGCCAACACGATGGAGGCGCTGATCTTCAACGTGCCCTTCGACAACGCGCTGGCCACAGCCGGCACGCTCAAGCGCACCATCAAGGCGGTGTTCGCCGAGGTGGCCGTGCCGGTCATGAAGGACCTGGAGATCACCGGCGCGATCCGCCGCGACGAGTACACCGGCTTCGGCGCGACGACCAACCCCAAGGTCTCGGTGCGCTACAACCCCACCGAGCAGCTGCTGTTCCGCGGCGCCTACAGCACGGGCTTCCGCGTGCCGACCTTCAAGCAGATGTTCGACCCGGTGACGCAGACCACCTTCGTCGGCGCCGACTTCACCGACCCCGCGACCTGCGCCAGCCGCGTGGTGTCGACGACGCCGGGCTGCGAGAGCGTGCGCGATTTCGTCACGCTGTTCGGCGGCAAACGCGAGCTGGCCCCCGAGGAGGCCAAGATGTACAGCGCCGGCGTGGTCTTCCAGCCGCACAAGGACCTGGTGGCCAACCTGGACTGGTGGTCGGTGGAGCGCACCGGCAACATCCAGTCCTTCGGCCTGACGACGCTGGCGGCCAACTACGAACTCTTCAAGGACAACTTCTTCCGCGATGCCAACGGCAAGCTGCAGGCCGTCGACACCCGCTACGTGAACACCGGCGAGACCATCACCAAGGGCCTGGAGTTCGGCGTCAAGGGTGCGTTCAAGGCGGCCGGCGCGACCTGGAACGCGGGCTTCGACCTGTCCTACCTGCTGGACAAGAAGTCCCGCCTGGTGCCCAGCGCGCCGATGGGTGCCAGCGAGGTGGGCCGCTTCACGCGCTCGGGCGACCTGGGCATCCGCTGGAAGCACACCGCCACGCTGAGCCGCACCGAGGGTGCCTGGACCGCCACCGTGGCCCACGTCTACCGCACCGGCTACCAGGACTTCGTGCTGCCCGGCGTCGCCAACGGCACGGTCAAGCCCGCCAACTGGACGCCGCTGGTGCCGGCCTACTCGGTGTTCAACGCCAGCCTGGCCTACAGCGGCATCAAGAACCTGACCATCACGGCCGGCATCAAGAACCTGCTGAACGAAGCCCCGCCCTTCAGCGTCACCTACGACACCAACACCGGCGCCGGCTCCAGCTGGGAGCCGCGCGTGGCCGACCCGCGCGGCCGCGCCTACACGCTGCGCGTCGAGTACCGCATGTTCTGAAATGAAGGTGAGCCCCTCGCCCGGTCTTGCTCCGGCTGAACGCCGGCAAGCCCAGTCGGTCCCCCGTGGGGACGGCGATGCTCGCGGCATTGAGCCACGAGCACATCGCCCGCGGGCCGGCTTGGGAGCGGCCCGGCGCTCGGCCCTCGGTTTCATGCGTCGCGGGTGCCGCGAATGCGGTTTGGATAGCTGAGGTTCTTCGTTTGACTCCCGGAAGGTTCCGCACCGGCCTTCCCTGCCTCGCCGATCGCGAGGCATTTTTTTGGGTCAGCGCAGGGTCAGCGTGCCCGCCGCGGCATCCATCTCGGCGACGACGCCCAGCGGCAGCGGCCGGTTGGGCTGGCCGTGGCCCGACGGCCAGCCGGCCAGCACCGGGCAGCGCAGGGCGGCCAAGTGGTCGGCCAGCACGGCATCGGGGCTCTCGGCGCCGCTGAAGCTGCCCACCAGCAGGCCGGCGATGCGGTCCAGCACGCCGGCCAGTCGCAACTGGCTCAGCATGCGGTCCACGCGGTAGGGCTCCTCGCTGATGTCCTCGATGAACAGCAGTGCGCCGTCCACATCGGGCAGGTAGGGCGTGCCCAGCAGCGCGCAGAACATCGCGAGGTTGCCGCCGATGAGGCGGCCTTGCGCGGTGCCGCCGCGGGTCAGCGGATGCGGTTCGGCCTGACCCACGACGTCGCCCGCACGCCAGCCGATGGCCAGGCGATCGAACAACGCATCGGTATCAGGTTGTGCCCCGGCCAAGCCCCAGTCGCTGGCCGGCATGGGCGCATGCAGCGACGGGATGCCGGCGCGCGTGCGCAGCGCGTGCAGCACGGTCAGGTCGCTGTAGCCAATCAGCAGCTTGCGTGTCGACGCGAGCTGCGCGAGGTCGATGTCGTCCAGCAGCCGTATGCAGCCCGAGCCGCCGCGCAGCGCCAGCACGGCGTCGAAATGCGGCGCGGCAAACGCGGTGTGCACGTCGGCCAGGCGGATGGCGTCGGGCGCGGCCAGGAAGTCCAGCGGAGGCGGGCCGAAGCAGCTGGGCAGCAGCGTGGCCTCGTAGCCGCGCTGGCGCAGCCAGCCGGGCACGGGCTCCAACCGACCCGGCTTGGGCGGGCCGGCCGGCGCGATGACGGCGATGTGCGCGCCCGGCCGCAGCGGCGGGATCAGGAATTCGCTTGCAACCATGCGTGGACGGCAGCGCCCAGCGCCGGGATCTTCCAGGTCGTCGACGCGTCGGCATGCGGCGCGTAGCGTTGCCCCAAGCTGGTCGTGATCGCGATCAGGTAGTGCAGCTCGCCGTCGTGCACGATGCCGGCGTCGCTGGTGTAGTTCTGCGTGTTGCCGGTCTTGTGCGCAAAGCGCGCCGGGATGCCGGGCACCCAGCCAGGCAGCGCGCGCAGCGACTCGCTGCTGAGGTTGTGATGCAGCTTCTGCGCGTCCAGCGCGCGGCGGATCACGTCGCGGCTGGCGGGACTGACGAGCGTGCCCTGCGCCGGCGCATCGACATCCAGCCGCCACATCAGCCGCAGCGCATCCCAGGCGGTCATCTGGATCTGGCCCACGCCCGAGCCCGCGCCGTTGCCCCAGCCACCGTCGGGCTGGGTGTTGGCGATCATCAGGCCGAGCAGGCCCTGCGCGGCAAACAGCGCGTGCATCTCGTTGTGCACCTCGCGGTCGCCGTCGCGGCGCGAATCTCGGCGAATTGCGCCGCGCGCGTGCAGGTGAGCCACCAGCGCCGAGGTCGCCTCGTTGCTGCTGACGATGATCATGTCGAACAGCCAGTCGCCCACGGGCCGGGTCTTGCCCGCAAACGGCAAGGGCAAGGCCCAGTCGCTGCGCCCGCCGTCCACCAGCAGGCCCACGCCCACGGCCACCATCATCTTCAGCAGCGAGGCCGGATACGGCGCGACGAAGCGCGGGCCGTTGCCGAACCAGGCCGGGAAGTCGATGCGCGCCCAGTCGGCGCCGGGCAGCCAGGCGTAGGAGTCGCCCTTGGCGTCGCGCACGTCGGCGTGGAAGGCGATGTTGTTGACCGGGCCGAAATCGGCATCGAAGCACGCGACCAGGCCTTGCGGGTGCTCGCGCGAGAACAGCACATTGGCCGCCACCGGCGCCGCGCCGCCGCGCGGGAACACCGCCACGGCCAGGTCGATGCTGGGCATGACGCCCAGCGGTGCGCCGCCCTGCAGCGAGTCGGGCGTGGTCTCGAAGCGCTGGGCCAGCACGGCGGCGCGCAGCGCGGCGGCCAGGTCGTCGGCGGTCACAGCGTCAACCCGTCCAGCGGCAGCGGGCTGGCGCGGCCGCTGACCAGCTCGGCCACGATGTTGGCCGTCGCGAACGAGAAGGTGAAGCCCAAGGCGCCGTGGCCCACGTTGAGCCACAGGCCCGGCACGCCGCTGGCGCCCAGGATGGGAGCGCCGCTGGGCGTGGCGGGGCGCAGGCCGGCCCAGGGCGTGGCGCGGTCGTAGTCGGCCGCGTTGGGGAAGGTGGCGCGCACCGAGCGCTGCAGCGAGGCCAGCCGGCCGGCGTCCAGGCCGAGGTCATCGCCCACCAGGTCCACCATCGCGGCCACGCGCAGGTCGCTGCCGATGCGGGCGTACAGGATCTTCTTCTCGAAGTCGGTCACGCTGACCTCCGGCGGGCGGTGCGCGGCCGAGACGGGCGCGGTCAGGCTGTAGCCCTTCAGCGGATACAGCGGCAGCTCGACGCCCACCGTCGCGGCCAGCGCGCGGCTGTGCAGGCCGGCAGAGAGGATGGTCGCGTCGGCCGTCACGTCGCCGGCCGTGGCGGTGCGCACGCCGATGACCTCGCCGCGCGTGCCTGTCAGCAAGCTGTCCACGCGCGCCTGCAGCCGGCCCTTGAAGCCGGCATGCGACTGCAGCCGCGCGAACAGCTCCTGGCAGAAGGCGTGGCAGTCGGCCACGGCCTCGCCGGGCGTGAAGATGCCGCCGGCCAGCTTGGCCTCGCTCAGATCGATCTGGGCCAAGGCTGGCTCGAGCGCGACGCAGTCATCGTGCGACAGCGCCTGCTCGACGCCGCTGCCGTTCTTGCGGGCAGCGATGCGGGCGAACTCGGTTGCGTTGCGGTAGACCACCAGCTTGCCGGGCGCGCGCAGCGCGATGCGGTCGCCCAGCTGCGCCTGCGCGACGAGCTGGGCGAAGCTGGTCTGGCTGTAGGCGCCCAGCGCCAGCAGGCGCTCGGTGGTGCGGCCGTTGACCGGGCCGCGGCAGTTGCGCAGGAAGGCCAGCAGCCAGGACCATTGCGCCCATCGCCATTCGGGCTTGAAACGCAGCGGGCCGTCGGGGTCCAGCAACCAGCGCAGCGCCTTCAGCGGCACGCCGGCATCGGCCAGCGGCGACACGTAGCGGTAGCTGAGCTGGCCGCCGTTGGCCCGGCTGGCGCCCTGGGCGACGGCATCGTCGCGCTCCAGCAGCGTCACCGAGTGGCCGCGCTCCAGCAGCGCCCAGGCCGTGGTGAGGCCCACCACGCCGCCGCCGATCACCACGCAATGCTTCATCCTGCCCTGGACCCTTTGTACTGGCCGGCAGGGTAAAGACGCTCAGGGCCTGCTGCCAATGAAAGCGGCGGCTTGGCCCATCACCGCGCGTTATGGTCAGAGCCCGGGCGTGGGTTTGCTGCGGCGCTGGAAGAAGCTGTCCAGCTGGCTGCGGTACTGGCGCTGCGTGTCGGGCGACATCTGCTGCAGCAGCCCCTCGCGCAGCATGGCCGCGCCCTCGGGCGTGCCCAGCGCGCGGTCGATCAGGCGCATCGCGGCCCGGCCCCAGGGCGTGCGAGGGCAGGCCACGCCGCTGGGCACGGGTTCGGCGGCACCGCGGATGGGCAGCGTCACCATGTCGGCCACCTCGGGCTGCAGCCGCGCCAGCGCGGCCAGCACGTTGGGGTATTCGATGGCGTAGTCGGCGTTGCCGCGCAACAGCATGGGCAGGATGTTGCTGCCGAAGTCGCCGGACGTGACGCGCTGCAGCCGCTCCGATCCTTCGGTCTGCGCCAGCTGCGCGTCGATCTGCGGGCCGTAGCTGCGGCCGTCCACCAGCAGGCCGCGCCACCGCGGATCGGCCAGCAGCGCGGCCAGGTCCACGTGGCCAGCACCGTCCAGCGGCAGCTGCGCGCGCCGCGCCTGCGGCATCACCAGCTGCACCGGCGGCATCAGCCAGGTGTTGCTGAAATAGGCCAGGCGCTCGCGCTCGGGCAGGCGCACGGCGCTGGCGTGGCAGACCTGCTCTCCGGCCTGGATCAGCATCCAGCTGCGCTTGGCGTTGGCCACCACGCGCCGGTGCTCCACGCCGCGCAGCCGTGTGGACAGCCAGTTGATCAGGCGGTCCGACGGCCGCTCGGCCCGGCCGCCATCGCGCTGCACCAGCGTGTCGCCGCTGAGCCAGGTGATGCGCTCGACCGTGGGGGCGGCCAGCGTCGCGGGCGCCAGCAGCGCCAGCGCCCAGGCCGACAGCCAGCGCGCGGCGCTCAAGCGCCCAGCACCGCGGCCATGGCCGCGGCCGTGGCGTCGACGTTGCGGGTGTTCAGCCCCGCCACGCACATGCGGCCCGAGCGCAGGATGTAGACGCCGAACTCGGTCTTCAGCCGCTCGGCCTGCTCGGCGCTGAGGCCGGTGTAGCTGAACATGCCGCGCTGGGTCAGGAAGTAGTCGAAGTTGCGGCCCGGCAGCTTGGCGACCAGCACGCCGTGCAGCTGGCGGCGCATGGCCTGAATGCGTTCGCGCATCTCCTTCACCTCGGCCTCCCACATCGCGCGCAGCTTCGGGTCCGTCAGCACCTTGGCGACGATCTGGCCGCCATGCATGGGCGGGTTGGAGTAGTTGCGGCGGATCATGAACTTCAGCTGGCCCAGCACGCGGGCGGCCTGGTCGGCATCGGGGCAGACCACGCTCAGCGCGCCGCAGCGCTCGCCGTACAGGCTCATGCTCTTGGAGAAGCTGTTGGCGATCAGGAAGCTGATGCCTTCGTCGGCCAGCAGGCGCACGGCGAACGCGTCCTCGGCGATGCCGTCGCCATAGCCCTGGTAGGCCAGGTCCAGGAAGGGCAGCAGCTGTTGCGAGCGCATGACGGGCACCAGCGCGCGCCACTGGTCTTGCGTCAGGTCCACGCCGGTGGGGTTGTGGCAGCAGGCGTGCATCAGCACGACGCTGCGCGCCGGCAGCTGCTTGAAGAAGGCCAGCAGCGCGTCGAAGCGCACGCCGCCGGTGGCGGCGTCGTAGTAGGGATAGGTCTCGCAGACGTGGCCCGAGCCTTCGAACACGGCGCGGTGGTTGTCCCAGGTCGGGTCGGACAGGTAGACCTTGCTGTCCGGGAAGTAACGCTTCAACAGATCGGCGCCCACCTTGAGGCCGCCGCTGGAGCCCACGCCCTGGATGGTCGCGATGCGGCCGGCGGCGATGGCCGGGTGGCGGGCGCCGAACAGCAGCTCCTGCACGGCACTGCGGAAGTTGGCGGCGCCTTCCATCGGCAGGTAGGGCCGGGCGCCGGCCGCCTCGACGACGGCCAGCTCGGCGGCGCGCACCGACGGCAGCATGGGGATGCGGCCGTCGTTGTCGAAGTAGATGCCGATGGACAGGTTGATCTTGTCGGCGCGGGGATCCTTCTGGAAGGCCTCGTTGAGGCTCAGGATGGGATCGCCGGCGTAGGCGTCGACGTGCTGGAACATGGGGCGGACTCCTTTGGGAGCGCGGATTATCCGAGCCAATGAATCCAACGGCCGTGGGGGTGGCTCCAGGCGAGGTGGCGCTCCTGTTCGCGATGGCGCAACGTCCACAGCGTCGCCGATGCGGCGGACTCGCCCGCGGGCAACACGGGCAGCGGCGGCACGGGGCAGCGCTCGGCGCTCAAGGCGGGCAGTTCGCCGCAGATCCAGGGCAGGCCCAGCCGCTCCACCTCGGCGCGCAGCCGCGCCACGTCGGCCGCGTTGAAGTAGTACAGCACCCAGCTGGTCAGCAGCACCGGCTGCACGCCGGCCGGCAGGCCACGCAGCCAGGGTTCGATGGCGGCGATGCAGTCGTCGGCCCGGGTCAGCGCGACCGGCAGCGCCTGCAGCTGCGCCGCCGCACGCGCCAGCCGCTCGCGGCGGCGCGCGTCGTGCGGCCACAGGCAGGCCTGCAGCCAGCGCAGGCCGGCGGGGTCGCCCACGGCGATGGGCGCGGGGTCCAGGCCCGCGCGCTGCGCCAGGCGCCACGCCGCCGCCCCGGGCAAGGGGGCATCGCCCAGCCACAGCGACTCGATCTCGGCCGCCCGGCCGTCGCGGGCGGCGCCGCGCTCGTGCCAGCCGCCGTCGTCGCGGCGGTAGCGCAGCGCGTAGCGGTCCACGCCCAGGTTCAGGCCGGCGCTGCAACCCAGGTCCAGCAAGGCCAGCTCGCCGGCACCGGTCGCGGCGGCCACGGCGCCCAGCGCAGGCCAGAGGGCGGCGCCGCGGGCCACCTCGTTGGTCTGTGTCGCGCGATGGCGCAGGTGCTCGACCAGCGTGGCCCACTCGTGCCGCAGGCAGGCGTCCAGGGCGCCGGCCAGGCCGGCATCGGGCGCACGCGTGCCGCCGGCGCTGGCGTAGTAGGCCGCCAATCCGGGCGCGGCCCCCGCCAGCACGCGTTCGTGCAGCGCCGCCAGCAGCAGGTTGGCCTTGCGCTGCTCGGGCGGTGCTTCGGCCAGCAGCGCGACGGCGCGCTCGTCGTCCGCCGCGGCGGCACACAGCACGGCATACAGCGGCTCCTGCGTGCATTCCTCGCGGCCGAAGCGGCGCAGCAGGTCGGCAAGCGGGGCGTGGTTCATGCGCGCGGCCTCACCGGTAACGCGCCACGATGGCCTGCCAGCGGCCGTCACGGTGCATCGCCTGGAAGGCCTGCTCCAGCTCGGCCTGGCGCGACAGCCACGGCGAGCGGCGCGACAGCACCACGTGCGGCTGCTCTCCGGGCAGCCGCCAGGGCTGCTTGACCAGGCCCAGCGCGGCCTCCCTCAGCAGCAGGTCGCCCTGGCGCTCGGGCAGCACCGCCACGTCCACGCGGCCACGCGCCACCATCTCCAGCGCCGCGCGGTAGTCGCCCACCTCGTGCCTGAGCAGGTGTGGGTCGGTGTCGAAGCCTGCCCCGTAGCGCTTGCCCCGCTGCACGGCGATGCGGAGCCCCCGCAGGTCCAGCAGGCTGCGAACGGGCGCAGCGCCGGGCCGCGTGTAAAAGGCCTTGTCCTCCACCGGCAAGGGCACCTGGCAATAGACCAGGTAGCGCTCGCGCTCCGGCAGGCGCAGCGGGCCCATCATCAGGTCGGCCTCGCCGACCTCCATCATGCGCAGCGCCCGCGCCGAGGGCACCTCGCGGTACTGCAGCGGCCAGCCCAGGCGGCCCGCAGCCTCGTTGAGCAGTTCGTAGTACAGGCCGCCGGCACCGCCGGGCCCGAACACCCGGTAGGGCGGGTCGGCACTGCCCACCACCCGCAACGCCGGAGCCTGGGCCCCGGCCTGCAGCGGCAGCAGCGAGCCCAGCAGCAGCGTCCGGCGGCGCAGCGCGATGCGCCCCGCCGGGAACGGCCTCATGCGGCCAGCGCCGCCTCGATGTCGCCGCGCAGCTTCTCCGGCGCATCGTTGGGTGCGTAGCGCTTGATGACCTGGCCGTCACGGCCGACGAGGAACTTGGTGAAGTTCCACTTGATGGCCTCGGTGCCGAGGAAGCCGGGCTTCTCGCTCTTCAGGAACTTCCACAGCGGATGGGCCTCGGCGCCGTTGACCTTGATCTTGGACATCATCGGGAAGCTGACACCGTAGTTCAGCTCGCAGAAGGACGCGATCTGGTCATTGCTGCCCGGGTCCTGGCCGCCGAACTCGTTGCTGGGGAAGCCGAGGATCACCAGGCCGCGGGGGCCGTAGTCCTGCCAGAGCTGCTCCAGGCCCTTGAACTGCGGCGTGAAGCCGCATTCGCTGGCGGTGTTGACGATGAGCAGCACCTTGCCGCGCTGGGCCGCCAGGTCGGCCGGCTCGCCGGTGATGGAGACGGCCTGGAAGTCGAAGACGCTGTCGCTCATTTGTGCACCCTTCGCGCTACGCGCTGTCCCGCCAGGCGGGAACGTGCTCCTTCGGGCGGCCGTGCGGAGCACGGGAGCCTCCCTAGAAAGTCCATGCCGATGCTACCGCCCGGCGAGCGAGGGTTTGTAGCATGGCGCCGGTCACGCGGCTGGCCTTCCAATC
The DNA here is from genome assembly GCA_946480605.1 of uncultured Roseateles sp. The sequence continues at coordinate 11,697 of CAMLKW010000048.1, read as the reverse complement.
GCGCGAAATTCGAGCCACCCGCCGGGTGGCGCCGGTCAGCAAAACCCGATACGTCATGTTCATGGATCACCTGGCTTGCTTCACCCCGGCCGACCTGGCCGGCCGCACCCCGCCCGACCTCGGCGGCTTCCGCTGGAAGCTGCTGGCGCAGGGGGACTCGTGGTTCTCCAACGCCACGGCCAAGCTCAACGCGCATACCAACCTGCTGCAGGAGCTGGTGTTCAAGGAGAAGACCGCCGCCGTCAACTGCGCCGGCACCGGCAATGCGCTGTCGCACATGGTGGACCTGGAGTCCAGCCCCGACTTCGTCCAACTGCTGACCGGGGCAGGCGCCCCGGTGTGGGACGGGGTGCTGCTGTCGGTGGGCGGCAACGACCTGATCGCCGCCGCGCGCACGCCGGCGCTGAACTGGAATGGCGAGCCCATCCCGCTGGAACTGCGCCTGCTGCGCCGCCAGACCGAATGGGGCCCGCCGTCGGCCGGCGTGGCACGCTACTTCTCCGAGCCCGGCTGGGCCACCTACGCAGAGTACCTGCGTGCCAACGTCAAGCACCTGCTCTCCTTGCGCGACCAGGGCCCGTCGGCGGGCAAGCCGGTGTTCATGCACTGCTACGCCGTACCCATGCCGCGCCCGGCCGGTGCCGAGAGCGCCGACGACCTCGGCGCCGCCAGCGGCCCCTGGCTGTACCCGGCCATGAAGGCCTACGGCGTGCCTGCGGCCGACTGGGCGGCGGTGAGCCGGCTGATGGTCTTCCACCTGGCGCTGCTGCTGAAGAGCATGGCGGCCGACAAGGACGCCTTCCCGGGCCTGTTCGTGTTCGACTCGACGACCGTGCCCCTGGCACTGGCTGCGCCGGGCTCCACCGGCATCAGCGGCGATTGGCACAACGAGATCCACCTGAACCACAGCGGCTGCTTCAAGATCGCCCGCGCCTGGAGCGAGGCCATCGAGATGGTGCTGGACGGCCGCCACCTGATCCAGCCGACCACCGGCCGCAAGGGCCGAACCAAGTAAGACCGCGCCAGCCGGGTGGCGCCCGGCTTACCGGTCCACCGGGGTGACGTGGTCGGAGCGGGCCAGGTCGAGCAGGTGCTCGACCTCTTCCTTGTGCTCCACAAGATTGCGCTGGTGCCAGCGCCTGATGAGCCACATCGTGCCGGCCACGACCACGCCGAAGATGGTGATGGCGCCGAAGGCCGACAGGCCGAAGCGGGTCATGGCCGTGTAGAAGGCGCCCAGGCCCAGGATGCAGGCCTGCTCGTTGAAGTTCTGCACCGCGATGCTGCGACCCGCGCCCATCAGGTTGTGGCCGCGGTGCTGCAGCAGCGCGTTCATGGGCACCACCAGGTAGCCGCCGATGGCGCCCAGCAGGATCAGGAAGGGCGCGGCCACCCAGACGTTGCCGATGACGTTCATGAAGATCACCAGCAGGCCCATCGCGATGCCCAGCGGGATCACCGACGTGGCGCGGTCCAGCCGGCAGTACATGGACGCGACGACCGCGCCCGCCGCCGTGCCCACGGCCACCACGCCCACCAGCGACGAGGCCTGCTGCGTGCCATAGCCCAGCGCCGCGGCGGCCCAGGCCAGCACGATGTAGCGCAGATTGCCGCTGACGCCCCAGAACAGCGTCGTCGTGGCCAGCGAGATCTGGCCCAGCTTGTCCTGCCACAGGCGGCTGTTGCAGGCCGAGAAGTCGCGCACCAGGTCCACCGGGCTGTGCGCCAGCGGCTGCAGCGGCGCCTCGGTGCGCGGGATGCGCAGGTTGAAAAGCGCGGCGACGACGTACAGCGCCACCAGGCTGGCGATGGCCGCCTCGGGGCCGGTGTCGATGCCGGTGTTGATGAACGGCAGGTCGATACCCAGCAACGCGCCGGAGATGCGGTCACCGATCAGCTGGCCGCCCAACAGCACGCCCAGGATGATGGAGGCGATGGTCAGCCCCTCGATCCAGCCGTTGGCCTTGACCAGCTGCGAAGGCGGCAGCAGCTCGGTCAGGATGCCGTACTTGGCCGGCGAATAGGCCGCCGCGCCCAGGCCCACGATGGCGTAGGCGGCCAGCGGGTGGGTGCCGAACAGCATCATCAGACAGCCCACGACCTTGATGCTGTTCGAATAGAACATCACCTTGCCCTTGGGCACCGAGTCGGCAAAAGCGCCCACGAAGGGCGCCAGCACGACGTAGAACAGCGCGAACATGGGCACCAGGGCGGCGCGCTGCCACTCGGCGGAACCGGAGGAACGCAGCAGCTCGACGGCGGCGACGAACAGCGCGTTGTCAGCCAGCGAGCTGAAGAACTGCGCCGACATGATCGTGTAAAAGCCGCGTTTCATCGGTCGGGGCGCAATCCTGGACAGTCTCTTCTGCTTGTAGCTCTTGGGCCGGCAAAGCGGGGCGGCGCGGGTTTATAGCACGCGTGCCGGCGGCCTCGCTGTCGCCTGCCGGGCGCGCAAAATGCCGGCATGCCCCGCCCCATCGAAGCCCTCATCCACACCGACGCCCTGGCGCACAACCTCGCCCGTGCCCGCGCACAGGCGCCCGACGCCCGGGTCTGGGCCGTCGTGAAGGCCAATGCCTACGGCCACGGCATCGAGCGCGCCTTCGAGGGCCTGCGCGCCGCCGACGGCTTCGCGCTGCTGGACCTGGCCGAGGCCGAACGGCTGCGCGCGCTGGACTGGCGCGGCCCCATCCTGCTGCTGGAGGGCGTGTTCGAGCCGCGCGACCTGGAGCTGTGCTCGCGGCTGAAGCTGTGGCACGCCGTGCACTGCGAGCAGCAGATCGACTGGCTGGCCATGCACAAGACGCACGAACCGCACCGCGTGTTCCTCAAACTGAATTCGGGCATGAACCGGCTGGGCTTCACGCCCACCGCCTTCCGCGCCGCCTACGCGCGGCTGGAGGCGCTGCCGCAGGTTGACGAGATAGCCCTGATGACGCACTTCTCCGACGCCGACGCGCTGCGCCAGGGCGTGGACGGCATCGCCCACCAACTGGCCGCCTTCGGGGCGGCCACCGAGGGCCTGGCCGGCGAGCTGAGCATCGCCAACAGCGCCGCCACGCTGCGCCACCCGTCGCGCACGGCGCTGGACTGGGTGCGTGCCGGCATCATGAGCTACGGCGGCGTGCCCGACTACCCCGAGCACGACGCCGCCCACTGGGACTTGCGGCCGGCGATGACGCTGCGCTCGCGCGTCATCGGTGTGCAGCAGCTGCAGCCGGGCGACACGGTGGGTTACGGCAGCGCCTTCACGGCCGAGCGGGCGACGCGCGTGGGCATCGTCGCCTGCGGCTATGCCGACGGCTACCCGCGCCACGCGCCCACCGGCACGCCGGTGCTGGTGGACGGAGCGAGGACCCGCACGCTGGGCCGGGTCAGCATGGACATGCTGGCCGTGGACCTGACCGAGCTGCCGGCCAGCGGCTTCGGAAGCGAAGTGACGCTGTGGGGCGAAGGCCCGCACGCCAGCCGCCTGCCCATCGACGAGGTGGCCCAGGCGGCCGGCACCATTGGCTATGAGCTGATGTGCGCCGTCGCTCCGCGCGTGCCGATCCGCAATGCCTGAACTGAACTGGTCGCCGCGGCCGGACGAGCTTGAGTTCGACGCCATCCGCGCCAGCGGCCCGGGCGGCCAGAACGTCAACAAGGTCAGCAACGCGGTCCACCTGCGTTTCGACATCCGCGCCTCCAGCCTGCCGGACGCCGTCAAAGCGCGGCTGCTGAACTGGGCCGACCAGCGCATCACATCGGACGGCGTCGTCGTCATCAAGGCACAGGACTCGCGCAGCCTGGAGCGCAACCGGGCGGACGCCGTCGCGCGCCTCATCGAGCTGGTGCGGGCCGCCGCCCATGTGCCCAAGGCACGGCGGGCGACCAAGCCGACCTATGGCTCGCAGCAGCGCCGGCTGGAGGGCAAGGCCAAGCGCAGCAGTGTCAAGGCCGGGCGGCGTTGGGGCGGTGATTATTAGGTGAGGCGGGGCGGCGTAGCAGGACGACTGCTTCGGGCTGGTTACCGCCGTTCGTGGAACACCTCGCGGCCGGCAGCTATCGACCCGTTGCGGACCTTCGACTTCGTGAACTGGAGGTCTAGAAGCGGTCGCGCAACTGCCAAGGTAAGTGGTGCCGGAGCCGAAGGCGTAGGGCACCGACACTGGCCATGAAAATGGCACGGGCGACTCAGGGAAGGGCTTCCGCGAAGGCTATAACGACCTCCCGGGCGAGCTCCTCGATGCTGCGGTGCCGATCGGCCGCGGCAGCTTCTCCGTCACCGAGAGGTTCGTGGCGATACTTCAACTCCGCCCACGAGTAGTAGTCCTGCTCCGCGACGGCCGCGACCTCCTCGGGACGCAGCCGGATGAACGGGTCAATGCTCTCCATGGCGTCGAGGCGCTCAGGGGCGAACTCGCCCTTCGCGCGATATGCCGCCACCTTGGCAGTCCGCCATTGCAGATCCCGTTGTTGGTTCTGAGGCCATTGCGCGTAGTCCACAAGCTGATATCCGCGGCCATTCAACAGCTCGCTCACGAAAAGCGAGCAGGTCAGCCCCGGATCGTCGTCGGCGTCGTCGAACTTATAAACGCCGTCCGCGTCGAACGACCCCAACACCGCAAACCAGTCCATGCCGTATTTGATACGGGGCATCTTTCCCTCGTTCAGAAAGGTGCTGAGGTAGCTGGCGAACACCGTCGCGTTGGGCTCATCGAGGCCGATCTCCGCGTGGAAATACGGCTTCGTCGGCTTCAACACGTCGCTGATGATTTTGTTGTCGGTGACGAAATGGAACTCGCGCGTCTGGCCGGCGGGGTCGACGAACAGCAAGCCCACATGGTTGGGCTCCGCCTTGCCAGGTCTGGCAGGTCCGGGGCCAGGGCCCTTCAGGAAGACGCCGACCAGCTTGCCATTCTTTTTGTAATCGGCTGCCGCCTCATTGAGCAGCGCGAACTTCGTTGCCATCGACATCCAAGCCCTTCATGACGCGAGACGGATTCATTTCCTTCTTCTCGAACACGACACGGGTTCGCCGCTCGAGGCTGCGCCAGTTAGGGATGGAGTGCCGCTGATTGAACAAGGACCTGAGCACGGCAAGGAGGTGATACGGATGCGCGTTCTCAACGTCGACTTTGCCAAGATCCTTCGAGAGCTCGGCAGGGCCGCTGACTTCGAGGCGGTCAAGCAGAAGCGACAAAGTCTTGGTGATCTCCGCGATCTCCTTGGTCCGAGCGCCATGCAGGTGCGTCAACCACTCCGCCTCCAACGCGGACGAGTCGCCGTTGGCGACGCGGGGCGCCACGCCCTCAATCTTGGCGAAGTATTCGAACCAGATCGCGTTGAGCGATCGGCCATGGGCAAACTTCACCGCGAGCTCCGTGGCGAATTCGCGGCCGCTGTTGGAGGTGTGCTGCTGCGCGGGGGCCGGCGCCGCATACTTCGCAAGCTTCGACGGCTTCGGTGCCTCGGTGCGAGCTAGGTCCATGACTTCGGCGATGTCGAACCCGCGCCCGAAGAACACACGGCGCGCGTTGGCCGGTTCAAATTGGCGTAGGGCCGAGGGCATTGTGCAGGGTCTCCGTTATGCAGCGGCGAAACAGGGCGTCAGCGTTGCCGTGCAGGGCTTCCAGATTCTCCGAGGTCTTTCCGGGACTCAGATCGTAAGACGAAGAGTCGCGGAAGAAGTCCGAATCGATCAGAAAGGCGGTCTGCGGCTCGGCATCAGCCGACCTGAGCATTGTGCTCTGGACAAGCAGTCCGCATTCATCGAGCCGCAACGTGGCTTGCGATGCTTGTTGAATATGAGCCTCATCGGCGACTGTTAAAGGCTCTTCCAAGAAATTTTCGACCGCGAATACGCCCGAGACGAACGGCGTGAGGAGCTGGCTCCAGGGCGTGCCCTGCAGTCCAAGATTCTCCCTGACGATCAAATCCTTGTATCGAAGCCCGATTCTGGCCGGCGCAGCTTCGGGGTAGATATCCAAGAAGCCGAAGAACGCCTCGAGCGCCTGCTCCTTGAACCTCTCCCAACGCTCGTAGACCTCGCAACTGAAGGAGACGAAGTCAGCGCTGACCGAAACCTTGGTCCGTTCGTCCGCAGAGATGAAATGGTAGATCTTCCCGGCGGCGGGCGTGGGAACCTGGTCGACCGCTCCGGGCTGCCCGGGGCCGACGACGACTTGGAAGGAGGCGACTTGCTCCTCGATCAGCTTCGGGTACTTCGCGGCGAACTTCTGCTGGAAGGCATCTGGCGCGCCCGTGACCAAGCGCAGCACGCGTTCGAAACGAATCTGGCACAGGACCTCGACCAGCGGGTTGTGCTTGTAGACGACGCGTTTGGGGTCGGACTGCCTGATTTTCATAGTCTTCTCGTCCGGGATTCTCACTCACCGGCAAAAGCCGTGCAACGCGGCGCGGCCGAGCTCAGCGCTCGACGGTCGATCCAGGAGCTTTGAGCTAGGCAACCGCCGAACGGATCTGCTTTCTGTTTTTCGAGCCATTCGGAGCGTTAGTCTCTAGGTGTTTCAACCCCCGTATCTCATCGCTTCGCCAGAGGGCGGAGCTGGTCTTCCCCAAAACCGCCGTCCGCGACCGGCCGCTTGTGGCCGACAACAGCCAGCCAGAACATTAACCTTGATCGGCAGCAGTCCTCCTTTCCCGATTCCCGGCCCGATCCGTGACATCCACCCGGCGACCCGACCAGCCGGAGAGCCGTGAAAACCCGCGCCCTGGAATAATTTGCCACGCGCGCGGCTCCGTTCCGTGTCCATGCGACGGCGCTGGCGTTGCCGCCGAGCAGCCGAGCAGCCGATCCCGTCTGCGCATGGCTCCAGGCCGGGCGGCTCCTGCGCGGTGCCCGCCGCGCCGATTCCCCCACCGTCCATGGTTCTCGATCCCTTCACCCTGCTCGTCCTCACCACGGCCATGGCCGCCGCCTCGGCGCTGTACCTGACCGTGGAATGGAGCAGCGTGCGCGAACGCTCGCTGCTGCTGTGGAGCGCAGGGTTCGCCGTCATCGCCGTGGGCTGCGTGCTCGCGCTGCTGCGTTCCCGCGGCCATGTGCTGATCGGCATCTGGTTCTCCAACGGCCTGCTGATCGGCGCCCATTGGCTGTTCCTGGCCGGTGTCGCAGGGTTCACGCGCGTCCGGCTGTCGCGCGCCTGGTGGCTGCTGGCCGGCGTCTGGATGGCGATGCTGTTGCTGCCCGACCGGCCCTGGTGGTCCAAGGCGATGCTGGGCATCCAGTCGCTGCTGATCGCCGGCATCACCTTGCGCGCCAGCCTGCTGCTGCGCCCGCACGGCGGCGCGCTGAACGTGGGCGCGGCGCAGCTGCGCTTCGTCCTGCTGGCGCACGGCCTGTTCTACCTCGCGAAGGCCGCCTCGGCCATGGTGCCGGACGCCTTCGTCAACCTGGCCAGCTTCCGCGGCGAGGTGATCCTGGTCTCGCTGGTGGAAGGCGTGATGGCGATCATGCTGCTGGCGATGTCCATGACCGGCACCGAGCGCCATCGCCGCGAGGAGCGCATCGCGGAGATCGCCGCCCGCGACCCGCTCACCGCGCTGGACAACCGCCGCGCGCTCTATTCGCGCGCACCGGTGCTGCTGGAGCAGGCCTCGCCGGCCAGCCCCGGCGCGCTGCTGCTGATCGACATCGACCACTTCAAGCAGGTCAACGACCTGCACGGCCATGACGCCGGCGACCGCCTGCTGGTCACGCTGAGCGACCTCATCCGCGGCGCGCTGCCCCACGGCGCGCTGGCCGCGCGGCTGGGCGGGGACGAGTTCGTGATCCTGCTGCGCGGCGTCTCCGCCACCGCCGCGCAGGCGCTGGGCCGGGCCTTGCGCGAGGCGTTCGCGCAGCAGGCCCGCGCGATGTTCTCGACGCCGGAGCCGGTGTCCCTGAGCATTGGCGCGACCTTGTTCGACCAGCCCGACACGGAACTGTCGGACTGTCTCAAGCGGGCCGACGACGCCCTTTATGCGTCCAAGCGCAAGGGACGAGACCGGATGGAACTCGCCCCGTTGCCGACGCAGAACATCGCCGCTAACCCGTCCGCCGTGTTGCGACGAACAGGCTGACCAGGCACAGCACCATGCCGCCGATGGCCAGCGGCGTCGCCTGCCAGCCCTCCAGCGTGGCCGACACCATCAGCGCGATGACCGGCACCATGACGCCCACCAGCGCCGCCTGCGCCGGCCCGGTGCGCTCGGCCAGCCGGAAATACAGCGTGAATGCGACGACCGAACCGAACACGGCGAGGTACAGCAGGCTGGCCAGGTAGCTGGGCGTCCAGTCGAAGGACAGGCCGCGTCCGCTCGCCAGCGATGCCAGCAGCAGGAAGGCCGCGCCGTAGCCCATGCTCCAGGCCAGCACCGGCACCAGCGGCAGGCCGCGACGCTGCAGCGCCAGCGTGAAGAAGCCGCCCACGCAGGCCGCCACGACGGCGAAGAAGCTCAGGCCCAGGCCCAGCAACGCGTCGGGCCGTTCGCCGGTGGCCGCCAGCTCCGGCCAGAAGATCAGCGCCACGCCCAGCACCGCGCCGCTGGACGCGGCCAGGAAGCGCCGGCTGACCGGCTGGCGCCACAGCAGCCAGGCCGCCAGCGCGTTCATGAACACCAGCAGGCAGAACAGCACCGCCACCAGGCCGCTGGGCACGTAGCGCTCGGCCTCGTAGACCGCCCAGTAGTTGCCGGCGTACTGGATGACGCCGGTCGCCAGCGCATAGGCGTGCGCGTAGCGCGGCAGGCCCAATGGCACACGGCGCCAGCGGGCCAGCGCCGCCAGCAGCAACGCCGACAGCGCGAAGCGCCAGCCCACCGACGCCAGCACCGGCACCGTGGAGGCCAGTTGGTACAGGATGACGTGCCAGGTGCTGGCCCAGATCAGCACCGGAGCCAGAAAGAGCAGCCAGGTGGGCAGGCGGCGGGCGTCGTCGCCTGCCATCAGCTCGTGCGCTTGAACGTGGCGAGCAGCATGCCGGCGCCGACGAACAGGCCGCCGAACACGCGGTTCAGCGTCTTGATGTGGCTCTCGCTCTTCAGCGCCGACAGCACGCGCGCGGCCAGCGCCGTGTAGCCGGCCATGACGACCAGGTCCGTGAACGCCAGCGTCGCACCGATGACCAGGTACTGCGGCCCCAGCGGCACGTGCAGGTCCAGGAACTGCGGCACGACGGCCAGCAGGAAGACCGTGCCCTTGGGATTGACCGCGTTGATGCCCCAACCACGCAGCACCAACTGCCGGCGCGTGACCTGCGCCGTGCCGTCGTCCGCCGCGGCCAGCGGCTTGGCCGGCGCGCGCCATTGCTGCACGCCCAGGTAGACCAGGTAGGCCACACCGGCCCACTTGACGATGGCGAAGCCCAGCGACGAGGTCGCGATCAATGCGCCCAGGCCCACGCTGACCAGAACGACCTGCGTCAGGATGCCCAGGATGAGGCCCATCGTCATGAAGTAGCCGCGCTTGAAGCCGTGGCTCAGCCCCGCGCTCATCGCCGCGACGGCGCCCGCGCCGGGCGAGATGCTGATGGCCCAGGACGCCGCGAAGAACGCCAACCACACCGAGAAATCCATGACCGGCTCCATCGCCAACTGCTGGGAGCACAGTGTCCCACGCGGCCCGCGGCGGCGCTGGCGCGGGCATATTCACCACGGCCGGCTCAGGCCCCCCGCCCAGAATCGCCGCATGCAGCGAGACGCCCAGCCCTCCGTCGAACGCCAGATCCTCAGCACGCGCCGCTGGCTGAAGACGCACCGCTGGCTGCGCCTGCACGTGGGCCTGATCGCGCTGTGCTGTCTGGGCTGTCTGTGGCTCAGCGGCGCGCTGCTGCGCGGGGCCGGCGTGGACACGCTGTCGCTGCGATTCGGGCTCAGCCTGGCGGTCTGCTACGTGGTCTACCTGGGCCTGCTGCGGCTGTGGGCGGCCTGGCTGCTGAGCCGCGAGGACGATGCGCTCGATGCCGTCGAGATCGGCGTGGACGTGGTCGACGCGGGCCACGGCCTCGGCGACGCCGCCGGCCCGGCCATCGAGGCCGCAGGCAGCCTGGACGAGGGTGCCCTCGTGCTGCTGCCCATCGTGGCGCTGGTCGGCATGGCGCTGGCGCTCGCGGCGCTGCTGGGCGCGGGGGTCACGCTGTTGTTCGGCGTGGAGGTGCTGCTGGCGGTGTCGGTCGAGGTCGCGCTGGCGGCCTTCGCGGCCGGCCTGGCATGGCGGCACCAGCGCCAGTTCGAGCGCGGCGGCTGGCTGCGCTGCGCACTGCGCCATACGTGGGCCGGCGCCCTGGCCTTGCTCCTTGCCGGCGTGGGGCTGGGCGCAGCCCTCGATCACTGGATGCCCCAGGCCGAGTCGCTGCCGCATGCCGTCAGGATCTGGCGCACGCCATGACGACAATCGCCGCATGGCCACGAACAAAAGCATCTACACCTGCGCCGAATGCGGCGGCACCAGTCCGCGCTGGCTGGGCAAGTGCCCCCACTGCAACGCCTGGAACACGCTGACCGAAACCGCCGCCGAACCCAGCGGCGGCGCCAAGAACCGCTACCAGTCGCTGGCGCGCAGCCAGCCGGTGGCGACGCTGAGCGAGATCGAGGCCAGCGACTTCGAGCGCACGCCCACCGGCCAGGAGGAACTGGACCGCGTGCTGGGCGGCGGCATCGTGGCCGGCGGCGTCGTGCTGATCGGCGGTGACCCGGGCATCGGCAAGTCCACGCTGCTGCTGCAGGCGGTGGAGTCGCTGTCGCAGACCGTGAAGGTCTTGTATGTGACCGGCGAGGAAAGCGGCGCGCAGGTGGCGATGCGCTCGCGCCGGCTGGGCCTGGCCGGCGACAAGGTGCGCGTGCTGGCCGAGATAGCGCTGGAAAAGATCCTGGCCACCATCGAAGCCGAAGAGCCGGACTTCTGCGTCATCGACTCCATCCAGACGCTGTATTCCGAGCAGCTGTCTTCCGCGCCCGGCTCGGTCGCCCAGGTGCGCGAGTGCGCCGCGCAGCTGACGCGCACGGCCAAGGCGCGCGGCTGCGCGATGGTGCTGGTGGGCCACGTCACCAAGGAAGGGGCGCTGGCCGGCCCGCGCGTGCTGGAACACATCGTCGACACGGTGCTGTATTTCGAGGGCGACACGCATTCCAGCTTCCGGCTGGTGCGCGCCATCAAGAACCGCTTCGGCGCCGTCAACGAGATCGGCGTGTTCGCGATGACGGAAAAGGGCCTGAAGGGCGTGGCCAACCCCAGCGCCATCTTCCTGTCCACGCACACCGAGCCGGTGCCGGGCAGCTGCGTGCTGGTCACGCTGGAGGGCACGCGGCCGCTGCTGGTGGAGCTGCAGGCGCTGGTGGACAGCGGCGGCGTCAGCCCGCGGCGGCTGTCTGTCGGCCTGGACCGCGACCGGCTGGCCATGCTGCTGGCCGTGCTGCACCGCCATGCCGGCGTGGCCACGGGCGACCAGGACGTGTTCGTCAACGCGGTGGGCGGCGTGCGCATCACCGAGCCGGCAGCCGACCTGGCGGTGCTGCTGGCAATTCAAAGCTCGCTGCGCGGCCGGGCGCTGCCCAAGGGCTTCATCGCCTTCGGCGAGATCGGCCTGGCCGGCGAGGTGCGCCCCGCGCCGCGCGGCCAGGAGCGGCTGAAGGAGGCCGCCAAACTGGGCTTCAGCGTCGCCGTGGTGCCCAAGGCCAATGCACCCAAGAAGGCCATCGAGGGGCTGACCATCC
>CAMLKW010000047.1 GCA_946480605.1 uncultured Roseateles sp. | reverse complement strand
ACTACGTGCTCGGCTGGGGCGGCTGGTGGTTCTGGGACCCGGTCGAGAACGCGTCCTTCATGCCCTGGCTGGTGGGCACGGCGCTCATCCATTCGCTCATCGTCAGCGACCAGCGCGGCGCCTTCCGCGGCTGGACGGTGCTGCTGGCCATCGCCGCGTTCTCGCTGAGCCTGCTGGGTACCTTCCTGGTCCGCTCCGGCGTGCTGACCTCGGTGCACGCCTTCGCGGTCGACCCCGGCCGCGGCCTCTACATCCTGTGCTTCATGGTGACGGTCGTCGGTACGTCGCTGCTGCTGTTCGCCTGGCGCGCGCCCGCCATCGCGCCGGGCGGGCGCTTCGCGGCGCTGTCGCGCGAGACGCTGCTGCTGGTCAACAACGTGCTGTTCGCCAGCGCCGCGCTGGCCGTGCTGATCGGCACGCTCTACCCGCTGCTGCTGGACGTGCTGGGCGGCGACAAGATTTCCGTCGGCCCGCCCTACTTCGAGGCCGTCTTCGTGCCCCTCGTCGTGCCGGCCCTGGTGCTGATGGGCGTGGGCCCGCTGGCGCGCTGGAAGCGCAGCACGCTGCCCGAGCTGCGCCTGCAGCTGCGCTGGGCGCTGGCGGCCAGCGGCGTGTGCGCGCTGCTGCTGGGCTGGCTGCTGCCGCGCGAGCCGGGGCAGACCTGGACGCCCTTCTCCGCCTTCGGCCTGCTGCTGTCGGCCTGGTGCGTGCTGTCGGCCGCCGCGCATGCCTGGCAACGGCTGCGGGGCGACTGGCGCGGCCGATGGGCCAGGCAGCCGCGCGCCTGGTGGGGCATGCTGCTGGCGCATGCCGGCGTGGGCCTGTTCGTCCTCGGCGTCACGCTGTCCGGCGGCTTCGAGAGCAAGCGCGAGCTGAGCCTGGCGCCGGGCGCGCCGGTCAGCGTCGGCGGCTTCGAGTTCCGCCTCGGCGCGACCGAGGCCGTCAAGGGCCCCAACTACGAGGCGCAGCGCGCCACCTTCACCGTCAGCCGCGACGGCGAGCCGCCGCTCACGCTGCACCCCGAGAAGCGCGTCTACCGCACCCAGGCCATGCCCATGAGCCAGGCCGCCATCGACAGCGGCCTGCGGCGCGACCTGCTGGTGGGCCTCGGTGAGCCGCTGGCCGATGGCGCCTGGACGGTACGCATCCAGGTCAAGCCCTTCCTGGCCTGGATCTGGATCGGCTGTGCGCTGATGGCGCTGGGCGGGCTGCTGGCGCTCGCCGATCACCGTTACAGCAGACCCCTCGCCCAAGGACTACCTTGGTCGATCCCCCGGAGGGACGGCGGTGCTCGCGGCATCGAGCCGCGAGCACATCGCCCAAGCGGGCCGGCTTGGGAGCGGCCCGACGCTCGGCCCGAGAGGGGCGCCTGATGCGCTACCTGCTGCCACTGCTGGCTTTCCTCGCGCTGGCTGTCGCACTCGGCCTGGGCCTGCAGCGCGACCCCCGCGTCCTGCCCTCGGCGCTGATCGCCCAGCCCGCCCCCGCCATAGCCCGCCCGCTGCTGCACGACGCGACGCGCAGCCTGGACACCGCCCAGTTGCGCGGCCAGGTCTGGCTGCTCAACGTGTGGGCCTCCTGGTGCGAGCCCTGCCGCAGCGAGCTGCCGGCGCTGAAGGTGCTGTCCACGCGCGATGGCGTGCCGCTGTTCGGCCTGAACTACAAGGACCGCGACGCCGCCGCGCTCGCGCTGCTGGCACAGGTCGGCAACCCCTACCTCGCCTCGGCGGTCGACGCCGACGGCCGCGTCGGCATGGACTTCGGCGTGCAGGGCGTGCCGGAGACCTTCGTCATCGACGCCGACGGCCGCGTGCGCCTGCGCCACACCGGGCCGGTCACGGCCGAGGTCTGGCGCGACAAGCTGATGCCCGCCGTGAAGGCCTTGAAGTGAAGCACCTCGTGATCGCGATTGCACTGCTCGTCTGGAGCTGCACCGCCCGGGCCGACATCGACGCCCGCGAAGCGCAGCTGGCCGCGCAACTGCGCTGCGTCGTCTGCCAGAACCAGACCATCGCCGAGTCCAACGCGCCGCTGGCGGCCGACATGCGGCGCGAGATCCGCGCGCAGCTGCAGGCCGGCCGCAGCGACGAGGAGGTGCTGGCCTTCTTCGAGCAGCGCTACGGCAGCTTCGTGCGCTACACGCCGCCGCTGCGGCCGTCGACCTGGCTGCTGTGGGGCCTGCCCTTCCTCGCGCTGCTCGCAGGCATGGCCGCGCTCGCTGCCACGCTGCGGCAGCGCCAGCGGGCGATGGCGCCCGGCGTGCTCGACGACGCCCAGCGCGAGCGCGCGCGCCGGCTGCTGGACGGCGAGGAGGCACCATGAGCGCGTCGCTGTGGCCGCTCTGGGCCGTCGCACTGTCGCTGCTGCTCGTCGCGCTTGGCGGCCTGCTGTGGCCGCTGCTGCGCGAGTCGCGCGACCCGCCCGCCGACGAAGCGCAGCGCCTGCGCGAGCTGTACCGCGGCAAGCGCCGCGAGCTGGCGCAGCAGGCGCTGGACCCCGCCGAGCAGCAGCAGGCGCTGGACGAACTGCAGCGAGACCTGCTGCAGGAACTGGACGCCATCGCGCCCGGGCCCGCGCCGCGCGCCGGCCCGTGGCAGACCCGCCTGCCCGCCGCACTGCTCAGCCTGGCACTGCCCGTCGCCGCGCTGGCGCTCTACCTGCACGCCGGCGACCCACGCGCCGTGGCCGAGCTGGCCATGGCCGCGCCGGCCATGCACGAGGGCGGCACCAATCCGGTCGAGACCGCCGTCGCCAAGCTGACCGAGCGCCTGCGTGCCGACCCCGACGACCTGCAGGGCTGGCTGGTGCTGGCGCGCTCGCAGGAGACCATGGAGCGATTCGACGAGTCCGCCCGGTCCTACCGCCAGGCCATCGCCGCCGCGACGCGCCAGCAGGCGCCCGCCGACGTTGTCGCCCGGCTGCAGGCCGACCTCGCCGACGCGCTGGGCTCGGCGCAGCAGGGCGAACTGGGCGGCCCGGCGCAGGCCGCCATCGACGCCGCGCTGGCGCTGGACGCCGACCAGCCCAAGGCGCTGGCCCTGGCCGGCGCTGCCGCGCTGCGCCGCGGTGATGCCGCCGGCGCGCGCCGGCACTGGCAGCGGCTGCTCGGCCTGCTGCCGCCCGGCTCCGACCTGGCGCTGCGCGTCGAGTCCGACCTGCAGCGGCTGTCCGCGGCGCCCGCCCCGGTCCCTGTCCCGGCACCGCTGCCGGGGCCGGCCTCGCTCGGCGTGCGCATCAGCCTCGACGCCGCGCTGGCCGGCCGCATCCCGGCGCAGGCCACCGTCTTCGTCGTCGTGCGGCCCGCCGGCGAGCGCATGCCGGCGGCCGTGCTGCGCCTGCGCGCCCGCGAGCTGCCGGCCGACGTCGTCATCGACGACCGCCACGCCATGTCGCCCGAGCGACCGCTGTCGCGCTTCGAGGCGCTCACCGTGCAGGCGCGCATCAGTCCCTCGGGCCAGGCCCTGGCCCAGCCGGACGACTGGCTCAGCGCGGCCGTTCCTGCCCGGCCCGGCCAGCACGGCCTGGTGCTGAAAGTCGGCACGCAGGCGCAGCCGCTGCAGCAACCTTGACCTCGCTCAAATCGCCACATCGGCGAACTTGAAGCAGATCAAGGTCGCGCCGGCGCGAGAGGCCCAGCATGGCGCACCATGTCCACGCACGCGCCCCCGCCCAGTTGCTGCGCCGGCCTGCGCCAGAACCTGATCCACGGCTGGCAGCAGGACTTCCCGCTGCACCCCTCGCCGTTCCGCCTGATGGCGGCGCGCAGCGGCGCCACGCCGCGCGAGCTGCTGAGCACCTGCCGCGAGCTGCAGCGCAGCGGCGCGCTGCAGCCCATACGCGTGCGCTGGGGCGCCTCGCTGCGGCGCCAGCGCTGGCGCCTGGCCTTCGACGCGCCGGCCGACCTGGCCGCCGCGCTGGCGGCCCTGCCCGGCTGCTACCGCATCGAGCGGGCCGAGGCCGGCACACCGTCGGTCTGGGCCGAGATCGAGGTGCTGGACGAGGCCACGCTGCAAGCCCAGCTCGCCCGCCTGCCGCTGCAGCCGCTGGCCCGCCTGCGCCTGCCCGAGCCCTCCGCCGACGTCGCCCTGTGCTGCGACGACCCGCGGCTGGCCGCCTGCGTGGAGCAGGGCCTGCAGGTCAGCTCCAAGCCGTTTTCCGACTGCGCCAAGCGGCTGGGCTGCAGCGAGCACCGCGTGCTGGCCCACCTCAGCGCCTGGCGGCGCAGCGGCCAGCTCGAAGGCCTGGTGCTGAAGCCGCCGCCCACGCCGGTGCCGCAGCCCGGCGTGCTCGCGCTGTGGCGGCATCTCGACCCGTCGGCAGAACTGCTGGCACGCCTGCGCGAGCTGCACGGCGTCGACCGCGTCGTGCCGGGCCCGGGCTCGCCGGACTGGCCATGGCGCCTCGGCATCGTGCTGCGCGCGACGGCCCAACCCGGCACGCTCGCCTGGCGCGAGCGGCTGGCCGAAGCCGGCCTGGGCACGGCGCCCGACAGCGCCCTGCCGCTGCGCATCTCGCAGCCGCGCGATCAGGCCATGCTGTTCAACACCGAAACCTGATCGATCAGGCGCCCGGGTAGGCCGCCAGCCGCCTCACGTCCAGGATCTCGATGCGGCGCCCATGGACGGCAACCAGCCCGGCGTCCTCCAGCTCGCGCAGCACGCGCGAGAAATACTCCGGCGTCAGCGACAGCCGCGATGCCAGCGTCGCCTTGCTGACCGGCAGCTCCACCCGGCTGGCGCCACCGTCGCCCGCGTCGCGCAGCAGGTAGCCGATGACGCGCTGCAGGCCGGACTGCAGCGCATAGGCCTGCACGTCGCCCACCAAGCCGTGCAGGCGCCGGCTCAGGCCCGCCAGCATGCGCAGCGCCAGGCGCTGGTCAGCCGCCATGGCCTGCAGCACGGCCTCGCGCGGCAGCACCAGCAGCTGCGTGTCGCCCAGCGCCTGCGCGTTCACGGGGCTGGGCCGGCCGAGGAACATCAGGGCCTCGGCAAAGCTCTGGCCGGCGGCGATCAGCTCGATGACCTTCTCGTTGCCGTTGGCAGCCAGCACGAACAACTTCACCGGATGGCCCAGGTTGACGAAGAAGGCCTCGCAGCCCTCGCCGGCGCGCAGCGCGAACGCCCCACGCTCCAGCGGCCGCAGCCGCGTGGCGGCGGCCAGGTGCTGCAGCGAGTCGGCGTCGATCTCGCTGAAGATGGGCAGGCGCTGCAGACAGCGCGCGATGGCGGCGACCTCCATGCTCAGCCCGCGCGGCCGTCGGCGCGTGGACGGCCCAGCCAGCCAAGCTGCCGCCCGCCCCAGCCGAGCGTCACCGCGGCCCACAGGGCGGCGGCCGGCAGCAGGCCTACGGCCAGGCCCAGTGCCGCCGCCACGCGCAGCAGCACGCCCAGCTGCAGCAGCCGGTAGGCGGCCCAGCCCAGGCGGTCAATGGCCTGCGGCCGGCCGGCGTGCCCGGCGGCCACGCGCGTGGCCATGGCGAGCAACGTGCAGCCCAGCCAGCCCAGCGTCAGCGCATGCAGCGGCGCCGCACCCAGGCCGGCGTGGCCCGCCGCCTGCAGCACCTGCGAGATGGCCTGCAGGCCCAGGCCCAGCCCCAGCCAGACGAAGCCGCCGCGCAGCATGGCCGGCAGCCGCTGCGACGCCCCCTGCAGGCGCTGCGACCGCGCCCAGCGCCACGCCACGCCCAGCAGGGCCAGCGACGCGGCGGCCAGCGGCGGCGCCAGCAGCCAGGGCGGCAGCCAGGCCGTCTCGGCGAGGCCGGCCAGCATCAGGCCGGCGGCCATCGGCAGCGCCGCGTCGCCGACGAAGGGCAACAGGCGATGCGACGCCACGGCGAACACCGGTGCGATGAAGCCCCACAGGCCCAGCCTCACGGCGCCGCGCAGCCAGGCCACCTCACCCTGCAGCAGCGCCAGGCAGGCCAGCAGCATCGCCGCCACACCCACCAGGCAGGCCGCCAGCAGCCCGCGTGCATGCCGCCGCTGCGGCGCACGGCTGGCGCGCAGCAGCGCCGCAAAGCGCAGGCACAGCCGCAGCCAGCCGCAGGCGGCCATCGCGACGCCGAAGGCCGCCAGCCAGACGCCGGCATGCACGCCGGCCAGCGCGATCAGCCAGCCGCCGCCGAACTGCAGCAGCGCCGTCAGCAGCGCCCGCGCATCGACGCCGGGCAGGCCCAGCCAGCGGGGCCCGGCCGTGAACAGGAAGCCGGCCATGAAGGCCGGCATGAAGCCCAGCGTGAACAGCAGGCCATGGGCCAGCGTGGGCGGCACGGCCCAGGCCGGCGCCAAGCCGAGATGCGGCGCCAGCAGCAGCGCCAGCCACCACAGCGCCAGCACGCCCATGGCCGCCGCGCCGACGGCAAAGCCCAGCCGGTGCGGCGCGTCCAGCAGCCGCCGCCACCGCCAGGCGCCCGAGGTCATGCCGGCGTGGCGGGCGTTCCCAGCGGCACGCCCGGCGTCAGCAGCCGCTCCAGCAACTGGCCGACGCTGGCGATCTGCGCACCGAACGGCAGCTCGCCGCGGCCGCGGAAGAACAGGCCCTTGGCCATCTCGCCGCGCAGCGCGGCGGCCAGGCGCTGGTCGATGCAGAACTGGCCCCAGCCCTTGAGCCCGTCACGCAGGCCGCACTGGCTCAGACAGTCGAAGGCCATGGTGCAGCGCTGCTTCAGCTGGGCCACGGCCTGCAGGCGCTCCTCGGCCTTCAGGTACTTCTTCAGCCAGGGCGTCATCACCGCCCGCGCCGGCAGGCCGGCCACGCTGGTGAACTCGACGAGATCCTCGTCGCGCGCCTCGGCCAGCACCTGCTTGAAGTTGGGGTGGGCATCGCATTCCTGCGTCGCGACGAAGGCGGTGCCGAGCTGGGCCGCGTCGGCGCCCAGCGACTGCAGGCGCTGGATGTCCTCGCAGCGACGCACGCCGCCGGCGGCGATCAGTGGCACCTGGCCCTCCACGCCGGCATCGCGCAGATGCTGGCGCACGGCCGGCAGCACGGTCTCGAAGTCGAAGCGCGCATCGCCCAGGTCGGCCACGCGGGCCGCGCCGAGGTGGCCGGCGGCATGGGCCGGGTGCTCGATGACGATGGCGCTGGGGATGCGCTGGCGGCGCTCCCACTTGCGCCACAGCAGCGCCACGCCGCGCGCGTCGCTGAGGATGGGCACCAGCGCCGTGTTCGGGTGGTCCTGGGCCAGCTCGGGCAGGTCCAGCGGCAGGCCGGCGCCGACGACCAGCGCGTCCGCGCCCTGCTGCAAGGCCGTGCGCACCGAGGCCGCGTAGTCGCTGACGGCGCGCATCACGTTGACGGCCACCAGCCCGCGCCCGCCGGCGATGGCATGCGCCTGGCGGATCTCGCGCGCCAGCGCCTCCTGGTTGGCCTGCTCGATGATGGCCTTCTTCTCGTCGCCGTCGCGCAGGCCTTCGCTGCGCGCCATCAGGTCGGCATGGTGGCGGCGCAGGTCCACCGACGCGATGGTGCCCCAGGCACCCAGCGCGGCAACGCTGCCGGCCAGCCGGTGCGCCGAGATGCCCACCCCCATGCCGCCTTGCACGACGGGCAGCAGCTGGCGGCCGGCCAGCTGCAAAGGGCGCAGGCCGGCGGAGGCCATGCGTTCGAGGAGCGAGGGAGTGGTCATGGCCTGGGTGGGGTTGAAGGCAAGGGCGTCGATGCTGGCGTCAAGCTGCCGACGCCGCTTTGATGCAGTTCAAGGTCTGGCGGATTCATCCGCCGAGCACGTGCATGTCGGCCGGCTCGATGCGGATGACGCGACCCCGCTGCTCGGAGTAGGCGTCGCTGCGCGCGGCCCAGATGCCGGCCAGGCGCTCGCGCAGGCTGGTCTCGTTGCCGTCCGGGCCGCGCAGCAGCGGCCGCAGGTCCTGGCCCTCGGACGCGAACAAACAGGTGTAGAGCCGGCCCTCGGCCGTCAGCCGGGCGCGCGTGCAGTCGCCGCAGAAGGCCTGGCTGACGCTGCTGATGAAGCCGATCTCGCCGGCGCCGTCCGCATAGCGCCAGCGCTCGGCCGTCTCGCCACCGCGCGTGGGCGCCAGCGGCTGCAGCGGCCAGCGCGCGGCAATGCGCGCGCGCAGCTCGGCGCTGGGCAGCACCTCGCCGAGCTGCCAGCCGTTGTGGCGGCCGGCATCCATGAACTCGATGAAGCGCAGCACCATGCCGCTGCCGCGAAAGTGGGCCGCCAATGGCAGGCACTCGCCGTCGTTGACGCCGCGGCGCACCACCATGTTGACCTTGATGCGCTCGAAGCCCGCGCGCTGGGCCGCGTCCAGCCCGCGCAGGACCTCGGCGACCGGGAAGCCCACCTCGTTCATGCGCTGGAAGACGGCATCGTCCAGTGCATCGAGGCTGACGGTCAGGCGGTTCAGCCCGGCGTCGCGCAGCGCCTGGGCCTGGCCGGCCAGCAGGCTGCCGTTGGTCGTCAGCGCAAGGTCGGGCGGCGTGCCGTCCGGCGTGCGCAGCTCGGCCAGTTGGCGGACGAGTCGAGGCAGGTCGCGGCGCAGCAGCGGCTCGCCGCCGGTCAGGCGCAGCGTGCGCACGCCCAGGGCCAGCGCCTGGCGCGCCACCTGGGCGATCTCCTCGAAGTTCAGCAGCCGCGACTGCGGCAGGAAGCGGTGGCCCGGGCCGAACTTGCTGCGCGGCATGCAGTAGCCGCAACGGAAGTTGCAGCGGTCGGTCAGCGAGATGCGCAGGTCGCGCCAGGGGCGCTGGCGGCGGTCGCGCAGCGCACCGTCGGCGCTGGGGCGGGGCACGGTGTCCATGCGGCGCATTCTTGGGCGCCACCCCGCGGCGGCCCATCCGGCCGTGGCAGGAGCCGGCTTGGCAGCGCCTAGTTCTTCCGGCGGATGCAGGCCTCGTCCGTCGGACACGCCGGGCGCCCACCCATCCGCGCAGACTGCGCACCCATGAACATCGAACACTTCGACGACCTGCTGGCCATGGCGCGCCAGCAACGCGAGCCACAGCATCTGCTGATGGTCTTCACCACCGCCGAGTGCGACGCCGACGCCACGCCCGAGCAGCGCGCCGCCCACGCCGCGGGCGAAGGCGGCGTGCTGCGACCGCTGATGTGCGTGGACAAGGACCCGGCCGAGCTGAAGGACTTCGAGGCCCTCGCCACCGAGGCCCGCCAGGCCGGCCCGGCCTGGCAGCTGATGTTCACCGCGGCACTGGCCGGCCGCACGACGGCCAGCGAGATCCAGCGCATGCTGGAGCTGCTGGTCAAGCGCGTGGAGACGGGCGAGTTCGGCGGGCTGCTGCCGTTCAACCCCGCGGGCGAGGCCGTGTTCATTGGTTGAGCCCCATGCCTGAGCTGCCGCTGGTCTACGCCTGCTCGGGCTGCTCCAGCGCGGCCCAGCTGGCCAACCACCTGGCCGTGCGGCTGGACCGTGGCGGCGAGGCGGAGATGTCCTGCATCGCCGGTGTGGGCGGCGGCGTGAAGGCGCTGGTACGCACCGCCCAGCGCGCGGCCGGGTCCGGGCGGCCCATACTCGCCATCGACGGCTGCCCGCTGGCCTGCGTGCGCGCCTGCCTGGCCCGCGTGGGCGTGACGGCCGGCACCGAGCTGCGCCTGCATGAACACGGCGTGCGCAAGGTCCAGCATGGCGATTTCGACCCGGCCCAGGCCGAGGCGCTGCTGGCCCGTTGCCGGGACTTGCTCAAACCGGCTGCATCAGCCTCGGCCTGAGCTCACGCCGCGGGGCGGCGAATGGCCAGCCGGGCAGTGGCCGGGGCCTAGTGACCCATTGCAGCGATCCACTGGCGCGAGCCGACCGTAGGCATTCGCGCGCACAGCGGCCATTGAATCGGCCTGGGCGCATGGCAGTTTTCACCGAGTTCAAGCGAACCATGGCTGGCACCATCTGGACTTGGCGGAAGCGCGTTCTCGCGCGACGAGAACTTGTAACAACGCGCCGCTTTTGTCGGAAATTTAATGGCCGTTTCGTCCATCAACTTTTTGAGAGTTCGCTTATGAGTCAAGCACTTGCAGCGCCCGACCAGGGATATGTTGTGGCGCACCGTTCCTGCCTAAGCAGCAGCGGCTGTCTCCCGAGAACACGTTAAAGCGCACTTATGGACGTTGGCGACTTCCCCTGTCCTTGTTGTGGCTTCCTGACCTTTGGCGAGGCGCCTGGAAGTTATGAGATTTGTGTGATTTGTGGCTGGGAAGATGACCCTGTCCAGCTTACTCATCCAACGATGGGTGGCGGCGCAAATAAGGAAAGTCTCAGCATCCGTCAGGCTGCCCTACTTGAGAGGATTCCGTTCGGCGTCGCAGATTTCAATGGCACCGCAAGGGCTCGCGATTGGCGCCCGCTGGTCGCGGCCGATTTGATCCAGCCAGGCGTTCCAAAGAATGGTACCGAGTACTTTGAGGCTGCGGGGCAAGACGAGTTCAGTTACTACTGGGACCAGCGTGGTTCGCTTTAACCTTTCAATCAGCCGGACGTGGTCCGGCAAGCCGGCCCACGCCGGTTATCTCAAACGTTGAACTAAACCGCTGCCGCGGTGGTCACCCTGCTGGGAAGTGGGGCGTGCGGCAGGCGTAGCTTGATCGACGCGGGCAAGAGCCCGAGCCGATCAGGAGCGCCGAGATGGTCACCTTCGCACCCACCCCGATCACCCCGCTGCGCCAGCGCATGCTGGACGCCCTGCAACTGCGCGGCATGTCCGAGCGCACGCAAGAGAGCTACATCGAAGCCGTGGCCCGGCTGGCGCGGCACTACCACCGCAGCCCGGACCTGCTCAGCGCCGATGAAGTGCAGGCCTACCTGCTGCACCTGCTGCGTGAGTGCCATCTCTCGCGCTCCACGCTCAACCAGTACGGCTGCGCCTTCCGCTTCCTGTACCGCATCGTGTTGGAGTCGAACGACCAGTTCCAGATACCTCTGGGTCCGGCCCCGCAGGCCCTGCCCGAGATCCTTGCCCGCGCCGAACTCACCCGCCTGTTCGACGCCGCCTGCCACGCCAAGGCCCGCAGCTTCCTGCAACTGGCCTACGGCACCGGGCTGCGCGTGTCCGAACTGTGCCGCCTGCGCGTCGAACACATCGACAGCCACGCCGACCGCATGTGCATCCACGTCGTGCAGGGCAAGGGCGCCAAGGACCGCCTCGTGCCGCTGAGCCCCGACACCCTCGCCGTGGCGCGCGCCTGGTGGCTCGTCGGGCGTCCGCACGGTTGGCTGTTCACCTCGCAGCGCGATCCCATGCTGGCACTGGACATCTGCGTCGCCCAGCGCTGGTACCGCCGCGCCTGCGCTCACGCCGGCATCACCAAGCGCGGCGGCATCCACACCCTGCGCCACTGCTACGCCACCCACCTGCTGGAGGCCGGGGTGGACCTGCACAACCTGCAGCAATGGCTGGGCCACAGCCACATCAGCACCACCATGCGCTACCTGCACCTGGCCCGCCCCGATGCCCCCGACTTGGCCCGCCGCCAACCCCTGGCCCTGCTAAGCACGCTGCACTGACGCCAGCCTCGCCGAGCCCACCATGGCCACCCCGCTGGCCGAGGTTCTGCGCCGCTTCGGCGCCGAGTACCTGCGCACGCACACCCTGAGCAGCGCACAGGCCCGCGCCTGGCGCGCCATCCTCGCCTGCCGCACGCCAGCGCTGGGCGGCGAGCGGCTGCGCTGCGATGGCTGCGCAGCCGAGCACTGGCGCTGGCACAGCTGCCGCAACCGCCACTGCCCGCAGTGCCAGAGCCGCCAGCGCGACGCCTGGCGTGCCGCGCGACTGGGCGAGTTGCTCAACGTGCCCTACTGCCACCTCGTCTTCACCCTGCCGCACGAACTCAACGCGCTGGCCGCAACCCATGCGCGCTGGGTGTACGACACGTTGATGCACGCGACGGCTGCCACGCTCACCGACTTCGCCGCCAACCCGCGCTGGCTCGGCGGCACGCCAGCCTTCACGCTGGTCTTGCACACCTGGACGCAGGACTTGCGGCGCCACTTTCACGTGCATGCGCTGATGGCCTGTGGCGCGATGCGGCTGGACGCGGACTCGGCGACGACGACGTGGGTCGCCCCACACGCAGCGCGCGCTTCCTGTTCCCGGTGCACGCGCTCTGCCGCGTCTTCCGAGGCAAGTTCATGGCGGCGCTGCAAGCGGCCGAAGCCGCAGGCGAGCTGCCACGCGACCCGGCCGATGCGCACGCGCGCCGCGAACGCCGAGCGGTCCTGTGGCGCCATGACTGGGTGGTCTACGCCAAGACCCCGCTGGCCGGGCCAGCGGCGGTGCTGGACTACCTCAGCCGCTACACCCACCGCACGGCCATCGGCAATGAGCGGCTGGTCGGCATCGCCGGCCAGAGCGTGCGACTGCGCGTGCGCGCCGACGACCGCGGCGGCAAGCGCACGATCGCCATGCCGGGCGAGCAGTTCATCGCGCGGCTGCTGCAACACGTGCTGCCCGGCGGCTTCAAGCGCATCCGCCACTACGGGCTGCTGGCGCCATGCGCCAAGGCCGAGCGGCTGCGCCAAGCGCGGCGACTGCTGGCCATGCCGGCGGCCAACCCGCAGGCGCAAGAAGACGCCCGGGCCTTCATGAAGCGGGTGGCGAGCATCGAGATCAACACCTGCCCCCACTGCCAGGGGCGCTGGCGCGTGGTGGAACAACGTGCAGCGGATGTGCCGGCGCTTGGCGCGCTGCTGCCGGTGCGGCAAGCCGGCTGCCGGGGGCCGCCATGACCCAGCGTGGCCCGGCTCGCGGGGGGACGAGGCGCGGTGAAGGCGTCGGCGCCAAGCCGTGCCCGAGGCGTGCGAGCCCGCCGCGAACCCAGCGTCGCCGGCGGGTGGGTGCGCCTGGCCAGGCGTCGTGTCGGCCCGGTCCGGCGTCCGGCCAGCTCCATGGCGCTCGCCGGCCCGGCCGGGGTGAATCCGCACTGGGCCGACAGGGGCGTTGAACCTTACATTCCCCTATCTCAACGACTGCCGCCCACCTCGGGCCGGCGGTTCAGTTCAACAGGTTTATCCGCCGCTGCCATGCCTGCACGTCTTCCTACCTCGCCTGGGCGGCGGATAAACGCTATTCGTTATGGCGCTTTATGAGCCCTGAAGATTTCGTTCGCGCCCTGAAGTCGGAATGCAGCGATGCCGCTGTGGATGACTGTCTCAGCATCTTTCGGAGCCCGCCCGGCAGAGCCCCTCACGCGGACCTGGTTCGAGTTTCAAAGTGGTTTCAGTCTCTGTCCGAGGCCGATAAGTCTTGCCTTCGACTAGCCCTACAAGAGGTCGCGGACGCAACGCTGTTCGGCGTCCTTTGCGTTGTCGATGGAGTTCGGACGATTGAGAATTCAGAGGAGAGGTCGGACTTCGTTCTTACCGCCACAAGAGGCGGCGCAATCACCCAGGTCTCGCCCAGTGACACGTATCTTCATGACCTGTTTCGCAGCGAGCCATAACCGCTCATTGCAGCCGACCTGCGCCAGCTTCGCTGGCTGGTCGGCTGAATTCAGACGTTATGCGTCAACTGCCTCCTGCCGCTCATGATTGATTCGCTGATTCCACAGATCGAAGAGTTGCAGGAGCAAGGTGCCATCGTTCTGCTGAAGTGGGATGGTGAGCGCGCGAGAAACCGGTGCACCGTTGTTGTCACGCGGCAAGATACAGATTACGTGTGGCGTAAGGACTGCGAAGACATCGGGCCCGTTCTGGCCGAGGCGCTCCTGGAATACAAGGCAAAGCATGCCCACTAACGTGGTTGGCCGGCCGCAAGCCACGCATAACCGGTCGCTCCAGCGGACGGCTTCGCCGTCCGCTGAGCTTCAACGTTGAGCAGCAACCAATGGCTACACCTGAATTAGTGCAGTCATGGGAACTTACTGAGCATCATTTGCGGGTGGCTGGCTCCTCATTGCTACCTGGTGTCGAAGCGCAACATGCCCTAAGCCTTTCGCAGTTTGCTGAATTTATTGACCACAACGAACTGGGATTGGCCTTCGACTGGCTGCTGTCGATTGCCAGAGAAAGCCAGTGGTCAACCGTCTCGCTTCTTGAGTCGCTTGAACTGGCGGCACTAAACATGACGCGACACGACGATGCTCGCCTGTTGCGCTGTCGCATTAACGAGCTCGCTGACCAACAATGATCAGAGTGCTCAACGAATCGGGGGGAGATGTTGATGCCCAACCTTTCATTGCAGCGGACGGCTTCGCCGTCCGCTGAATTTCAACGTTAAACGGCCTATGGAACAGTCGCTTTCATCAGTCGAGCTCAGCTTCTTCGCTTGGACGGACGGCGCGCTATCTCAACGCATTCCTGATACCACGGTCGCATTTCACTTCAACCTCTATGAGGGCGAGGATTCGGTGCACGTCCAGCTCATGGGCACCGATTCCTTTGTTCCCGGTGAGGTTCCGGAACGCGACTATTGGCCAGGTTCCGAGACGTTCACTACTGGCGAAGACATCTTCGAGATACCTTACGCCGTTGCCGGCAAGGACTGGCAAGCATGGCTGCAAACAAGCGTAGAGCTCGTGCGCTCTTACATCGCTAGCGGTGAGAAATCGATCATCCTCAAAGGCGCGCGCGGAGTCGGAATGGGTTTCGTTGATGGAGACATGCATGTTCTTTGGCAGGCATCGGCCGTCTAACCTTTTGCTGCAGCGGACGGCTTCGCCGCCCGCTGAGCGCCAACGTTAGCCATCTGAGAGAAGCGCGTGCGTTTCACCCTACTTTGTGTATTCGCCTTGTTGTCCCTAGCGGTTCAGTCGGCGCGAGCCGACATGTTGGTGCGCGACTACGAGCGACTTCGAGAGGATCCCAATATTCGCTCCTATCTCGTCGGCTTCGCTCGGGGAACGTTCTACACAAATTCCTTCGTAGGTGTGGCCGGCCAGCGACGGCTGTTCTGCCCGCCTCGATCTCTCCGACTCAATGAAGATGTGTTGCTGTCGGTCATCGACTTCTATATCAAAACCCGCAAGCCAAAGCCGGATGAATTCGTCGAGCAACTCATTCTCGATGCGTTCGTCTTGGAGTACCCGTGCCTACGCTGATGGCTAACCTCTCATTGCAGCCGACCTGCGCCAGCTTCGCTGGCTGGTCGGCTGAATTCAAACGTTGGGCAGCGTAGAAGGCACGCATGGGCAAGCAGAGGAGCGTTCAAATGCAGGCCGCTGTGCAAGGCGCCGAGATCGTCGATGTCGCACGCTCATTTACTGATCATCCAGAACGATTCGAGTGGCTTCGGGCGATGCTTACAGCCCGCGGGTACGACGTTGGAGCCGGCATTCTGGTGAAGCTCCGCTCAGTTCCAGATCAAGGCTGTTGGGTGCACTACGGCATGTGGCTGACCAACTCCGGGGTCTTTCTGAAATTTGTGGCGGACGAGGCGTTCGGCTCGCGACCGTTGGAGGGCTCAGGTCGGCTAGAACACGTTGAGCTTGAGGACGTTTCGGAGCAAGTCTCAACGTCGGAGTACCTACCAGGCACCGGGAAGTCTTTTGGATGGCTGGCTTTGGACACGCTGCGCCAAATAGATATAAGCAAGGCAAAGTAGGCGTGAGCATGCAAGCACAAACGCGGCCCAATCGGGTAGCCAGGGGTATCTAGCCCCCAGCCCCCACACCACCCACCACGCGGGTCCGCAGTGGTCGGTTCAACCAGTTGACACGCTCGACGAATACGTTATGTCGAGTAGCCCTGCTCCTTGCACCACAGATCCTTGATGCTGACCAGGCCTTGCGCCTTCAACCACGCATTGGACATCGCCTGCTGCGTCACCGGGGTTCGTGCCATGTGCCAGTAGCCGTGGCTGCTGACCCCGTGCTGGATGGCCGGCTTCAGGCTCACGCCCAAGGCCAGCAGGTGGCGTATCTTCGTGCGCGCCCAGCGCCACTGCTTCCAGTAGCACATGCGGATGCGCCGTCGCAGCCACCGGGCCCGAAGGCTGCCTCAGGACGGCAAGTGCTGCGAAGCTGCCGCCGGCCCCTTCCACAAGTCACGCAGAACCATCAAGCCCGCAGGCCCAGGTCCGGCCGCATCCGTCGCACCGCAGCCAGCAGCGGCGCCGAAGGCCAGGCAAGCGGGCTGCGCAACGCGCCCGCCTCGTCGGGCAAGCGCGCCACCTGCAGCACATGCCGCGGCGCGTCGGCCAGTTCACTCACCAGGCGCAGCAAATCGGCATCGCCGAACCAGCGCGGGTGCACGGTGCTGCGGCATTCGTAGTCCACACCGCTGCCTCGCAGCAGCGCCAGCGTCGCCTGCACCGCGCGGCTGCTGCCGCGCCGGCCGGTGATGCGGTCGTGCAGCGCGGCATCGGTGGGCGCGGCCTTGATGTCAAGGCCCACCCAATCGAGCAGCGGCAGCAGCGGCGCGAGCCGCTTCGGCGCCAGGCCCGCGGTGTGCAGGCCCAGCGCATAGCCCATGGCGCGCAGCTCGGCGAGGGCCGCCGGCAGCGCCGGGTCCAGCGTGGGTTCGCCGCCGCTGAACACGACGCCGTCCAACCGGCCCAGCCGGCGCGCCAGCCAGTCGCGCAGCTCGGGCCAGCGCGGGCCGGCACCCGAGCCCTTGGGCTGCAGGTCGGCGTTGTGGCAGTAGCCGCAACGCCAGGGGCAGCCCTGCAGGAAGACCACCGCGGCCAGCCGGCCGGGGAAGTCGACGCTGCTGAAGGGCTGCAGGCCGGCGACGGCGAGCGCATCACTCGCTACTCCATGCGGGCCGAGCGCCGGGCCGTTCCCAAGCCGGCCCGGCTTGGCGATGTGCTTGCGGCTTGATGCCGCAAGCATCGCCGTCCCCTCGGGGGCTGAGGCCGGACACAGGGCGTCCAGTGGACGGCCTGTGCCTGCCGAAGCTCTGCGGCCCAGGCCGCAGCGCGGTCCCGGACCAGGCTCGCCCGCGTTCAGCGCGGCGAGCATGGGCGAGGAGCTTCCACGAAGTGGACTCTTTCGGCGAACTCGCCCTGCTTGCCGATGTTGAAGGACGCGACCGGGCGGTGGTAGCCCATCACTCTTGTCCAGACCTCGCAGCGCTGGCGTTCCTCATCAAGCAGCGTGATGTCCTGTTCTTGGCGTTCGATGACAGCGTTCATGGGGTGTTCTCCTTCAGGCGGGTTGGGATTCGGATGCGCGGCGCTTGGCGGCCAGCCGCTCGGCGTCGCAGTGGGGGCAGAACTCGTGGTGGCCGGCCAGGTAGCCGTGGGTCGGGCAGATCGAGAAGGTCGGCGTCACGGTGACGTAGGGCAGGCGGTGGTTCGACAGCGCGCGCTTGACCAGCTCGCGGCAGGCGGTGGCCGAGCTGATGCGCTCGCTCATGTAGAGGTGCAGCACCGTGCCGCCGGTGTACTTGCGCTGCAGCTCCTCCTGGCGCTCCAGCGCCTCGAAGGGATCGTCGGTGAAGCCGACCGGCAGCTGCGAGCTGTTCGTGTAGTAGGGGTTGGCGTCGCTGCCGGCCTGCAGGATGGCGGGCCAGCGGCGCCGGTCCTCCTTGGCGAAGCGGTAGGTCGTGCCCTCGGCCGGCGTGGCCTCCAGGTTGTAGAGGTGGCCGGTCTGCTCCTGGAACTCCACCATGCGGGCGCGCACATGGTCCAGCAGCCGCACGGCCAGCGCATGGCCCTCCGGCGCGGTGATGTCGTGCGCGTCGCGCGTGAAGTTGCGCACCATCTCGTTGATGCCATTCACGCCCAGTGTGGAGAAGTGGTTGCGCAGCGTGCGCAGGTAGCGGCGCGTGTACGGGAACAGGCCTTGGTCGATCAGCCGCTGGATGAGCTTGCGCTTGAGCTCCAGGCTGTCGCGGCCCAGTTCCAGCAAACGGTCCAGCCGCGCCAGCAGCGCGGGCTCGTCGCCGGCGTAGACGTAGCCCAGCCGCGCGCAGTTCACCGTCACCACACCCACCGACCCCGTCTGCTCCGCCGAGCCGAACAGGCCGTTGCCGCGCTTGAGCAGCTCGCGCAGGTCCAGCTGCAGGCGGCAGCACATGGAGCGCACCATCTGCGGCTCCAGGTCGGAGTTCAGGAAGTTCTGGAAGTACGGCAGGCCGTAGCGCGCCGTCATCTCGAACAAGGCCTCGGTGTTCGGGTGGGCCCAGTCGAAGTCCTTGGTGATGTTGTAGGTCGGGATGGGGAAGGTGAAGGCCCGGCCCTTGGCGTCGCCGGCCGTCATCACGGCGATGTAGGCGCGGTTGATGAGGTCCATCTCGGCCTGCAGCTCGCCGTAGCAGAAGGGCTGCTCCTCACCGGCGATGACGGGCACCTGCTCGGCGAGGTCGGCCGGGCAGGTCCAGTCGAACGTGAGGTTGGTGAACGGCGTCTGCGTGCCCCAGCGCGAGGGCACGTTGAGGTTGTAGATCAGCTCCTGCAGGCACTGGCGCACCTGCTCGTAGCTCAGGCCGTCCTTGCGGACGTAGGGCGCCAGGTAGGTGTCGAAGCTGGAGAAGGCCTGGGCGCCGGCCCACTCGTTCTGCAGCGTGCCCAGGAAGTTGACGATCTGGCCCACGGCGCTGGACAAGTGCTTGGGCGGCCCCGCCTCCACCTTGCCCGGCACGCCGTTCAGGCCTTCATGCAGCAGCGTGCGCAGGCTCCAGCCGGCGCAGTAGCCGCTGAGCATGTCGAGGTCGTGGATGTGGATGTCGGCCTCGCGGTGGGCCTGCCCCACCTCGGGCGGGTAGACATGGTCCAGCCAGTAATTGGCGACCACCTTGCCCGACACGTTGAGGATGAGCCCGCCCAGGCTCCAGCCCTGGTTGGCATTGGCGTTGATGCGCCAGTCGCGCTGCTGCAGGTATTCGTCCATCGTGGCCTGCACGTCCACCAGCGTCTGGCGCGCGTCGCGCAGGCGGCGGTGCTGCTCACGGTAGACCGTGTAGGCACGCAGCGTCTTGCGCCAGCCGGCGCCGAACAGCGTGGACTCGACGGCGTCCTGGATCTGCTCGATGCCGGGCAGCGTGCGGGCCATCAACTCGGGCAGCACGCCGTTCTCGGTCAGCCAGCGCGCCTCGTCGTCGCCGAACTCGCCACTGGCACGGCCGGCGGCGGCCAGGGCCTGCGTGATCTTGTTCGCGTCGAAGGCCTGCAACCGGCCATCGCGCTTCACCACCTGCTGGGGATAGAGGGACATTGCGCTACCTATGGTGTTCGTAGCGCATTAACAGCGCTACATCTAGTGGGTCGCAGTGTGTCCAGCGGGCATGGGACTGTCCTTGAACCAGATCAAGCTTCGGGCATGGACAGGCGCCGCACCGCTTGCACGAAGCGCTGCAACGTGGGCGAGCGCGCCCCCGGCGCGAGCCGGACGTCGAGCAGCTGGAAACTGCCCCGCGTGGCCAGCGCCTGGCGCAGCGCCGCGCCCAGCTCGGCGCGCGTGTGCACCGTGTAGCCGTCGCCGCCCATGCCGGCGGCCATGGCCGCGAAGTCCCAGGCACCGAGGTCGTGGAAGCCGCCCTCGGGCATGAAGCTGCGCAGCATCTCCCAGCCGCCGTTGTTGAAGACGATGACGATGGGGTCGAGGCCCAGGCGCGCGGCGTGGCCGACCTCCCAGCCCGTCATCTGGAAGGCGCCGTCGCCGACCAGGATGAGCGGGCGCTGGCCGCTGGCGCGCTGCAGCCCCAGGCCGGCCGGCACGCCGTAGCCCATGGTGGCGTAGTAGCCCGGCGCCAGCAGCGCCGTGGGCCGCACGGCCATGGCGGTGAACAGGCAGTCGCCGACGTCGCAGGCGATGGGCATGGCGCCTTGGCGGTCGAACACGTCGTTGATCGCGCAGGCAATGTCGGCGGGCTCGACGGCGGCCTCGTCCTCCACCAGCCCCTGCGGGTAGGCCGGCGGCGCGGGGGGCGCGACGACGGCCACGCGCGGCAGCGGGCAGCGTTCCAGCAGCGCATCGACCAGCGCGGCCAGCGGCAGCTCGGGGTAGACGTGGTGGCCCACGCGCACCTCGTCGTCGTAGGCCACCAGCGCATGGCGGAAGTCGATGCGCCGCGCCGACACGGCGAAGTTGGTGTCCGACACGATGACGCCCAGCAGCAGCAAGGCGTCGGAGGCTTCGACGCGCCGGCTCAGCTCGGGGTCGCCGGCCAGGCCCAGATAGGTCCCCGCCAGCGGCAGGTCCGCGTCCGCCAGCAGGCCGCGACCCATGAAGCTGGTCAGCACCGGCAGGCCCAGCCGCCGCGCGAGCTCGGCCACGCGCGCCTCCAGGCCGTAGCGCCGCACCTCGACGCCGACGACCAGCAGCGGGTCGCGCGCCACGCGCAGCCGCGCGAGCAGCTCGTCCGCGCAGGCGGCCACGCGCTCGGCGTCCCAGCGCCGCGGTGCGGGTGCGGGCACCTCGGCGCAGGGCCGGCCGGGCAGGTCGCGCGGGATCTCCAGGTAGACCGGCCGCGAGCGCAGCAACGCGTTGTCCAGCACGCGGGCGACGGCCTGCGGCGCGCGCTCCAGGTCGTCCAGCCGGGCGCGGTCGCAGGTGATCTCGTCGAAGAGCCGCCACTGCGAGTCGAGCTGCTTGACCTGGTGGTGCAGCAGCAGGCCGCTGACGGCCTCGTGCGCGGCCGGTGCGCCGGACAGCACCACCAGCGGCACGCGCTCGGCATAGGCGCCGGCCACCGCATTGACGAGGTTGAGCGCACCGGCGCCATAGGTCACGGCGGCCACGCCCAGGCCGCCACGCACGCGCGCCGTGGCGTCGGCGGCGAAGCCCACGCCGGGCTCGTGCGCCAGCGTCAGGATGGGCAGGCGGCCGTCGCGCTCGATCTCGCGGAACAGCGGCAGCGCGAAGTCGCCCGGGATGCCGAAGATCTCGCGCGCGCCGCGCGCCAGCAGCGCGTCGACGAGGCGCTGCGCCAGGGTGGTGCTTGTCGTCATGCGGGGCTCCACAGCGGACCGATGGCGTCCAGCGTGTTCTTCAGGATCAGGCCGTACTCGGTGTCGCCCTCCATGACGAGGGCGCCGTCGAAGAACAAACGGTCGGCGTCGTCCTGGCCGCGCAGCAACCGCCACAGCGCATCGGCGCGGGCGCGCAGGCGCAGGTGGGGCGGGCCGCCCTCGCCCGCCGCGCGGAAGCCGCGCTCGCCCAGCTGCAGCCGCACGCGGGCGCCCAGCTCCTGCAGCTCGATCTCGACGGTGCGGCCCTGCAGCGACCGGCGCTGGCCGGCGTCCAGGCGTGGCAGCAGCAGGCGGTCCAGCAGCAGTGCGAGCACGGTGGAAGGCGGTCGCGACGGCAGGCGGGCGATGCGCTCGCGCCAGTGGGGTGGCAAGGTATTCATGCAGCCTCCGCGAGCCCGGGCTGGCGGCGCGCGAAGCCGTCCACCAGTCGGCCGGGCAGCGGCAGCGCGCGCAGCTCGGCCAGCGCGTCGTCGGCATCGGCACCGTGCGCCAGCACCGCGTCGAACAGCTCCACGACGCGCATGAAGTGCGCACCGCAGGGCGACAGCCGCAGCAGGCTCACGCCGGCCTCCTGCAGCGCCGCGCCGTGGGCTATCAGGCATTGCAGCGCGGCGCTCTGCGTCTGGATGCCGTTGAGCGCCAGAAAGTCCTCGCCCTCCCCCGTCTTCAGCAGCAGGCCGTCGGCATCGTCGCGGCAGCGGAACTGGCAGTCGTCCTTCTGCAGCCGGTGGTGGCGGGCCGTGAAGCAGCGCGCCGAGAAGGCCAGCGGCAGGCGGCCGAAGCCCCACACCTCGGTCTGCAGCACCGACGGCTGCGGGTTGATGCGCGCCACGGCGTCCAGCGACAGCTCCACCGGTGCGACCCAGCGGTCGGCGCCCAGTGCCGCATGCTCGCCCAGCGCGGCGAAGCTGTAGATGTTGAGATGCGGCCCCAGGGTCAGCGGCCGGCGCCGCGCGCGCGACAGCACCTGCAGCGCGCCAGCGTCGCCGGCCTCGACCGGGAACTCGTCCTGCTCGCAGACGCGGCGCAGCGTGCGCAGCTCGGCCTCGCTCATGACCAGGGCCATGGTGGCCAGGCGCACGTCCTTGCCGGCCGCACGCAGCTCGCGCGCGATGGCCAGCCAATCGTCGAACTTCAACTCGTTGCGCCGCGAGCACACCAGCTCGCCCAACACGACGCTATGTACCGGCGAGTCGGCCAGGTCGGCGTAGAAGTTCAACACGGCCTCGCGCGGCCACCAGTACAGTAAGGGGCCGATGGAAAGCTCCGGCATCGTGTTCATCTCCAGGGGCGGTCGTAGGCGCCCAACGTGTGTTGCTGGCCTTCGGCCCAACGCGCCAGCTGGCCGTCCCAGGCCGGCTGCACGCTGTAGCGGCCACGGCCCTCGTGGGCGGCCCAGGCCGTGTCGATGGCGGCGCGCCAGACCTTGGTGACCTCGGCCACGTAGGCCGGGCTGCGCTGGCGGCCCTCGATCTTGATGGCGTCCACGCCGCTGGCGATCAGCTGCGGCAGCAGCGCCAGCGTGTTGAGACTGGTGGGCTCCTCCAGCGCGTAGTCGCCGGCCAGGTCGCCCACCTCGAAGCGGCCCTTGCACAGCGTCGGGTAGCCGCGCGGCTCGCCGGGCCGGTAGTGGTCGATCAGCACGCCGCCCAGGCGTGCGCGCACGCCGTCGGGAGCCTCGTCCCAGCGCACGGCCGATGGCGGCGAGCAGACGCCGGCCGTGTTGGGCGACCGTCCCGTGGCGTAGCTGGACAGCGCGCAGCGCCCTTCCACCATCACGCACAGGCTGCCGAAGCCGAACACTTCGACAGGCACCGTGCAGTGCTTGAGCAACTGCTGCACCTGCTGCAGCGTCAGCACGCGCGGCAGCACGGCACGCTCGATGCCGTAGCGTTCGCGGTAGAAGCTGATGGCCTCGTGGTTGGTGGCCGAGGCCTGGACCGACAGGTGCAGGCGCAGCTGCGGATGGCGCCGGCGCGCGTCGGCCAGCACGGCGATGTCGGCCACGATGAGGGCGTCGGCGCCCAGCTCGGCAGCCTGGTCCACGGCGCGCTGCCAGGGGCTGGTGTCGCGCGCGTCGGCAAAGGTGTTCAGCGCCATCAGCACCTGGCGGCCGCGGCGGTGTGCGAAGGCGACGCCCTCGCGCACCGCCGCGGCGTCGAAGTTCAGGCCGGCGAAGTTGCGCGCGTTGGTGGCGTCCTTCAGGCCCAG
>CAMLKW010000046.1 GCA_946480605.1 uncultured Roseateles sp. | reverse complement strand
AAGGTCATGGGCGACATCGCCGAGTACTTCGTGCACCACAACGTGCGCAACTTCTACTCGGTGTCGATCTCGGGTTATCACATCGCTGAGGCCGGCGCGAACCCGATTTCACAGCTCGCGCTGACGCTGTCCAACGGCTTCACATTCGTGGAGGCGTATCTCGCGCGCGGCATGCACATCGACGACTTCGCGCCCAACCTGAGCTTCTTCTTCAGCAACGGCATGGACCCGGAGTACACCGTGCTGGGCCGCGTCGCGCGCCGCATCTGGGCGGTGGCGATGCGCGACAAGTACGGCGCCAACGAGCGCAGCCAGAAGCTGAAGTACCACATCCAGACCTCGGGCCGCTCGCTGCATGCGCAGGAGATCGCGTTCAACGACATCCGCACCACGCTGCAGGCGCTGATCGCGATCTACGACAACTGCAACTCGCTGCACACCAACGCCTACGACGAGGCCATCACCACCCCGACCGAGGACAGCGTGCGCCGCGCGATGGCGATCCAGCTCATCATCAACCGCGAGTGGGGCCTGGCGAAGAACGAGAACCCGAACCAGGGCGCCTTCATCATCGACGAGCTGACCGAGCTGGTGGAAGAGGCGGTGCTGGCCGAGTTCGAGCGCATCAGCGAACGCGGCGGCGTGCTGGGCGCGATGGAGACCGGCTACCAGCGCGGCCGCATCCAGGAGGAATCGCTGCACTACGAGATGCTCAAGCACACCGGCGAGTACCCCATCATCGGCGTCAACACCTTCCGCAACCCCAAGGGCGACCCGGTGCCGGAGCACATCGAGCTGGCACGCTCGACCGAGGAGGAGAAGCAGAGCCAGCTCACAAGGCTGGCCGACTTCCACGCCCGCCACGCGGCGCAGGCGCCGGCCATGCTGGCGCGCCTGCAGCAGGCCGTCATCGAGAACCGCAACGTGTTCGAGGTGCTGATGGACGCGGTGCGCGTGTGCTCGCTGGGCCAGATCACCGGCGCGCTGTTCGAGGTGGGCGGGCAGTACCGGCGCAGCATGTGACACCCGCAGCGGGCTGCGGGCTACTGCAGCAGCCTGACCGTCAGCCGCCGCCCGGCCAGGTTCTCGACGCGGAAGCTGCCGTCGGCCTGCACCTGCCAATCCGCCAGCCCCAGCGGCGAGACCAGCGCTGCACGCGCAATGCCGCCTTGCAGGCCGATGACGACCAGCTTGTCCCGGTCCGGCTGCGGCCCGGGGTTGACCAGCTTGGCCAGCGCCGCCGGCAGGCTCAGCTCGCCGCGGCACAGCCCGTCGGCATCGCGGCGGAAGGCGGCGCGGCCCTGCAGCGCGACGCCCTCCAGTTCGCCGTCGAAGCGCACGGCGTTGACCGGGCAGGCCAGCTCGGACAGCCCCGGCAGCGGCGCGCGGAACGGCGCACTCAGCAGCTCGGCGCTGCGCTCGATGGAGGAGGTCCACATCACGTTGGACAGCAGGCTGACGCTGGTGCCACGGTCCGCGCCCTCGGGCCACAGCAGCAGCACGCTGCGCGCCCCCAGCGTGCTGCCGGCATGGTGGGCGGTGGGCTGGCCTTGAGCATCGGTGCCCAGCCGCCAGCCGAAGCCCATCTTGAAACTGCGCTCGCCCACCGGCTGGCCGGCGCCGTCCAGCACCGGCCGCCACATCCAGTCGCGCGTGGCGGCGTCCACCACGCGGCCCTGAAGCACGCGGCCACCCCATTCGGCCAGCGCGGGCGCACTGGCAGCCAGGCCTGCACCACCCCAGCTGTAGCTGAAGTCGTGCGCCGGGGTCGGCTGCACGCTGCCCTTGGCGTATTCGTAGGCGATGGACATCGTGGGCGACGCGCCGGTCTCGTCCGGCCCGATGGTCAGCCCCGGCGCGACCCGGCTGCGCAGCAGTTCCAGGTAGGGCTGGCCGCCGGCCGCCTCCACCGCCGCGCCCAGCAGCGTGTAGCCCCAGGACGAGTAGGCGTAGCGGCTGCCCGGCGCCGACTGCAGCTCGCGCCCCTTCAGATGCACCAGCGATTCACGCGCAGTCGCGTAGTGCGTGCCGCCGCGCGAAAAGTCCCGCCACCCGTAGTGCGGCATGCCGCTCAGATGGGTGGCCAGCTGGCGCGGCGTGAGCGCGGCCTGTGGCGCATCCAGCTCGGGCAGCAGCGGTCCCACGGGCTTGTCGGGGTCCAGCCTGCCCTGCGCCTTCAGCTGCGCGGCAGCCGTCGCGGCGAACAGCTTGGACACGCTGGCCAGCCGGAAGCGCGTGTCGGCCTGCACCGGCAACTGCTTCTCCACGTCGCGCCAGCCGCTGCCGCCCTGCCAGCGCAGCCGGCCGTCCTGCCAGACGGCGGCGGCCATGCCGGGCACGGCGGCGGCCTCGCGCATCGCATCCAGCAGCGCCTGCGCATGGCGCTCGGGCGTGGGTTGGGCAGCCGCGGCCTGGGCCGCGGCAAGGCAGATCAGCGTGAGGACGGTGCGCATGGTGGCGGCATTCTGGGCAGCGCCACCGGGCATGTCGAAAGTCAACGCGCCTGAATGGCCTGCATCTGTGCCTTCACGCGCTGCACCATGGGCGACGGGGTGGTGATGCTGGCGTCGAAGGGATGCAGCCGCTGGCCGCCCACGGACGCCATGATCTTGCGCACGTACAGCCGCGTCTCGGCATAGGGCGGCACGCCGAGATACCGGTCCACCGCGCCCTCGCCGGCGTTGTAGCCGGCCAGCGCCAGCATCACGTCGCCCTCGAAATAGGCCAGCAGCCAGCGCAGATAGGCCATGCCGCCACGGATGTTCTGCGCCGGGTCGGTCAGGCGCGTGACGCCGAAGCGCGCGGCCGTGTCGGGGATGAGCTGCATCAGACCCATGGCCTTCTTGGGCGACTCGGCGGCGGGGTCGAAGTTGGACTCGGCCGCCATGACGGCCAGCACCAGCGCGGGCGACAGCTGGTACTCGGGTGCCATCAGCTTGACGTAGTTCACCAGCGCCGGCGGCGCGTGTTGCGGCAGCGGCAGGCTGGCCCACAGCGAGACAGGCTTGGTGCCGCGTGGCGCCGGCCTGGGCGCCACCACGGGCTCGGGGTCGGTCTCGGGCGGACGCAGGCAGGGCGGCGGGTCGCCCAGCGGCGTGCCGCCCATGCGGTCCAGGATGTTCTGCGCCTGCACCATGCCCTGCTCGGCCGCGGCCGCGAACATGTGGGCCGCCTCGGCGTCGTTGCGCTGGATGCCGCGCGCATTGGTCAGCATCCAGCCCAGGCTGTACTGCGCCTCGGCGTCGCCATAGCGGGCCGCGCGGCAATAGAGCTTGGCGGCGGCCACCTCGTTGCGCGGCACGCCGTCGCCGTGCTCCAGCGCCTTGGCCTCCTGGCGCCAGCGCTCCACCTGCGCCGGCACCACCGGCCCGCGCTCGCCGGGCGGCATGGTGGGGCGGGGCAGCTGCTCCAGCGTCAGCGTGGGCAGCTGGGCCAGCGCGAACAGCGGGGCGAGCGTCAGGGAGGCAAGCAGGCATTTCATCAGGGGCGCAAGTCTAAGGACCCCTACAAGCGCTCCCCGGTCTCCTCGTCGAACACCAGCAGCCCCTCGGCCGGCAGGCACAGGTCCAGCGCATCGCCGGCGCGCAGGTCCGGCCAGCCGGCACAGCGCCAGTGCAGGCGGTGCTCGCCCAGCTGCAGCTGCACCAGGCTGTCCACGCCGGTGGGCTCCACCAGCAGCACCGGCGCGCGCAGCTGCAGGCAGGTGTCGCTGCCTTGGCCCGCCCGCAGCGACTCGGCCCGCCAGCCCAGCAGCAGCGGCCGGCCCAGCAGGCGCGGGCGTGGTGGCAGCAGCGAGAACGGCACGCGCCAGCTCAGTGGCGCAACGCCGCGGGTCAGCAGCGTCAGCTCGCCCTCGGGCTCCAGCCGCGCCGGCAGCAGGTTCATCGCCGGGCTGGACAGGAACTGCGCGACGAACAAATTGGCCGGGCGCTGGTAGACCTGCTGCGGCGTACCCAGCTGCTGCAGCCGGCCCGCCTTCAGCACGGCGATGCGCTGGCCCAGCGTCATCGCCTCGGTCTGGTCATGCGTCACGTAGACGGCGCTGCGGCCCAGGCGCTGGTGCAGCAGCTTGATCTCGCCGCGCATCTCGGCGCGCAGCTGTGCGTCGAGGTTGGACAACGGCTCGTCGAACAGGAACAGCCGCGGCTGGCGCGCCAGCGCCCGGCCCATCGCCACGCGCTGGCGCTGGCCGCCGGACAGCTGCGCTGGCTTGCGGCCCAGCAGCGTCTGCAGCTGCAGCATGCGCGCCACCTCCTGCACGCGCTCGTCGCGCTTCGCGCGCGGCCAGCCCTGCATCTCCAGGCCGAAGCCGATGTTCTCGGCCACGCTCATGTGCGGGTACAGCGCGTAGTTCTGGAACACCATCGCGATGTCGCGCTCGCGCGGGCTCAAATGCTCGATGCGCCGGCCGTCCAGCAGGATCTCGCCGGCCTCGTGAGGCTGTAGCCCGGCAATGACGCCCAGCAGCGACGACTTGCCGCAGCCCGACGGGCCCACCAGGATCAGCATCTCGCCGGCGTCCAGCTCCAGCGTCACGTCGTCCAGGATGGTGTGTGCGCCCACGCGGCGCGTGACGCCGTGAATCTTCAAGCCGCTTGCTTTCTCAACCATCGTCATCCCTTCACGGCACCTGCCACCAGCCCCCGCGTGAAGTGCCGCCCCGCCAGCAAATAGACCACCAGCGTGGGCGCCGCCGCCAGCAGCGCCGCGGCCATCTCCAGCGGATAGGCGCGCGCGCCGGTCTCGGTCTGCGCGCTCAGCTGCGCCAGCGCCGCCGTGATGGGCCGCGCGCCGTCGGGGCCGAACACCAGGCCGAACAAATACTCGTTCCAGATCGTCGTGAACTGCAGGATCAGCACGACGACGAAGATGGGCTTGGACAGCGGTAGCACCACGCGCCACAGCAGCCGCCAGAAGCCCGCGCCGTCCAGCCGCGCGGCCTGCAGCAGCTCGTCCGGGAAGGCCAGGAAGTGGTTGCGGAAGAACAGCGCCAGCGGCAGGCTGTAGATGACGTGGATGGCGATCAGCAGCGGCAGCGCGCGCTCCAGCCCCAGGCGCGCCATCGTGATGGCCAGCGGCAGCAGATAGACCTTGATCGGCAGGAAGAAGGCCAGCACCAGCGCCAGCCCCACCCAGCGCTCGCCGCGGAAGCGGTACTTGCACAGCACGAAGCCGTTCACCGCCGCCAGCAGCGCCGACAGCAGCACCGCCGGCACCGCCAGCATCAGGCTGGCCGCGAAGCTGCCCGACAGCTGCGACCACGCCTGCCGCCAGGCGGCGAGGCTGGGCTCGCGCGGCCAGGCCAGGAAGCCGCCCTGCACCTCGGCGCTGCTCTTCACGCTGTTCAGCAGCATCAGCAGCAGCGGCAGCGCGATCAGCAGCGCGGCCAGTGTGGCCAGCAGGTAGAGACTCGCGCGCTTCATGCCGCAGCCTTGCGTGAACGCACGATGGCATACGGCAGCGCGATGGACAGCACCATCATCACCAGCACCATCGCACTGGCCGCACCCAGGCCCAGCCGGCTGCGCTCGAAGGCCATCTGGAACATGTAGAACGCCGGCAGCTCGCTGGCCTGGCCGGGGCCGCCCTCGGTCAGCACGACGACCAGGTCGAAGGTCTTGATCGCCGCCGGCAGCAGCACCAGCAGCGCCGACGCGAGGCTGGGCCCCAGCTGCGGCAGGATCACGCGGCGCAGCAGCATGAAGCCCTGCGCGCCGTCCAGGCGCGCGGCCTGCAGCATGGACTCGTCGATGCCGCGCAGCCCGGCCAGGAAGATGGCCATCACGAAGCCGGTGATCTGCCACACGGCCGCAACGACCAGCGCGTAGACCGCCATGTCCTCCTGCGCCAGCCAGTCCCAGCGGAAGCTGCTCCAGCCCAAGGCGCGCACGCCCTCGGCGATGCCCTGCTCCGGGTCCATCAGCCAGCGCCAGGCGCTGCCGGTGACGACCATCGACAGCGCCATCGGGTGCAGCCAGATCCAGCGCAACAGGCCCTCGCCGCGCAGCTTCTGGTCCAGCAGCAGCGCCAGGCCCAGGCCCAGCACCAGCGGCAGCAGCACAAATCCCAGGCCGAAGCGCAGCAGGTTCCACAGCGCGGCCTGCCAGCGCGGGTCCAGCAGCAGGCGCTCGTACTGCTGCAGGCCGACGAACTCGTTGCTGGGCATCAGCCCCGAGCGGGTCAGCGACAGCCAGCCGGTCCACAGCAGGAAGCCGTAGAAGAACACCGCGCCTATCAGCAACAGCGGGATCAGGCAGGCCAGTGCGGTACGTCTCTCGCTCACGATCAGTCCCTCTGCCTCAAGGCCTGCGCCAGACGGACCTGCGCCTGCTGCGCCGTCATGCGCTCGCTGGCCCAGTAGGCCGACAGCACATCCTTCAGGCCGCCATGGGCGCTCTCGCCCAGCCGTGCGCTCAAGGCCAGCACCAGCTCGCCGCGCGCCTCGCCGGCGCGGAAGTCCGCCGCCGAGCGCTGCGCGCAGGCATTGAAGCCGGCCAGGTCGGCATCGCGCCGCACCGGAATGCCGCCCTTGGTGCGCGCCAGCGCGGTGGACACCTCGGGCTGCAGCAGCACGGCCGCCAGCCGCCGCTGGGCGCCCAGCCGCGCGGCCTGGCCGAAGAACACCAGCCGGTCGAACTCGAAGTAATGCAGCCCCGCGTGGCCCGGCGCCGACGTGCAGTCGTAGTCGCGCCCGGGCTGCCAGCCGGCCTTCTGGAATTCGCCATTGGCCCAGTCGCCGGTGAACTGGAACACCGCCCGGCCCTGCAGCAGCAGCGCGGTCGCGCCGGCCCAGTCGCGGCTGACCTGGCCGGCGTCGGTGTAGCGTTTGAGCGAGCGGAACTCCTGCAGCAGCGCGGCCATGCGCGCGCCGGCCAGCAGCGCCGGGTCGGCCTGCACCAGCGCGCGCTCGAAGTAGTCGCGCCCCGCGCGGCCCAGCACGACGGCGACGAACAGGCTGAGCTTCTGCCCCGCCGAGCTGCCGATGGCCAGCGGCAGCAGCCCTTGCGCGCGCAGCTGCGCGGCGCTGCGGTGGAACTCGTCCCAGTCCCTCGGCACGGCCAGGCCTTGCGCGCGCAGCAGCCGCAGGTTGCTCCACAGCGTGTTGAGCCGGTGCACATTCAGCGGCACGGCGGCGGGCGCGCCACCGCCGTCGCGCAGCTCGGCCGCGATGGCATGCGGCAGCGCGGCGAACTGCGTGTTCACCGCCGCGCCCAGGTCGGCCAGCGGCACGGCCTCGGCCCAGATGCGCAGCGGCTTGTCGGTCTGCGCGAGCTGCGGCGGCTGGCCGCTCAGGAAGCGCGCCTTCAGCAAGGTGTTGGCGTTGGACGAGCCCGCCACGGCCGTCGCCTTCAGGTCCACGCCGCCGCGCTTCGCGGCCCCGGTCAGCTCGGCCACCATCGCGGCCTCGCTGCCCGAGGTCCAGCCATGCAGCAGCTCCAGCTCGGTGGCATGGGCGCTGCCGGCCAGCAGCAGCGCTGCAAGCAGCCCGCGGCTCATGACAGCGCGTCCAGCCGGCGCTGCAGCGGCTGCACCAGCGCCGGCAGCATCTCGTCCACCAGCGTGGCGGCCTCGTGCAGGCGTTGCTGTGCGTCGGCGGGTCGCTCGCCGGCCCACAGCGCCAGACCCAGCTCGAACAGCTCGGCCAGCGTGTCCAGCATTGCGGGCGACACCGCCTGCAGCGCACGCCAGGCCGGCAGCTGCGCCTGCGCCTCGGCCAGCGCGGCCTGCCAGGCGGCGGCGTCGTCGCCCAGCGCCGCCATCAGCGGGCTCTCGGCCGGCAGCGCATCGGCCAGCCGGTCCAGCGGCTCGCCCTGGTGGTAGGAGCCGGCCTGCTTCTTCGCATGCTGGCGGCCATAGCCCGAGCCGGGCTCCAGCCACAGCGCCAGCGCGCGCAGCCGGGCACGGTCGCCCGCTTCGGGGCACAGGCGCTCGAACAGCGGCGCGGCGGGGTCGGCGTTTATGCAGCCGCTGGCGATCAGCCAGCGCTGCGCGGCGGCCAGGCGCTGCGGCAGTTGTTGCGCCGCGTCGGCCGGGTCGCTCCACAGCCGCTCGGCCACGGCCAGCGCACGCGGCCAGCAGCGCAGGCCCAGCTGTGGCGCAGCCACCAGTTCGGCCCACAGCGCGGCCTCGCCGCCCAGCAGCGGTGCGGCGGGCGGCGCCGCGTCGTCCGGCCAGCCGGGCAAGGCGTCGGCCAGAGGCCGCCAGTCGCAGCGCTGGCGCAGCGCGCCCAGCCGCAGCCAGCCGGCATCGCCACCGGCGGGCGCCCAGAACTCCAACTCGCCCAGGTCGCTGTCCACTGCCAGCCTCAGCGGCGCGTCGGCCAGCACGCGCGGCGCCAGCCATTCGTCCAGCGTGCCGGTGCTGCGCAGATGCAGCCGGGCCTCATCGCCGTGCAGCCACAGCCGGCCTTCCACGGTCCAGTTGCCCACCTGGGCCTGCAGCGCCCAGGCCTGCGCCGTGGCGGCGGGGGCCGAGGGCCGCGCCTCCAGCCGCAGCGGGCGGCGCCAGTGGTAGGCCGCCGCATGGATCTGGTCCAGGTAGAAGCCGGCGCTGCGCAGCCGCCCGCCCAGGCCGGCCGGCGTGAAGCGCAGGGCCTCGTCGCCGCGCCAGCATTGCAGCAGCGTGCCGGGCGGCAGCGGGCCGGCCTGGCCCATCTCGTCCCAGGCCACCAGGCGGCGGCCGTGGCGGCGCAGCACGGCGCCCGCGCGGGCGAGGTAGCGCGCCTGCAGGTCCGCCACGCGGGCACCCCGCTGCGCGGCCAGCGCGCTCCAGGCGGCCGGAGCCAGCTCGTCGCCGCCCAGGTGCAAGAAGTCGTCGGGGAAGACCTCGGCCCATTCGCCCAGCAGGCCGTCCAGCCAGGCGTACAAGGCATCGGCCTCGGGATCGACGGCGGCGCCGAACACGCCGTAGCCGTGCTGCGGCGCGGCCGGCGCGGGCGCGCAGACCAGGTCCGGCCGCGCCAGGCCCAGCGCCCAGCAGTGGCCCGGCAGGTCCAGCTCCGGCAGCACGCGGATGCCGCGCTGCGCGGCCTCGTCCACCAGCCGGCGCGCCTGCGCCAGCGTGTAAAAGAAGCCGCCGCTGCCGCGCTCGTGCAGCCGCGGCTCGACGCGCGACTCCAGCCGCCAGGCCTGGTCGTCGGTCAGATGCCAGTGCAGCACGTTGAGCCGCGCGGCGGCCATGCCGTCCAGCAGGCGCAGCAGCGCGTCAAAGGGGATCTCGCGCCGCGCCACGTCCACCAGCAGGCCGCGCCAGGGATGGCGGGGCGCATCGTCGATCTGCAGCGCCGGCAGCGCGGCCAGCCCGGCCTCACGCGCCGCCTGCCACAGCTGCGACAGCGCATGCAGCGCATGGCCCACGCCGGCCGGCGTGGCCGCCTGCACGCGCACGACATCGGCGGCCAGCCGCAGGCGGAACGATTCGTCGTCGCCCAGCCGCGGCAGCCGCGGCGGCAGCTCGGGCAGCAGCAGCCGCGCACCGGCCTCGCTGGCCGGCAGCAGCGCCCGCCAGCGCGCGGGCACGCCACGCAGGCCGGCCGCGGCGGGGCCGTCGCCCGGCAGCGGCGTCAGCATGC
The DNA here is from genome assembly GCA_946480605.1 of uncultured Roseateles sp. Next base: position 13,784 of record CAMLKW010000046.1, on the reverse strand, counting down.
GGGGCCGGGGCAGCAAGGCGGTGGCGAGAGACATGCGGGCATCTTGGCCCCGCATGCCTTGGAGCCATCTCAAGCCTGTCTCAAGGTTCTCTCAAGGCCGCGCGTCGCGCTCGATGCGCCCGTCCACCAGTTCGACGATGCGGTCGCAGCGCTCGGCCAGCCGCGGGTCGTGGGTGACGATGAGGAAGGAGGTGCCCAGCTCGGCATACATGCGCCGCATCAGATCGAACACCTCGTCGGAGCTGGCGCGGTCGAGGTTGCCGGTGGGCTCGTCGGCCAGCACCAGCGGCGGCCTCATGACCAGCGCCCGCGCGATGGCCACGCGCTGCTGCATGCCGCCGGACAGCTCGTTGGGCCGCTTGTCCATGGCCTGGGCCAGGCCCACGGCCGCCAGCACCTCGCGCGCCCGCTCGCGCTGCGCGCGGCTGACCTGGCCCTCGCGCATCAGCGCCGGCAGCGTGACGTTCTCCAGCGCCGTGAAGGCCGGCAGCAGGTGGTGGAACTGGAACACGAAGCCCAGCGCCGCGCGGCGCTTCAGCGTCAGCGCCACGTCGTCCAGCTGGCCCACTTCCTCGCCCTGCAGCCGGTAGCTGCCCTCGCTCAGCGGCTCCAGCAGGCCCAGGATGTTCAGCAGCGTGCTCTTGCCGGAGCCGGACGGACCGATCAGCGCGACGAACTCGCGCTCGTACACCGCCAGCGAGATGCCGTGCAGCACCTCGGCCTCGTTGGGGCGGCCGGCGTTGTAGCGCTTGCGCACGCCGGCCAGCTGGATCAGCGGGGTGGGTTCGCTCACAGCCGTATCGCCTGGGCCGGGTCCAGCGCCGCCGCGCGCCGTGCCGGCGCCACCGCGGCCAGCACGCCGCAGGCCGTGGCCATCAGCGCGATGCGCAGCGCCAGGCCGGGCTCCAGCGTGATGGAGAACAGGGGCAGCCCGTCGGAGCCGCGCACGAAGCTGGTGAAGGCCCAGATCAGCAGCACCGCCAGCAGCACGCCCATCACCGAGCCCACCGCCCCCACCACCGCGCCCTGCAGCAGGAAGATGCGCAACACCTGGCCCCGTGTGGCGCCCATGGCGCGCAGGATGCCCACCTCGCGGCGCTTCTGCACCACCGACACCACCAGCACGCTGGCGATGCCCAGCACCACGACGATCATCACCACGCCGCGGATCACCGTCGTGCTGACGGATTGGGCGTTCAGCGCCGACACCAGCTGCGCATTGAGCTGCTGCCAGCTCTCCACCTTGTACGGGTAGCGCCGCGCCAGCTCGGCCGCCAGCGGTGCGGCGGACCACACGTCGGCCAGCGTCAGCTCCAGCTGCGTGGCGCCGCCGGGCAGGCCCACCAGGCTCTGCGCGGCGCGCAGCGGCAGGTAGACCGTGCGGCGGTTCAGCTCGCGCACGCCCAGGTCCACCAGCGCGGTGATGCGGGCGGTGTCGCTCACATTGCCCTGTGGGCCGGCCACCACGACGGTGACGCGGTCGCCCACGCGCACGCCCAGGTCGGCGGCCAGCTCGCGGCCCAGCATGGCCTCGCCCGGCCCCAGCCGCGCCTGGCCGGCCACCACCTTGCGGCGCAGGCCCACGATGCGGTCGTAGCGGTCCAGCTCCACGCCCATCAGCGCGATCGCGCGCGAGGCCTCGCCGCGCAGCGCCAGCCCGGCGCCCGAGACCATGGGCGACACCGCGGCCACGCCCGGCAGGCCCTCCAGCACCGGCAGCAGCGCCTGCCAGTTGACGATGGAGCGCAGCCGCTGCGCGCGCGGCTGCAGCTGGGCCAGCGCCACGCCGCCCGAGGCCGGCGGCGCGGGCGGCAGCACCTCGTCGTAGGGCGCGGACAGCGCCACATGCGCCTGCGCGCCCAGCGTCTTCTCCAGCGTGTTGCGCTGCAGGCCGGTGATCAGCGCCGAGATGTAGGCCACCACGGCCACGCCGGCCGCCACGCCGACGACGATGAGCAGGGTCTGCATGCGGCCCTCGCGCAGAAAGCGCAGCGCGACACGCCACTCGAAACCGTAGCGCCGCAGCATCGTTCAGCGCCCGACGGCCTGGCTCATCGCACCGCCGGCGTTGTCCTGCGAGGCGCCGCCGCGTGCGCGCGCGCCCGCCGTCGTGTCGGCCCGGGCGCGGCTGCCCGGCTCGGCGGTCGGGTCCAGCAGCACCACGTCGCCGGCCGCCAGGCCTTGCGTCACCTCCACCGCGTCCAGCGTCACCAGACCCAGGCGCACGCTGCGGGCCTGCACGCGGCCGTCCTGCAGCACGCGCACGCGGTCGCCGTCCAGCGCGGCCACCGGCAGCACCAGCGCGCGCTCGCGCCGGCCGGTGCCGACCTCGACCGACAGCGTCATGTCCTCGCGCAGGAAGGCGGGCACCACGCCCTGCGGCTGCAGCTTGATCTCCACCGAGCCGCGCTGGGCGTCGACCAGCGGCGACACCTGCCGCACCGTGGCCGCGAACGGCGACTGCGCAAACGCGTCGGCGCGCACGCGCGCGGCCTGGCCCGGCTGCAGCTGCTCCAGGTAGCGCTCGTCCACCTGGCCCACCAGCTCCAGCGGGCTGTCCAGCGCCAGCGTCAGCAGCGCGCGGCCGGGCTGCACGATCTGGCCGGGCTCCACGTCGCGCAGCAGCACGCGAGCAGCAGACGGCGCCACGATGCGCGCCTGCGCCAGCCGGGCCCGCGCGGCGGCAGCCGTGGCCTGGGCCTGCGCCAGTTGGGCCTGGGCCTGGGCGATGTCGCTGCCGCCGTCGGCATTGGCGCCGGCCTGGGCCACGGCGTTGTCGCGCTGCGCCTGGGCCACGGCCAGCGCGCGCTGGGCCTCGTCCAGCCGCGCGGCGCTCAGGAAGCCGCGCGCCACCAGGTCCTGCGTGCGCTGCAGGTCGGCCGCGGCGGCGCGCAGCACCGACTCGGCCTGCGCCACGCCGGCCTGCACCGCGCTGCGGCCGGTGCTGCGCAGCCCGGCCAGGCGCGCGGCGGCCTGGCGCTCGCTGGCCTCGGCCTGGGCCAGCGTGGCGCGCAGTTCGTCGCTCTCCAGCGTCAGCAGCACGTCGCCCGCCGCCACCACGTCGCCCTCGCGCACCGCCACGGCGGCCACACGGCCGGTCACCGTGGCGCCCACATCCACCCGCGAGCGGCTGGCCACGCGGGCCGAGAACACCAGCGTGCGCTCCAAGGGCGCGGCCTGCACGACGACGGCCGGCAGCAGCGGCGGCCGCAGCGCGCGCCACGCGATGGCGGCGATCACCACGGCGGCAGCAGCAACGACTAGCAGGAGCAGGGAGCGGCGGTTCATTGCAGGCATTGTTCCATCGGGGTGCGCACCGGCCGCTGCGGCAGATCAATCCCCCGGCGGCGCGCCCGACTTCACCGTCGCTTCACCGTCGGCCCGCACTGCCCTCACCCCAGCGCCGGACACTGGCACCCCCACCCAGGAGCCCCCGATGAACTCGACCCATGCCCCCAACATTCCCTGGCGCATCGTCCTCTGGGGCACGGCGCTGGTGCTGCTCGCCCTGCCCTGGGTGGCCATGCAGTTCACGACCGAGGTGCGCTGGGACCTGGGCGACTTCATCGTGTTCAGCGCCATGCTGGCCGCGGCCGGCGGCACGCTGGAGGGCATGGTGCGGCTGACGACCAGCCGCAGCGCGCGCGCCTGGGCCGCGGCCCTCGTGGGGGTGGCCTTTGTGCTGATCTGGGCCGAGCTGGCGGTCGGCCTGCTGCACTGAGCGGTCGAGGCTCAGCGCGCCACGCCACCCGCCCCGGCCGGCGCCTTGCCGACCAGTTGGTCCAGCAGCGCGACGCCGGCCTCCAGGTCCAGGTCGCGCCCGGTCTGCAGCGCCGTGCGGGTCAGGGCCACCGGAACGTCAGGCACCACGCCCTGCCCTTCCACGCGCCGGCCCCCCGTGGGCTGGAAGTCGATCTCGCTGTATGACAGGCCGCCGCCGCCGGGCACGTTGACGAAGCCCAGCATGCCCAGCAGGCAGCCGCAGGTGGTGCGGCCCACCACCTTGGCGCGCCCCATGCCCTGCAACGACGCGGCCACCATCTCGCTGGCACTGGCGCTGGCCTCATCGACCAGCACCACCACCGGCCCCGTGTAGGGCTTGCCATTGCCTTGCAGCCGGTACTCCAGGTCGGTCAGGGTGAGCAGGCCGAACATCGCCGTCACCGGCCTGCCCGTGCGCGTGATGAGCTGGCCCGCCACGAGCTTCTTCGCGAACAGCGGGCTCATCAGCTCCAGGGCCAACTGCACCGAGCCGCCCCGGTTGCCACGCAGGTCGATCAGCAGGCCAGGCGCTTCGCGCAGGTGGGCCACCGCCACGGACATGGCGTAGTCCTTCCCCAGCTCCGCGTCAAAGGCCGACAGCCGCAGATACCCATGGCCCGAGGGCAGCAGGCGGTGCTCCAGCACCGGGTTGACGGCATTCAGGGTGCGCGTGAGCGACAACACGCGCGGCTGGGCATCGCCGCCGACCGCCAGCTCCACCCGCGGCTCGGGCGCGTCGGGGCTGCCCGCATTGAGGATGGCCGCGACCGTCAACTGCCGCGCCCGCTCGCTGGAGTTCTTGCGCACGCCCGCCAGCGTGGTGCGCCACCAGTCCTGGGCCGGGCGGCCATCGATGCGCGTGATCTCGTCACCCGCCCGCAGGCCGTGGCGCTGCGCCTCCGATCCGGGCGCAACGCTGCTCACGATGAGCTGGCCGTCGATGTCGCGCACCCCCAGGCCCAGCGTCAGCACCTGCTTGTTCTTCACCCGCGCATAACGCTGCGGTGACAGCACCAGCGTGTGCGCATCGCCCAGCTCGGCGGTCATGCGGTCCAGCGCATGCCAGAACTGTTCATCGGTGCCGGCGGCCAGCGCCAGCGGACGGAACTGCGCGGCAGCGGCGTTCCAGTCAACGCCGCGCAGCGTCGGGTCCACATAGTGGTCTCGCACACGCCGCCAGACGAAATCGAAGGCCTCGGCCCGCGTCTGCGCGGTGAGCGGCCGGCCCGCCTCTGGCGACACGGCCAGGCCCCGGCCGATGACGTCATGGGGATCGACGACGGCACAGGCCGCCAGTTGGAACAGCAGCCAAGCGAGCAGGAGCTTCTTCATGCAGGGCGTCAGGTGGTGAGGCCTGCGCATGCTAGTGGCCCGCGCATGCGCCCCCGGGCCACCGGGGACTGGCTTGCTTCTTGCTCGATCGCCTGGGAAGCCGGCGCACTGCCGCCGGCATGCATCAACCCGGCGCACCGACGCGCCAACTTGACCCACCCTGCCCCGCAGGGCGGCGAGGGGTGGACCCATGCCAGTCACCATAGCCGCAGCCCCCGAACCCGTGGCCGTGGACCCGGCGCGCACGGCGCTCGTGCTCATCGACATGCAGCGCGACTTCATCGAGCCCGGGGGCTTTGGTGCCAGCCTGGGCAACGACGTGTCGCTGCTGCGCGCCGCCATCGCGCCCTGCCAGGCGCTGCTGGCCGGCGCCCGCGAAGCGGGGCTGCTCGTCATCCATACGCGCGAGGGCCACCGGCCCGACCTCAGCGACGCGCCGCCGGCCAAGCTGGCCCGCGGCCAACCACGGCTGCGCATCGGCGACGCCGGCCCCATGGGGCGCATCCTGGTCCGCGGCGAGCCCGGCCATGCGCTCATCGCCGAGCTGCAGCCGCTTCCCGGCGAGCCCGTCATCGACAAGCCCGGCAAGGGCGCGTTCTACGCCACCGACCTGGGCGCCATCCTGCAGCACCGCGGCATCGACGCGCTGATCGTCTGCGGCGTGACCACCGAGGTCTGCGTGCACACCACCGTGCGCGAGGCCAACGACCGCGGCTACTGCTGCATCGTGCCGGGCGATTGCTGCGCCTCCTACTTTCCCGAGTTCCACGCCGTCGCGCTGCGCATGATCCAGGCGCAGGGCGGCATCTTCGGCTGGGTCAGCGATTCCGGCCGCGTGCTCGCGGCCCTCAACGCAAGGAGCGCCACATGACCACGACGACGACCCCGCCCAGGCTCTGGGTGCCCGGCGACTGGAACGCCCTGTTCGGCTTCGGCACCAACATCCTCGTCAACCTGCTGACGCTGACGGCACTGCTGCGCTTCGTGCTGAAGATGCCCGACGACATCGTGTTCGGCCGCATCCTGCCGGCGGCCGGGCTGATGATGTTTCTGTCCACGGCCTACTACGCCTGGCTGGCCTGGAAGCTCGCCAAGGCCACCGGCCGCAGCGACGTCTGCGCGCTGCCCTCGGGCATCAGCGTGCCGCACATGTTCGTCGTCGTGTTCGTCATCATGCTGCCCATCTCGCTGAAGACCGGCGACCCGGTCAAGGGCTGGGAGGCCGGCCTGACCTGGGTGTTCGTGCAGAGCTTCGTGCTGATGATCGGCGGCTTCATCGCGCCCGTGATCCGCCGCATCACGCCGCGCGCCGCGCTGCTGGGCACGCTGGCCGGCGTGTCCATCGCCTTCATCGCGCTGCGCCCGGCGCTGGAGATGTTCATGACGCCGGCGCTGGGCCTGGTGTGCTTCGCGGTCATCCTGGTCAGCTGGTTCGGCGGCGTGCGCTGGTTCCGCGGCCTGCCGGCCGGGCTGGTCGCCATCGCGCTGGGCTGCGCCATCGCCTGGGGCTCCACCGCCCTGGGCACGCCCATAGGCGGCATGAGCCTGGCGGCCTTGGGCGACTCGTTCGCCAACTTCGGCTTCTCCGTGCCGCTGCCGGCCGTGGGCCATGTGTTCTCGGGCTTCGAGTTCCTGGCCATCATCCTCGTCACGGCCATCCCCTTCGGCATCTACGACCTCGTCGAGGCCATGGACAACGTCGAGAGCGCCGCCGCCAGCGGCGACCACTTCCCCACCACCCGCGTGCTGACGGCCGACGGCGCGGTCAGCCTGGTCGGCTGCCTGATGGGCAACCCCTTCATCAACGCTGTCTACATCGGCCACCCGGGCTGGAAGGCCATGGGCGGGCGCATCGGCTACTCGCTGGCCACCGGCATCGCGGTGCTGCTGATGTGCTGGCTGGGCATCATCGCGGTGCTGACCGCGCTGATTCCGGTCGTCGCCATCGCACCCATCCTGCTCTACATCGGCATGCTGATCGGCGCGCAGGCCTTCCAGGAGACGCCGCGCAGCCACGCGCCGGCCGTCATCCTGGCCTTCATGCCGCACCTGGCGGCCTGGGGCAAGCTGCAGATCGACAACGCGCTGGGCGCCGCCGGCACCAGCGCCGCCGCCATCGGGCTGGACAAGCTGGGCCAGGCCGGCGTGCTGTACCACGGGCTGGAGGTGCTGGGCGGCGGCGCCATCCTGGGCGGCCTGGTGCTGGGCGCCATCGCTGCCTTCATCATCGACCGCGAGCTCACCAAGGCCGCCGCCTTCGCGGCCGCCGGCGCGCTGCTGACCTTCTTCGGCTTCATGCACGGCGAGCAGATCGGCCTGGGCAGGAGCCTGCCGCTGGCGTTGAGCTACCTGGGCTTTGCGGCGGTGCTGCTGGGCTGCGCGCGCTTCACGGCGCAGGCGGCGCCGGCGGCTGTGCATGCGGAGCCGGACGAGGCGCAGCCGGCGGCGGCTTGAGGGGTGCTGAGGGCTAGCGTCGAAGCTCAGCGGGCGGCGAAGCCGTCCGCTGGAGCGAAGGGTTGGGCATCAGCCTACTTTTGCTGCGCACTGCTGGCGACCTTTTCGAGTTCAAGGCGGGCGCCTTTGAGATTGACCTCCATTTCGGAGGCGATCGATGTGAACTGCTCCTGAATGAGTGCTGCAATCTGCGAACGCCTAGCCACGGACGCCTGGCCGGCCGGGGACTCATAGAAGCGGGTGATCTCCAACATCTCGGATTCGTTGAAGACCTTCCCGAAGATCGCGGCGTACCGTGGCCGAAGGCTCTCCGAAGACAGGCTGCGCTGCAGTTCGGCAGCAAGCGCCGTCTCGTACTTGTCGATGGCCGCGCGCAGCGGCGGGGTGATGCCGGGTTTCGCTCGCCACCTAGCAATCTCTGCTTTCACCTCGCGATCCAAGCGAAATCCCCAGGCCTCGCGAACCGGCTCAAGCTGATACGCATTCAGGAAGCGCTCAAGCGTTTGAGGCGTCGGTTGCTGAGCGAGCGCCGGCTGGATAAGCACTGCCAATAGCAGTGCTGAGAGAGTTTTTGTCATGCTCGGATTAGATGAATTGATGGATGCTCAACGTTGGAGGCAAGGGGCCGGCTGGAGGCGGTACGCCGGAAGACGGCCCCGCTTGACCGCAGTGTTAGATTTCATAGCGCATGAACCCGGCATATCTTTGAAAGATTGCCCAACTTTAACAAGTGTTGTGGATGCGCCGATGCACGAGCCTTTCTTCCGGAACCTATCGGGACGAGATTGACACTCACATTTCCCACACCAAAGGCATCTCCTATCGGCACAGCGAACCGATACTCCTTTTGCCACGAAAAGGATTCTGGTTTTCTCATTGCGATGCGCTCAGGCAACGCCCAATCAACAATAGGTGGTTCTTCCCATTTGTAGTAACGGACACCACCATGAACAAGTTGGTCAGAACGGAAGCGCCGACGCAGTGACAAAGAAGCTCTGAGGCGGGCCAGAAACTTTGACGGATCAAGAATCTCAACCGCCACCTCTGCCTTGAACCGTTGAGCGATTTCGGGACAAAGCTCAGTACTCATGCAATAAACAAAAATGTCGTCTTCTTTTGCGGTTGATTCCAGGCGATACAGCACGGTCCCCGATTCACCTGTCGTGGGATTGTTTACTTGAAGCCCGCCCGGCGTTTGATGGACAAGTGTGCCTTCGTGTTCATCGGCCCTAATTCCCGCATCTTCGTAGTCTCGAAAATACGATAAAGACCGGAATAAAACCGCCCCCTTCTGCACAAAGTCAGCCGCGTAGGTTTTTGGGAGATAGCGAAAGAGGGAGGACATGAAACGTGTTGCAGGTGGATCGTTAACCATTTCTGCCTAACATTTCAGCATGCGAACGTACCGCCCCGCCACCAGCGCCGAACGCGACGCACGCGCGGAGCGGCGGTTGGCGGGTGCCGATGAAGCTGGGCATGCCCGGCTTCAAGCGGTTCGAGACGATCACCGGCAGCCGTTTGACTGGACCTTCGCTTGCGGCGGCGTTTCGTGGCACTTGCACTTCGAGCCCAGTTCGAGAGATGTCAGGCAGTGGCGCGTCTTCAGGGATGGGCAGCCGTGGATGTGTGCAGGGCTCGAACGAGTCTGGCGAGCCATGCAAAAGGAGATGGCTCCCGCGCTCGGCCGGCGACACTGGCGCTGACCCTGCGGGCGCGATGATGCGCCGCGCGCCGCCTTCCGGCGGCGCCGTCAGCAACCGCCCTCACCCCACCGGCCGGTACGCCACCACATCGATCTCCACCTTGGCCGGGATCATCAGCCGCGACTCGACCGTGGACCGTGCCGGCTTGCCGCCGGGGAAGTAGCCCATGTAGACGCGGTTGAACGCGCCGAAGTCGCGCGCGTCCTCCAGCCACACGTTGGCCTTGCAGACGTCGGCCAGCGTCGCGCCGGCCAACGCAAGGGCGGCCTCGATGTTGGCGAACACCTGGCGCGTCTGCGCCTCGATGCCGCCGTCGACGATGTGGCCTTGCGCATCCACCGGCACCTGGCCGGACACGTAGACGAAGTCGCCCGCGCGCACGGCGGGGGACAGCGGGCGGGGCTGGCGGTCGCTGGCCGTGGGCTCGGCGCCGAGGAAGGTCAGTGCAGTCATGGCGCGGCAGTCTGGTGCTCCGTTCGTCCTCACGCAAGAGCAGGCTTTAGATGACCTTCAGACAGCGGCGCGATGATGGCGCCATGAACGACGCCGACACGCTGGGCCCCTGGCTGAAGGGCTTTCCGCCGCTGCACGCGCCCGTGGCGCTGGCCGACGTGGGCCGGCAGGGCTGGTGCCTGAGCGACCTGCCCACGCCGCTGGCCGTCGTGCGCCAGGCGGCGCTCGCGCACAACATCCGCTGGATGCAGGAGTTCGCGACGACGCGCGGCGTGCAGATGGCGCCGCATGGCAAGACGACCATGAGCCCGCAGCTGTTCCGCCGCCAGCTCGATGCCGGCGCCTGGGGCCTGACCTTTGCGAACGTGCACCAGCTGCGCCTGAGCCTGGCCGCCGGTGCGCGGCGGGCGCTGATCGCCAACCAGCTGGTTGCACACGCCGACCTGGCGCTGCTGCTGGACCTGCGGCGCCGTCACGCGGGGCTGGAGCTCGCGTTCTTCGTGGACTCGCAGGCGCAGCTGGACCTGATCGCCGCGCACTGGCAGACGCTGGGCGCTGGCGAGGCGAAGCTGGACGTGCTGATCGAGCTGGGCACCACGCGCTGCGGCGTGCGCGACGACGGCACCGCGCTGGCCCTGGCGCGTGCGCTGCAGACCCACCCGGCGCTGCGGCTGCGCGGCATCGGCTTTTACGAGGGGCTGCAGGTCGTCGGCGAGAGCGCACCCGACCTTGCGCTGATGCAGCAATGGCAGGCCCGCGTCGAGGCGCTGCTGGCCGCCATCGAGGCCGAGGGGCTGATCGCCGTGCAGCCGCTGTGGCTCAGCGGCGGCGGCTCGGCGCTGTTCGACCTGGTCGCGCCGGTGCTGCAAAGCAAGCCGGGACGGTTGGGCCTGCTGCGCTCGGGCTGCTATGTCTGCCACGACCATGCGCACTACGGCCGCTACATGCAGGCCATGGACCAGCGCCTGGGCACGCCGCTGGGCGCACCCAGCCTGCGGCCGGCGCTGGAGGTGTGGACGCAGGTGCTGTCCGCGCCCGAGCCGGGCCTGGCGCTGCTGAACGCCGGCCGGCGTGACCTGTCCTTCGACCAGGGCTGGCCCGTGCCCGTGTGGCAGGGCCGCGGCGGCGTGGCCGCGCCGCGCGGCTGGCGCATCACCGGCCTGAACGACCAGCATGCTTACCTGCGCTGGGACCCGGCCGAGTGCGACGGTCCGGCCGTGGGCGAGCGCGTGGCGCTGGGGCCGTCCCACCCCTGCACCACCTTCGACAAATGGGCGTGGATGGCCGTGCTGGACGAGGACGACCGCGTGGTGGACGCCATCACGACGCAGTTCTGCTGATGGTCCTGCTGCACAACGCGCGGATCGTCGATGGCAGCGGCGCGCCGGGCTGGCGCGGCGACCTGCTGATCGAAGGCGAGCGCATCGCCGCGCTCGGCCCGGCGCTGGCCGTCGATGCGTCGGTGCCGCGCCGCGACTGCAGCGGCCTCGTGCTCGCGCCCGGCTTCATCGACGCGCACAGCCACGACGACGCGGCGCTGCTGACCGCGCCGGACATGGCGCCCAAGCTCACGCAGGGCGTGACGACGGTCGTCACCGGCAACTGCGGCATCTCGCTGGCGCCGCTGCTGACGCCCGACCCGCCGCCGCCGCTGAACCTGCTGGCGCGCGAGCAGTTCCGCCATGCGTCGTTCGCCGCCTGGCGCGATGCCGTCAACGCCGCACGCCCGGCCGTCAACGCCGTGGGCCTGGTGGGCCACACGGCGCTGCGGCTGCGCTGCATGGCCGACCTCGCCCGCCCCGCCAACGCCGCCGAGCGCGACGCGATGTGTGCGCTGCTGGACGAGGCCATGAGCCAGGGCGCGGCGGGCCTGTCCTCCGGCACCTTCTACGCACCGGCCGCGGCGGCCGACGCGGCCGAGCTGCTGGCGCTGGCGCGCGTGGCCGCGCGGCATGGCGGCGTCTACGCGGTTCACCTGCGCGACGAGATGGCCGGCGTGCTGGCCGCCATTCAAGAGGCCGCCGACTGCGCGCACGCCGCCGGCCTGCCGCTGGTGATCTCGCACCACAAATGCGCCGGCCGCGCGCAATGGGGCCGCAGTCTGCAGACGCTGGCGCTGATCGAGCGCCTGTCGCAACGCCAGGCGCTGGGGTTGGACGTCTACCCTTACCTCGCCGGCTCCACCGTGCTGCGCGAGGACCTGGCCGACGGCCTGACGCCCATCCGCCTGACCTGGAGCGCGGCCCACCCCGAGCTGGCCGGCCGCTGGCTGGCCGACATTGCGCGCGACTGGGCGTGCAGCGAACCCGAGGCCGTGGCGCGGCTGCAGCCCGGTGGCGCCTGCTACTTCCAGATGTGCGAGGACGATGTGGACCGCATCCTGACCCACCCGCTGGCCATGATCGGCTCCGACGGCCTGCCGCACGACCGCTTCCCCCACCCGCGGCTGTGGGGCGCCTTTCCGCGCGTGTGGGCCCGCTACGGCCGCGAGCGCGGGCTGCTGACGCTGGAGCAGGCCGTGCACAAGATGACGGGACTGACGGCGCAGCGCTTCGGCTTGCGTGACCGCGGCGTGCTGCGCGCGGGCGCGGCGGCGGACCTGGTGCTGTTCGACCCGGACCGGCTGGCCGACCGGGCGGACTACGGCGAGCCCTGCGTACCGGCCGATGGGCTGGGGGCAGTGTGGGTCAACGGCGAACTGGCACTGGAGGCGGGCACGCTGGTTGCGCGCGCCGGGCGTGTGCTCGGCCGTCACCCTTGATCGAGAGCCAACCAAGCAGGTGCCATTCGGCATCGGCTGGAGGTCCGCGCTGCAGCGGGTCCGGTCCTTCGGTTTGACGAACTAAGCGCCGTAAAGCGGCCGTTCAACCTTCGCCGTGAGGGGCCGCCATAGCGGCGAAGCCGCGAAGGGAACCCACAAGCGCAGCTTGTGGGCGGTCCCTCTCGACGGAATGGTTCGCCATTTGCGCCTCTCGAGGTATTGGTCAAGCGCCTTGCTGGGCATCCATTCAGCATCCTCAAGCCACCGACCGCGGAAAGCTCACCAGCACCGTCAGCCCGCGCCCACCCGGGCCGTCCAGCAACTGCACGCTCGCCCCGTGCTGCGCGGCGGCGCGCTCGACGATGGTCAGGCCCAGGCCGCTGCCGTGGCAGCCGGCGCTGCCTTCCAGCCGCACGAAGCGCTCGAACACGCGTTCGCGCAGCTCGGCCGGGATGCCCGGGCCCTGGTCGCTGACGGTCAGCACCACCGCGCCAGCCGCCTCGGCCAGCGTCACCGTCACCTGACCACCCACCGGCGAGTACTTGATCGCGTTGTCGACCAGGTTGTCCACCAGGCTGCACAGGGACTCTCGGTTCAGCCACATCGGCAGTTCGTCGGGCGCCTCCAGCGCCAGCTCGATGCGACGCTGCACGGCCAGCCCGCTGGCCAGCGCGATGCGCTCGCGCACCAGGTCCACCAGGTCGTGGCGCACCTTGCTGAGGTCCAGCGTGTCGGCGCCCGAGCGCGCCAGCGCCAGCAGCTGGTGCACCGTGTGCGTGGCGCGCTGCACGCCCAGGCGCAGGCGCTCGCGGGCCTCGTCGCGGCCGCGCGGGTCGGCCTGGTCCAGCCCTTCGACGTTCAGCTGGATAACGGCCAGCGGCGTCTTCAGCTCGTGGGCCGCGTCGGCCAGGAACTCGTGCTCGCGGTCCAGCCGCTGCTGCAGCCGCGCCATCAGCGAGTTGACCGCGTTGACCAGCGGCGCCAGCTCCACGTAGCGCGTGGCGGGCAGCGGCGTCAGGTCTTGCGCTGAGCGGTCGGAAATCTGCGCGCCGATGCGCTTGAGCGGCGCGAAGCCGAGCCGGAACAGCAGCCACAGCGGCAGCGCCAGCAGCGGCAGGCCGTACAGCAGCGGGCGCGCGTAGTAGGACAGGCCGGCGAGGCTGAAGTGCCAGTCGCCGGGGCGCTCCTGCCAGCGCCGCACGGCCAGCTCGCGCGCGTCGTCGCGCACCTCGGCGTACAGCCAGCGCTCATCCTGGCCGGGGGCGCTCTCCTGCGGCAGCACGCGGTCGCGGCCGCTCAGGTCGGGCTGCAGGTCGGCC
>CAMLKW010000045.1 GCA_946480605.1 uncultured Roseateles sp. | reverse complement strand
CGCTGATCGGCCACTCGGGCTGCGGCAAGTCCACGCTGCTGAACCTCATCGCCGGCCTGCTGGCGCCCACGTCGGGCGCGCTGATCTGCGACGGCCGAGAAATTGCCGCGCCTGGGCCCGAGCGCGCCGTCGTGTTCCAGAACCACTCGCTGCTGCCCTGGCTGACCTGCCTGGAAAACGTGCTGCTGGCCGTCGAGTCGGTGTTCGGCGGCAAGGAGCCGTCGGCCAAGCTGAAGATGCGCGCCCGCGCCGCGCTGGAGCTGGTGGGCATGAGCCATGCGCTGCACAAGCGGCCGCACGAGATCTCGGGCGGCATGAAGCAGCGCGTGGGCATCGCCCGGGCGCTGGCCATGGAGCCCAAGGTGCTGCTGATGGACGAGCCCTTCGGCGCGCTGGACGCGCTGACCCGCGCCAAGCTGCAGGACGAGCTGCTGAAGATCGTCGCGCGCACGCAGAGCACGGTCATCATGGTCACGCACGACGTGGACGAGGCCGTGCTGCTGAGCGACCGCATCGTCATGATGACCAATGGGCCCGCCGCGACCATCGGAGAGATCCTCAGCGTCGACATCCCGCGCCCGCGCGCCCGCGTCGAGCTGGCCGAGGACCCGCGCTACATCGCGGCGCGCAAGGAGGTCATTGACTTCCTGTACACGCGGCATGCGCACGTCGAGCAGGCGGCTTGACCTGAAGCCCCTCGTCTGGCCTCACGCCGGCTGAACGCCGGTGAGTCCAGCCGGTCCCCCGGGGGGACGGCGATGCTTGCGGCATTGAGCCGCAAGCACATCACCCGCGGGCCGGCTTGGGAGCGGCCCGGCGCTCGGCCTGCGGTTAGAACACCACTTCGGCCCTGAGCCCGCCCTCGGGGCGGTTGCTGAGGGACAGCACCGCGCCCTGGCGGCGCACCAGCTGCTGCGCGATGTACAGCCCCAGCCCGGTGCCGCCGGTCTCGCGGTTGCGCGAGCCCTCGACGCGCCGGAAGGGCTGGCGCACGCGCTCCAGCTCGGCCTCGGGGATGCCCGGGCCGTCGTCCTCCACCACCAGCCGCGTGACGCCGGCCGCCAGATCCACGCGCACGCGGGCGCTGCCGGCATAGCGCAGCGCATTGCCCACCAGGTTGTCCACCACGCGACGCAGCGCGACGGGGTCGGCGCTGACCACGGCCGAGGGGCCGTCGAAGCTCACCACGGCGCCGGTCTCGGCCAGATCGTCCACGGCCGACTGCGCCAGCGCGGCCAGGTCCACGCGCTGCAGCGACGCCACCTCGGCGGGCCGGAACACCTCGATGACGCTCTCCACCAGCTGGTTCATCTCGCGCAGGTCGTCGATGCAGCGCTCGCGCACCCGCGCCTCCACCTCGCCGGTCTCCAGCCGCAGCCGCATGCGCGTCAGCGGCGTGCGCAGGTCGTGCGAGATGGCGGCCACCATCAGGCCGCGTTCCTCGAACTGGCTGCCCAGCTCGGCCGCCATGCGGTTGAACACGGCCGCGGCCTCACGCACCTCGCGCGTGCCGACCTCCTCGCTCAGCTGCGGCGCGGCGCGGCCCTGGGCCAGCGCGGGCGTCAGCTGCTGCGCAGCGCTGACCAGCCGGCGCACCGGCCGCGCCAGCCAGCGCGAGCCCCACCATGCCGCCAACGCGATGATGAGCAGGCGCACGCCGTAGTCCACCAGGCTGGTGTGCCAGGGCAGCGACGACGGCGGCAGCGACGGGAAGGTCGGCAGGCGCCCGCCGCCCATCACCGGGCCGCGCTCGCCGCGCGGCGGCGGGCCGGCGCCCTCGAAGCCGTCGTCCTGCGCCGGCATCGGCGGCGGGCCGGCCTCGGCATGCAGCGGCGGTCGCATGGGGCGCGGCTCCAGGCCGGGCCGCAGCTGCACGGCCAGGCTCCAGGCCACCAGGTGGCTCAGCGTCAGCGCCACCCACATCAGCAGGAACAGGCGCAGCCCCAGGCTGTCCCAGTCCCTGTTCTTGAAGCGGCTCAGCACGGGCTCACCTCGGCATTGAACAGATAGCCCTCGCCGCGCACGGTGCGGATCAGGCTGGGCTCGCGCGCCGTGTCGCCCAGCTTGGCGCGCAGCCGCGAGACGGCCAGGTCGATGCTGCGGTCGTTGACCTCCACACCGGGCGCGCGGGTCAGCTCGATGAGCTGGTCGCGGCTCAGAACGCGCCCCGGCCGCTGCACGAAGGCCGCCAGCAGCCGGAACTCGGCCGCCGACAGCGGCACGCTGACCTCCTCGGCCGAGACCAGCTGGCGCGCCACGCGGTCGAAGCGCCAGCGCCCGAAGCGCAGCAGCCGCGTGTCGTCGCTCAGCGCCGCCTGGCCCTTGTGCACGCGCCGCAGCAGCGCCTGCAGCCGCGCCACCAGCTCGCGCGGCTCGAAGGGCTTGGCCAGGTAGTCGTCGGCGCCCAGCTCCAGGCCGATGACGCGGCTCATGGTGTCGCCGCGCGCGGTCAGCATCAGCACCGGCGGCGCGTCGGGCTGCGCGCCCAGCCAGCGCAGCAGCGCCAGGCCGTCCTCGCCGGGCAGCATCAGGTCCAGCACGATGACGTCGGGCCGTGCCACCGCCAGCATCTGGCGCATCACCTGGCCGTCGCCCGCCGCGCTGACCTGCCAGCCGTAGCCGCTCAGATAGGTCGTCAGGCTGGTGCGGATCTCGGCGTCGTCGTCGACGACCAGGCAATGTCCAATCATTCGTGCACCCTTCGCGCTCCGCGCTGACCGCCCAGGCGGGAACGAGCTTGCTTGGGGCGGCCCGGCGCGGCGCTCATGCAGAGATGCCCACTCTCAAGGTGGCCACGTAGCCGGCGCTGACCGAGCCGGCCACGGTGGCGAGCTGCGTGCTGTAGCCGTCGCTGAAGATGCCGTCGCTGCTGAGGCTGATGGCGTTGTTGTTGGCCGCGCTGCTGCCATAGCCGCTGGTGGCGTAGACGGCGGTGTTGACGTCGGCCGGGAAACACAGCTGCGAGGTGCGCAGCTTGTTGTTCCAGTTGGTGGCCGTGTTGGTGCTGCGGTAGATCTCGAAATGCATGTGCGGCACGCGGCCGGCGTAGCAGCCGGGGTAGATGGTCGTGAACGTGGCCGTGCCGTCGCTGCCGGTGGCCTGCACGCCGCGCAGGTAGTTCTCACCGGTCACGCCGCTGGAGTACATGGAGTAGCGGCCCAGCGCGTCGCAATGCCACAGGTAGATGGCATAGCCGGACAGGTCGGCACAGGAGGCGTTGGTGTTCACAAGCTCGATGATGACCTGAAGCGGCACGCCCGTGGCGGTGCCGCTGGCGCCGGCGATGCTGGTGCGGATGTCGCTGCGCACCACGCCCGACAGCGCGAGCACGTTGGCGATGCTGCCGTTGGCGGAGTTGGAGCCGTCGCCCGGATAGGGCCCCTCGGTCTCGCTGGGGATGACGGAGCAGCCGCTGGCGGTGGTGGTGCCGCTGCTGCCGCCGGTGCTGGTGCTGCCACTCGACGAGCTGCTCGATGTCGACGCATCGCTGCCGCCGCCGCCGCAGCCGGCCAGCGCCAGCGCAGCGCTGCCCGCCATGCCGGCGGCGCCGGCGCCCAGCAGCCATCGCAGCGCGGCGCGGCGCTGCAGGGCCTGCTGATGCAGGCGGTTCAGGTCCTGAGCCAGGCCCAGGTCATGGTGGTCGTCATGGTGCATGGCGTCTCCTTCGCAGATGGAATGGAGGCATTGCACCGCCGCGATGTATCGGGCGGGTCGGCAGATTGTGTCGGGCCGGAAACACGGCGCTCAGCCGCGCCTGGACACCCAGCCGTGGATCAAGCCCGCCTGGAAGAACTGCACCGGCAGCTCGAACCCGCCCGCCACGATGATGGCTGCCACCTCCGCCGGCGGCAACACGCCCACGTCCTCGGCATAGGCCTTGCGCATGCGCGCCATCGCTTCCGGCGACACCTCGGCCGCCGCCATCATCTGCATCCAAGCCGCCAGCAGCACGTCGTATTCGGGCGAGCGCACGTCCGACGCGAGGTCCGAGCTGGCCAGCAGGCCACCCGGCTTCAGCCGATCGGCAATGCCCCGGAAGAAGGCCGCGCGCGCCGGCCGGTCGAGGATGAACTGCGACACCAGGAAGCAGGTCGCCGCGTCGTGCGCCGGGCCCGCCGGCAGCGACTCCAGATAGCCTTCGTGGAACTCGCAGCGTGCCGCGAAACCACCCTCCTCCGCGCGCCGCCGGCACAGGTCCAGCATCGCACCCGATGGCTCCACGGCCGTGAAGCGCCAGCCCGGGTTCTTCAGCGCCAGGTGAGCCAGCTCGGCACCGGTGCCCAGCCCGACGCAGAGGATGCGCGCATCCGCCGGCAGCGCGGCGAACTGCGAGTCCAGCAGCAGATGCAGGCAGTGCCGGATGGGCGCAGTCTTCGCCCACTGCGCGTCGTAGCTGGCGGCCTGCTGGTCGAACAGCGTCTTGATCCGGTCCTGGTCCATCGTCAGCCCCCCACCGCGACTTCATGGCGACGCCAGCGCTTGGGCGTCAGCTTGCGGATCATGTCGTCCACCAGCGTGAACACCACCGGGATCACCAGCAGGCTCAGGAAGGTGCTGGTGATCAAGCCGCCGATGACCACGATGGCCATCGGGGCGCGGAACGACGGGTCGGTGCCGAAGCCCAGCGCGATGGGCAGCATGCCCGCCCCCATGGCCAACGTCGTCATGACGATGGGCCGCGCGCGCTTGTGGCAGGCGTCGATGAGCGCGTCCATGCGCGTCATGCCGTGCTCGCGCTCGGCCATGATGGCGTACTCCACCAGCAGGATGGAGTTCTTGGTCGCAATGCCCATCAGCATGATCATGCCAATCATGGCCGGCATGGACAGGTCGGTGCCGGTCACGAACAGCGCCAGGATGGCGCCCGGGATGGACAGCACCAGCGCGCCGAGGATGGTGACCGGCTGCACCCAGGCATGGAACAGCAGCACCAGCACGATGTAGATGCAGGCCACGCCCGTGCCCATCGCGAGCAGGAAGCTGGCGCTCAGCTCGGCAAAGGCCTCGGCATCGCCGATCTCGGTCTTGATGATGCCGGGCGGCAGGTGGGCGATGGATGGCAGCGCCGCCACGCGCTGCTGCACGTCGCCCAGCGCCTCGCCGTTCAGCTCGATCTCGAAGTTGACGTTGCGGGCGCGGTTGTAGCGGTCGATCTGCGCCGGGCCGGTGCCCAGCGAGATGTCGGCCACCTGCTCCAGCGGCACCGGGCCGCGCGCACCCGGCACGCTGAGCTGGCCCAGCAGCGCGGCATCGCTGCGCGCATGCTCCGGCAGCTTCACGACGATGGGCACCTGGCGCTGCGCCAGGTTGAGCTTGGGCAGCAGCTGGTCGTAGTCGCCCGCCGTCGCGATGCGCAGCGTGTCGGCAATGGCCGCGGTGCTGACGCCCAGGTCGGCGGCGCGCGCCGAGTCGGGCTTCACGATCAGCTCCGGCCGCTGCAGCGCCGAGCTGCTGGTGACCTGGCCGATGCCGCTCAAAGCGCGCAGCTCACGCTCCACCTTGGCCGCATGGGCCTGCAGCGCGTCGCCGTCCTCGCCGGCCAGCACCAGCACGTACTTCTCGCTGGAGCCGCCGAAGGCGACGGTGAAGCGCGCGCCCGGAATGGGCTCGACGGCCGCGCGCAGCTGGCGCTCGATGTCCTGCTTGCTGAGCCCCGAGCGCTCCTTGCGCGGCGTCAGGTTGATCGTCAGCGTGGCCTTGCGGGCCTCGGGTGCGCCGCCCATCGCGAACGGGTCGGAGCCGGCCGCGCCGCCGCCGATGGCCGTGTAGACCATCTTCACGTGCGGGTTCTTGGCCACCGCGTCGCGTGCGGCGGTCGCGACCTTCAGCGTGTCGGCATAGGTGGAACCGGGCTCCAGCTGGATGGACACCTGGGTCTGGCTGAGGTCGTCCGGCGGGATGAAGGCGCCGGCGATCTTGCCGGCGAACAGCGGCGCGCAGCTGGCCACCGCGAACGCGGCCGTGACGGCCAGCGTCTTGCCGCGGTGCTTCAGGCACCAGCGCGTCAGCTGCAGGTAGCGCGCCATCCAGAACGGCTCGCCGTGGTCGCGGGCCGGCTTCTTCAGGATGTAGGCCGCCATCATGGGCGTCAGCAGCCGCGCGACGACGAGGCTGAAGAACACGGCGATCGCCGCCGTCCAGCCGAACTGCACGAAGAACTTGCCCGGCACGCCGGCCATGAAGGCCGTGGGCAGGAACACCGCGATCAGCGTGAAGGTCGTCGCGATGACGGCCAGGCCGATCTCGTCGGCCGCCTCGCGCGCCGCGTCGATCGGGCTCTTGCCCGCCGTCAGGTGGCGCATGATGTTCTCGATCTCGACGATGGCGTCGTCCACCAGGATGCCGATGACGAGGGACAGCGACAGCAGCGTCACGACGTTGAGCGTGAAGCCCATCCAGTGCATGACGGCAAACGTCGGGATGGCCGACAGCGGCAGCGCGACCGCGCTGACGAAGGTGGCGCGCCAGTCGCGCAGGAAGGCCCACACCACCAGCACGGCCAGGAAGGCGCCTTCCAGCAGCAGCGACATGCTGCCGTCGAAGTTCTCGATGACCGGGTCGACGAAGTTGAAGGCCTCGGTGACGGTGATGTCGGTGTGCGCGGCCTTCAGTTCCTCGATGGCGGCACGCACGCCTTCGGCCACATCCACTTCACCGGCACCGCGGGTGCGCGTGATCTCGAAGCCGACGACCGGCTGGCCGTTCAGCAGCGCGCCGGAGCGCCGCTCGGCCGTGGTGTCGGACACGGTGGCCAGCTGGTCCAGCCGCACGCGGCGGCCGTCGGACAGCAGGATCTCCAGCGCTGCCAGCTCCTGCGCGTTGCCCACCGTCGCGATGGTGCGCACGCTCTGCTCGGCGCCGCCCAGGTTGGCACGGCCGCCAGGGGCTTCCTGTTGCGTCTGGCGCAGCTGGCGCGACACGTCGGCCGCGCTGGCGTTCAGCGCCAGCAGGCGCGCCGGGTCCAGCTCCACGCGCACCTCGCGCGAGACGCCGCCCACGCGCGCCACCGAGCCCACGCCGCGCACGGCCAGCATGCGCTTGGTGACCTGGTTGTCGATGAACCACGACAACGCCTCGTCGTCCATGCCGCTGGAGGCCACCGTGTAGGTCAGGATGGGCGCGCCGCTCAGGTTCATCTTCGTGATGACCGGGTCGCGCAGGTCGGCGGGCAGGTCAGCCCGCACGCCCTGCACGGCGCTGCGCACGTCGTCCAGCGCCTCCTGCGTGGGCTTCTCCAGGCGGAACTCGGCCGTGATGGTGGCCGTGCCGTCCTGCACCTTGGTGTAGAGGTTCTTCAGGCCCTGCACGGTCGCGATGGCGTTCTCGACCTTGCGCGCGACCTCGGTCTCCATCTGCGCCGGCGCGGTGCCGGGCAGGCTGGTGGTGACCATGATGGTGGGCAGCTCGATGTCGGGGAACTGCTGCACCTTCATCGCACGGAAGCCCAGGATGCCCGCCGCCGTCAACATGACGAACAGCAGGATGGCCGGGATGGGCTGGCGTATCGCCCAGGCGGAAAAATTGAACATGGGGTCCTCTTACTTGGCGGCCGTGACCTTGACGGTGTCGCCGTCGGCCAGGAAACCCACGCCCTGCTGCACGACGGCCTCGCCGGCCTTCAGGCCGGTGCGGATCTCGACGCGGTCACCCTGGCGGCGGCCCGCCTCGACCTTGAGCTGGCGCACCTTGCTGCCCTCGATGCGGAACACGTAGGCGAAGCCATCACGCAGCAGCAGCGCGCCCTGCGGCAGCGTCAGCACCGGCGCCTCGCCGAGCACGAACTCGCCGCGCGCGAACATGCCCGCGCGCGCCGCACCCGCTGCAGGCACATCCACCAGCACACGGCCCATGCGCGTGGCCGGGTCCACGGTGGGCGCGACCAGGCGCACCTTGCCGTCCACGGCCGCGCCGCCGGCCGGCGTGATGCGCACCTTCTGGCCCGGCGACAGCGTCGGCAGGTCGGCACCCGGCACCTCGGCACGCCATTCCAGGCGGCCGTCGCGGATCAGCGTGAACAGCGTCTGGCCCGGCTGCGGCAGCGCGCCTTCGACGGCCTCCTTGGTGGCGATGACGCCGTCGGCCGGCGCCACCACGCGCGTGAACGACAGCCGCAGCTCGTCCGCCTTCACGCGCGCTTGCGCCGCGGCCACGCGGGCCCGCGCCGTCGCGTCGGCCGCCGTCGCCTGGTCCACCTGCTGCGCGCTGACGGCCTCGGTGCCGGCCAGGCTCTTCAGCCGCGCGGCGTTGGCGGCGGCGTCCTGCGCGGCGGCCTGCGCCTCCAGCAGCGCCGCCTTGCTGGCGGCCAACTCGGCGCCCAGGCTGCTGGACGCCAGCTGGGCCAGCAACTGGCCCTTCTTGACGCGCTGGCCGATGTCCACGGCCACCTGCTCGATGCGCTGGCCCGTGGCCTCGGTGCCCACCTGCACCTCGCGCCACGCGGCCAGGCTGCCGTTGGCGGACAGCGTGCGGGGCCAGGTCTCGGCGCGCGGCTGCACGGCGGCCACGGTCAGCGCGGGCTTGGGCGCGGCGGCCTTGTCGGTCGCGGCCACCGCATCGGCGGCATCGGCAGGTTGCAGGGCCAGCAGCAGCGCGGCAGCCAGGGCGGCCAGCAGCATGGTGCTGGCGACGACGGGGAGGGACGGCTTCTTGATCTTCATGGGGTCGTCGTTTCTCAGGTCTTGTTCGCGGTCCAGCCGCCACCCAGGGCGCGGACGAGTTGGAGGTAGGCGGCGGTCTGCTCGCGCGCCGCATCCAGGGCGGCGCTGCTGGCGGCCAGCGCATTGCGTTCATCACGGGCCAGCGACTGGCCGCTGATCAGGCCCGCGCGGGCCTGGGCGCGGCTGGCATCGGCGATGCGCTGCCAGTGGCCGCGCGTGGTCTCGGCCTCGCGGCGGCTGGCCGTGGCGGCATGCCAGCGCAGCAGCGCTTGTTCGACCTCGGCGACCGCGCCGCGCCACTGCGCCTCCAGGCCCGCGCGGGCTTCATCCTGCTGCGCGCGGGTGCTGGCCGTCGCGGC
Source organism: uncultured Roseateles sp. (assembly GCA_946480605.1). Next base: position 14,418 of record CAMLKW010000045.1, on the reverse strand, counting down.
CGCGCGGCCGCCGCCGTCGAAGATGGGAACGGTCAGCGTGGGCGCGAGGTTCCAGATCGAGCCGGTCACGTTGGCGCCGTCCACCTGCCAGCGGCCACGGCCCACCAGCGCGCCGAAGCTGAGCTGCGGCGCGCGCTCGGCGATGGCCGTGCCCTGCGCGTCCAGCGCGGCGGCCTGCCACTGGCGCAGCGCGGCGGCCAGGTCGGCACGGCGTTCCAACAGCGTGGCGGGCAGCGCCTGCACGCCCAAAGCGGCCGGGGCGGGCAGCGGCGCCGCGGCGAGCTGCAGCGCCGCGGCGTCGTCGGCCACCAGCAGCGCCAGCGTCTGCAGCCAGGCGCCGCGCTGCTCGACCCAGGCCTGCGTGGCGCTGCGGGCGCCGGCGGCCAGCGTCTGGCCCAGCGCGGCCTGGGCAGCGCTGAGGGTGCCGGCACGGGCGGCGTCGGCATCGGCCTGGGCCAGCCGCTCGGCCAGCGCCTCGTCGCGGCGCGCCAGTTCGAGCTGCGCATCGGCATGGCGCCAAGCGAACAGCGCCTGCGCCACCTCCACGGCCAGCGTCTGGCGCGCATGGGCCAGCGTCAGCTCGGCGGCCTCGGCGCGGGCGCCGGCCGCATCGCGCGCGGCGCGGGCGCTGCCGAACAGGTCAAGCTCCCAGCCGGCCTGCACGGTCCAGGTCGCGCTGGTGGTGGGTGACAACGGCGGCGCCATCTGGCCGCGGCTGGGCGACACCTGGCTGAAGAAGCGCGGGCCTAAAGCGGCCTGCGCGGCACCGCGCTGCGCCTGCGCCTGCGCCAACCGCGCACGGGCTTGCGCCAGCGTGGGGCTCTGCGTCCAGGCCTTGGCGACCAGCGCGGGCAGTGCCGGGTCGGCCAGGCCTTGCCACCAGTCGGCGGCGAGTTCGGCGCCAGCCTGCGGTGCCAGCCAGGTCGCGGGCAGGCGCACGGGTGCCTGGGGAGACGGAGCCTGCGGCGTGGCGCAGGCGGCCAGCAGCAGCGCTGCGGCCAGGGGCAGTAGGGATCGGGTCATCGGGGGCTTCTCGGGGACTTCTTCGTCAGGCCGCGGCGGCGGCGCTCGTGTTCCACCAGGGCCAGGCCCCAGTCGACGATGCGCTCGCCCACCTCGTCCAGCGCGCCGGGCGCGTCCAGCATGCCGGGCGTCATCAGGTCCATCAGCGGGCGGCTCAGGCAGTAGTCGTGCGCCATGGCCTGCAGGCCGTACAGCAACTGGTGCAGCGCGGGGTCGGGCTCGTCCAGGCCCATGTGGCGGCACAGCACGCGGGCCATGGCCTGGTGCACCGGTGCGATCAGCTCGGTGAACACCTCGGCGAACACCGCGCTGGGCCGCTGCATCTCGTTCAGGTAGAGCTGCATGACGGCGCGCTCGTCGGGGTCGCCGTCGTCGTCCATGAAGGGCAGCAGCACGCGCTGCAGCACCTCGCGCAGCGACAGCGCGGGGTCGTCGAAGCCGGCCAGCTCGGCGTTCAGCGCCTCGATGGGCGTCGTCAGCACGGCGCGGTACAGGCCGTCCTTGTCGCCGAAGTGGTAGTGGATGGCGCCGGGGTTGAGACCGGCGGCGCCGCAGATCTCGCGCGTGGTCGTGCGCGCCACGCCCTGCTCGGCGAACAGCCGCGCGGCGGCGCTGAGCAGCATGGCGCGGGCGTCGACGGCATCTTCCTTGGCGCGGCGGCCGGCGCGCGATGGTGGTGGGGCGGCGGGCTCGGCGGGGGGCTTCTTTGGCGGCATGGGCGCGGACTGTAACCGACAATCAAGCGCTTGATTGATTTCGTTTGATATCGTTTTGTTTCACAAGCCGCATGGCCTGACCCCGGATTCCACCGGGCGCACCATCCATTGAACAAGCCCTAGACTGGCCCGATGAAGCACGCCGCCCTTCTCCTCCTGCTCGGCACGGTCGGAGCCAGCGCCGAACCCATCGGTTCCGTGGACACCGCCTTCAAGCTGATCGGCCCGGACCACAAAATCGTCGTGGACGCCTACGACGACCCCAAGGTGCCGGGCGTGACCTGCTATGTGTCGCGCGCCAAGACCGGCGGCATCAAGGGCGCCATCGGGCTGGCCGAGGACAAGGCCGAGGCCTCCATCGCCTGCCGTCAGGTCGGGCCGGTGCAGATCCCCCAACCGCTGCCCCGCCAGGAGGAGGTGTTCAGCGAGCGCATCTCGCTGGTGTTCAAGCGGCTGCGCATCGTCCGCATGGTGGACGCGCCGCGCAACACGCTGGTCTACCTGACCTATTCCGACCGCCTCATCGATGGCTCGCCGCAGAACAGCGTGACCGCCGTGCCGGTGGCCCGCGAAACACCCATCCCGGTCAAGAAATGACGTTCACCGACGCCCTCTTCGCGCTGATGCCGCTGCAGGCCATGGCGGCCGCGCTGGTGCTCATCGTCTTCATCGGCTGGCGCGGCGCCAGCGCCGGCGGCCGCTGGGCGCAGGTGGCGCTGCTGGTGCTGGGCCTGGGCCTGGTGCTGCTAAGCCCGGCCTTCGGCGGCCCGGACGAGGCGCCCATGGGCGTGCAGCTGGCGGGCTTCGCGGCCATCAGCATCGGACTGTCGTCGCTGTGGTGGGCGCTGGGCCTGTGGCTGGTGCCGCAGCGCGGCCGGCGCGCAATGGCCGCGGCACCCCTCGTCATCGCGCTGCTGCATGCACTGCTGTGGCAGCAGCGCATGCTGGCGCTGGCACTGGCCGACCTGGTGCTGGCCGCACAGCTCATCTGGCTGGGCGTGCTGCTGGCGCGCCCCGGCCGGGCCACGGTCGTGCAGGGCCTGAACAGCCGCCGCTGGCGCATGCTGGGCCTGGCCGCCGTGCTGCCGCTGATGCTGGCGCTGAGCTGGCGCGCCACCCTCGTGGCCCGCGGCCAGGGCGACACCGCCCTGCCTGACCTGCTGCTGGGCCTGAGTGGCCAGTTGGCGCTGCTGCTGGCGCTGCCCATGGTGCTGCTGGCCTGGCGCAGTCAGGTCGAGGCCGAGCTGGCGCGGCTGACGCAGACCGACGGCCTGACCGGCCTGACCGACAGCGCGGCCTTCACGCAGCGCTCGGTGGACCTGATCTCGATGGCGCGCCGCTACGACGAGCCGCTGGCGCTGGTGGTGGTGCGCCTGGACGGCCTGGAGGCGCTGCGCGACGAGCACGGCGCCGACTTCGCCGACCGTGCACTGGCGCTGTTCGCCAGTTGCGTGCACGCGCAGATGCGGCTGGGCGACCTGGCCGGCCGGCTGGACGAGGACCGATTCGGCGTGCTGATGGCCCGCTGCCTGCCCGAGGGCCCGCAGGCGCTGGATCGCCGCCTGCGCGCCGCGCTGGCGGCCCGCGCGCAGATGGAGTTGGGCATGCAGCCCACCTTCAGCGCCGGCTGGGCCAAGCTGCGCCCTGGCGACCGCGGCCTGCCCGACCTGCAGCGCCGCGCCGAGGTGGCCCTGCACGAGGCCACGCGGGCCGGCAGCGGCCTGCTGGTGGCCGAGCCGGGCGTGAGCGACTGAGGGGTGCCCCCCGGTCGGCGTGTCGGTCTTGTCCGACACGCCGACACGCCTCACGCCGATGCGGGCGAGGCAGGCGCTCGGGGATGCTGGCAGCACCCGACCAGCCAGCCTCCGGAGCCCCCATGGCAGACCACAGCAGCCCCTTCGAGACCGCCCTGCAAGCCACGCCCAGCCGCCCACTGATGTCCGCGCTGACGCGCTGGTGGCCCGGCGCCACCGACACGGTCGCCGCCGACCCGGTGCTGGGCTACGAGTCCGCCCTGCCCTGGACGCTGGATGACGGTGCGAGCGACGACCCCACGTCGCCCTGCTGAGCCCGCCACGACGAACAAGCCCCCCCGCAGCGCAAGCCGCGGGGGGCTTGTTTCATTCACTGGATCAGCCCGTTCTTCAGCGCGTAGTAGGTCAGGTCGCTGTTCGTGGCCAGTTTCAGCTTCTCAAGCACGCGGGTGCGGTAGGTGCTGACGGTCTTCACGCTGAGGAACAGCGCCTCGGCGATGTGGCCCACGGTCTCGCCCTGGGCCAGCCGCAGGAAGACCTGGAACTCGCGCTCCGACAGCGCCTCGTGCAGCGGCTTGTCGGGCGCCGCGCCGGCCGCGCCGCCGCCCACCACGCTGTCGGCCAGCTGCTCGGCGACCGCCGGGCTGATGTAGCGCCGGCCGCGCGCCACCAGCCGGATCGCGTTGGCGATCTCGTCGGGGTCGCACTCCTTGTTCAGGTAGCCGCTGGCGCCCTGGCGCAGCAGCGTCGTCGCGTAATGCGCCTCGGGGAAGCCGCTGAGAATGAGCACGGGCAGCTCCGGGAAGCGCGCCTTGATGGCCGCCAGCGCGTCGACGCCGCTCTGGTCGGGCATGGAGATGTCCAGCAGCAGCACGTCCACATCGCCCTTGCGGGCCATGTCCAGCGCCTCGTGGCCGCTGCTGCCTTCGCCGGTGACGCGCAGGTCCACGTGGTCCGACAGGAACTGGCGCAGCCCGGTGCGCACGATGGCGTGGTCGTCAACGATGCCGATGCGGATCATGGTGTCGTCTTCATAGCGATGATGCTTTCAGCGTAACAGCCGCATGCCGCACCCTCCAGCGGCGGGCGTCCTACAAATGCGCCGGACGTGTCCGACAGCGGCCCAAGCCACGGGACTATGCCGGCGCCCGGGCGCCACTCCGATAGTTGCTTCCAGCGGCCGGCAGGCCGCCCAACAAGGAGAAACCAATGAACAAGCCCGTCCTGACCCTCGCCCTCGCCGCCGCCCTCGTCGCCACGCTGGGCGCCACCACCGGCTGCGCCGTCGCCCGCGACCAGCAGACCGTCGGCACCTACATCGACGACGCGACGCTGACCACGCGCGTCAAATCCAAGTTCGCCGCCGACCCGGTGGTCAGCGCCATGGCCATCAGCGTCGAGACGCTGAAGGGCACCGTGCAGCTGGCCGGCTTCGCCAAGAGCGCCGAGGAGCGCGCCACCGCCGAGAAGCTGGCGCGCGAGACCTCGGGCGTGGTGGCCGTGCGCAACGACATCCTGGTGCGCCAACCGCAGTAAAAATGCGCGCCTAGGACTATTCCTACAACGCGACGCGCTGCCCATGCTGCCGGCCCGACGCCGAAGCGGTCCATACTTGCTCCCCATCACGCCATACCGCCGAACCGTCGGGCCATGCCAGCACTCAAAGCCTTCATCGTCGAAGACAGCCCGGTGATCCTGGAGAACCTGGTCGCCACGCTGGAAGAGCTGGCCCAGGTCGAGGTGGTGGGCTCGGTGCCCGACGAGGCCGGCGCGGTGCGCTGGATGAGCCGCGACCCCGAGGCCAGTGCCGACCTCTTCATCGTCGACGTGTTCCTGCGCTCCGGCACCGGCCTGGGCGTGCTGCAGGCCGCCCAGCAGCTGGGCGTGCGGGCGCGGCGAGTGGTGCTGACCAACTACGCCACCGAGGAGATGCGCCGCCGCTGCGCCAGCCTGGGTGCCGAGCGCGTGTTCGACAAGAGCCGCGAGCTGGACGACCTCATCAGCTATTGCGCCGAGCTGGCGGACCATGGCGCTGCCGGTGCCGCTGCCACCGCCGGTTGAGCGACGCACGGTGCTGCGTCATCTCGACCCCTGGCTGGAGGGCGCGGCGCGCAAGCGCGGCCTGGCCGTGGGCCTGGCCACGCTGGCGGCGGCTGCCGTCATGGGCGTCAGCGAGGCTGCCTTCTGGGGCGCCGACCAGGCGCTCAGCCAGTCCCAGGCCCGCCACCTGGCGCGCAACGACAGCCTGCGCCTGCGCGAGCTGCTGACCACCGCCGAGACCGCCCAGCGCGGCTTCCTGCTGACCGGGCGGGACGACTACCTCGCCCCCGTGCAACAGGCCGAGCGCGACCTGCCCGCGGTGCTGGAGCGGCTGCGCGGCCAGTACGAAAGCTCGGACTGGGCCGCGCTGGTCAACGACGCCAGCCTGCGCGCCGACGAGAAACTCTCGGAGCTGCAGCTGGTGGTACGGCTCTACCGCGAGGGCAACACCGTGGCCTGGCAAGGCCTGGTGGAGAGCGACATCGGCCGCGAGAAGATGCAGGCCGTGCGCGACGCCGTGGCGCAGCTGGACCGCCACGAGCTGGCCCAGATCGCCCGCGAGAAGGAGGCCGTGTCCAAGTCGCTGACCTACGGGCGCCTGGGCGTGCACGGCCTCACGCTGCTGAGCCTGTTCGGCCTGGCCGTCTTCCTGCGCCGCAACGAGGCCTTGCACAAGGCGCGGCGCGAGCACGCCGCCGAGCTGGCGCGCGAGCGCGACCGGCTGGACGGCGAGGTGGTCCACCGCACGGCCGAGCTGACCGAGCTGGCCCGCCACCTGCAGACCGTGCGCGAGGACGAGCGCGCCCACCTGGCCCGCGAGCTGCACGACGAGCTGGGCGCGCTGCTGACCGCCGCCAAGCTGGACGTGGCCCGCATCCGCCGCATGACCAAGACGGCCGCGCCCGAGATCGACGAGCGCCTGCGCCACATGAGCGAGCTGCTGGACCAGGGCATTGCGCTGAAGCGCCGCATCATCGAAGACCTGCGGCCGTCGGCACTGTCCAACCTGGGCCTGATCCCGGCGCTGGAGATCCTGACCACCGAGTTCGCCCAGCGCTCCGGCCTGCAGCTCAGCCTGGAGCTGGCCGATTGCCCCACCGACGACGCCGACCGCCTGGCGCTGTACCGGCTGGTGCAGGAGGCGCTGACCAACGTACTGCGCCATGCCAAGGCCCGGCAGGTGCGGGTGCAGCTGGGTGAGGCCGATGGCTGGCTGCAGCTGCACATCCGCGACGACGGCCAGGGCTTCAACCCCGAGGCCGTGGGCGCCGGCCACCACGGCCTGCTGGGCATGCGCTACCGCATCGAAAGCCTGGGCGGCACGCTGCAGCTGCTGTCGGCGCCCGGCCGCGGCACGCTGGTGCTGGCGCGGCTGCCGCGCCGCGCGCCCTTGCCGGTGGCGGACGCGCCGGCGGTCGAACCCGCCACGGATCCGGCGCGCTGACGGCACGGCCGCCGGGCTTGGTCGGGTCGAGCCACAAGGCAAGCCCTATCATTTGCCGATGCCGGCAAGCAACAAAGAAAAGATGGCCCCCGTCTCAACGTCAGCACCCGAGGGCGCGGTCATCGGCGATCCTGCGGCGCGGGTTCTGCGGCGCTTCCGGCTGGTGTTCAATGCGGTGAAAACGCATTTCCAGACCGTGGAGAGGAAGGCCGGCATTGGCGGCGCACAGGTCTGGGCGCTGAGCATCATCGCCGCGTCGGAGGGCCTGGGCGTCAATGCACTGGCGCAGGCCATGGATGTGCACCAGTCCACCGCGAGCAACCTGGTCAAGACCCTGATCGAGCGTGAACTGATCGTTGTCGCAAAGGACGGGCCGGACAAGCGCAGGGTGCAGTTGCATGTCTTGCCTGAGGGCAGGCGAGTGCTCCGGCGCGTGCCCGGGCCGTTCACCGGCGTGCTCCCGCAGGCATTGGCCAGCCTGGACCCCAAGACGCTGAAGCGGCTGGACGCCGATCTGGCGCTGTTGATTACCGCCCTTGGCGCCGATGAGCGCGCCGCGAACATCCCGCTGGGCCAGTAGCCCTGCCTGTCGCGCCGCTACTTGGCGGCGGCCATGACAACGGTGCGTGTGGGAAAGGCGAACGCCACACCAAGAGCCTGCAACTCCCGCATCAACGCCAGGTTGATGCGCTGTTGCTGGTCCATGTAGGTCTGGTAGTCGGGTTCGAGCACGTGATAGACCACCTCGAAATCCAGCGAGCTCTCGCCGAAGGCTTTGAAATGCGCGCGGTCGAACCGCAGCTGCTCGCTGTCCTCCACAACCTTGCGCACGATGGCCGGTATCGCCTCGGCCTGCGCGGGCGTCGTGTCGTAGGTGACACCGAACCCGAACACGATGCGGCGCTCCTTCAGTCTTTTGTAATTGCTGACGGTCTGCTTCAGCAACTCCGTGTTCGACATGACGATCTGCTCGCCGCCCAGGCTGCGGATGCGGGTGGTCTTGACCCCCACCACTTCCACGGTGCCAGCCACCGGGCCCAGCACGACGAAATCCCCCACCTCGAACGGCTTGTCCAGCGCGATGGCAACGGACGCGAAGAGGTCGCCGAGGATGTTCTGCGCGGCCAGCGCGACGGCAATGCCGCCCACGCCGAGGCTGGCGATGAAGGCGGTGATGTTCACCCCGACGTTGGACAGCACGGCCAGCAGAACGACCGTCCAGAGCAACACGCGCACGCCCCATGAAAGCAGCGTCGCAGCCGCACTCGCCTGGGTGACGGTGCCTGATTGCTGGCTGGCGGCATGGCGGCGCAATCCGATCGTGACGGCCTGGTTGCTCCACAGGCCCAGTTGCAAGGCCAGCACGGCAAACCACAGCTGCCCGACCCGCGCCTCCCAGCGAGAAGCCACATCGAGCATGCCGACACCGATCAGCAGCGCGGCAAGCACCAGCAGCCAGGATCGCGTGCCGCTCAGGACCTCCAGCAACATGTCGTCTGCGCTGTTGGCGGTGCGTTGAGCCAGCTTTTGAAGGCGCTGGAGCGCCACCCGCAACATCAGCGACATGACGAGGTAGGAGGCCAGCGCAACCAGCGTCGCCAGGCCGATGTTGCCCAGAGAGAAGCCGAACCAGGTGGTCTGGCCGAGCCAATCCACGATGTCAGTCATGCGGGGGAAGCTCCCAAGCCAGCGCATGCTGGAGGCGCTCCAGCAGCGCGCTCATCTCCGCATGCGTGTCGAGAAAGAACATGGCCCGGCTGGCGCCGTGCGCGCGACCGATCCGCACGGTCAACCAGCCGTCCTGCGCACGCTCGAACACCGTCTCGTCGTTGACGTCATCGCCGACGAACAACAGCGCCTCAGTGGCGCTGGCGCGCAGCAGCGCCTCGGCCGCAACGCCCTTGTCCGGCGCGTCACGGCTCACCACGTTGACGACGCATTTCCCGCCAAAGCGCTCCAGTCCAGGCGGCAGCGCCGCGAGGATGCCGTCGATGGTCTGTTGGGCCGCTTGGCGGTCCCTCGCCAGCCGGTAATGCAGCGCGAGCGAGAACTGCTTGTCTTCGATCTGCACACCGGCTGCCGCCAACTCCTCGGCACGGCTTTGCAGCAGCGCGCGCAGCTGATCCATGCCCGGGCCCGACGGCAACCAGCCGATGCCCTCCGCGCCATGATTGCCGACGATGAAGACCGGCTCGAAACCCAGCCGCGGGCGCACAACCTCCATGCTGCGCCCTGTGATAACGGCAACCGGGCGCTGCTGCGCGAGCTGCGCCAGCCGCCGCGCAATGGCCAGCGGAACGCGTGCGTCGTCGGGCCGCGCGACGATTGGAGCGAGCGTGCCGTCGAAGTCAAAGGCCAGCAGAACCTCGCGGCGCCGCATCAACTGGGTCACCGCGGCCTCGCCGGCAGGGCTGAACAAGTGGCGCATCTCGGGTTGGGCTCCTTCCTGGTTCACTGGCGCGTGTGCCTCTGCATGCGCGCCTCGATGCGCTCACGCAGGCGCCAGCGCGCTGCATCGGCCAGCATGCGCCCGGCCCAGCGGTAGACGTTGAAGTCCCGCACGGTCATGCGCAGATTGGCCATGCGCTCGCGCTGCTCGGCCGCGGGCATCGTGACTGCACGGTGCAATGCGTCGGCACTTTCCTCGACGTGGTAGGGGTTCACGATCAGGGCTTCGTTCAGCTCCGCGGCGGCGCCGGCGAAGCGACTCAGCACCATGACGCCCTGTTCGTCGTCACGCGCGGCGACGAACTCCTTGCACACCAGGTTCATCCCGTCATGCAGACTGGTCACCACGCAGACGTCGGCGGCGCGGTACAGCTCGGTGACGGCCTCCTGCTCGTAATGCTCGGCCAGCAGATAGACGGCCTGATAGCCCGGGAAGCCGAAACGCGCGTTCACCCGGTCGGTCACCTGATGGATGCGCTGCTGAAAGGCCTTGTACTCGTCCAGATCGCTTCTGGAAGGTGCGGCCACCTGCACCAGGCTGAACCGTCCGACGAAGTCCGGGTACTTCTCCAGCAGGCGCTCGACCGCATGGATGCGCTCCAGGATGCCCTTGGTGTAGTCGAAACGATCCACGCCGACGGCCAGCAAGTGCTTCGGTCCCAGCCCCAGGCGCCCACGCACGGCGCTGCGGCAGGCGGCGATCGAGGGCCAGGCGGCCCGTTGCTTTTCGGAGGGCCAGGAGATGGAGATCGGATAACTCTCCACCAACGTCGTCTGCTTGTTCATCGTTATGGTGGAGTGCTCGTGCTCCGTGCGCGCCTCCAGGTTTCTATCCACCGTCTCAATGAAGTTCTTGCAGTGATAGCGCGTGTGAAAACCCAGGATGGTGCTGCCCAGCAGCCCCTCCAGCAGTTCGTTGCGCCAGGGGCAGATGCCGAAGGACTCCGGGTTGGGCCAAGGGATGTGCCAGAAGGTGAGGATGGTGGCGCGGGGCAGTCGCTGGCGGATCAGCGCGGGCAGCAGCGCGAAGTGATAGTCCTGCACCAACACCACCGGGTCCGCACTGCGCGCCTCGGCCACCACAGCGTCCGCGAATCGCTCGTTGACGCGCCGGTAGGCCTCCCAATCGGATTCCCGAAACACCGGTCTCACATGGGCCACATGGCATAGCGGCCACAGCCCCTCGTTCGCGAAGCCGTAGTAATAGCCCTGCTCCTCCTCGGGCGTCAACCAGATGCGCCGCAACGTGTATTCCTGGCTGCCGGGCGGCACCATCACGCGATCGTTTGCATCGACCACATCGCGGTCTGCGCCGCCACTTCCATGCGCGATCCAGGTACCCGAGCAGGCGCGCATGACCGGCTCCACCGCGGTGACGAGGCCACTGGCTGGCCGCTTGAAGTAGATGCCGTCCGACCCGCGCTCGTGGATGTAGGGCTCACGGTTGGAGACGACGATGAGTTCGTCGCCCCGCAATTGGGCATGCAGCAAGGCGCGCAAGCGCTCGGGATCCCATTGGTCATCGCGGTCGAGCGAGCGTCGGTAGGCGTCCTCCAGGTCGCGCAGCCGGTCCCGGAAGTCATCGGCCAGCGGGCCCAGGTCGTGCTGCCCCTGCATCAGCGGCGTCAGCAGGCCTTCCCCACGCAGCAACGCGCGCGCGCCCTTGACCCAGCCACGCCAGCTGAGCTGGGCGACGACCACGGTGATGACGGCGATGACGGCGCCGAGTGCGACCATGAAGGCAATCAGGTACTTCTGGGTGTCCTGGCTGCGGCGTTCGACGAAGCTGAGGTCGTGCAGCAGCACCAGATCGGCGACATGCTCGCCACCGAGCTGCAGTGCATGCCTGCCAACGTGCACAGTCCCGCCGGCCAATGACAGCTTGGGCAGCGGCCTCTCTGCCAGCTCGGCCGCACGCCCACAGCCCAGGTCCGCGGGATAGGCCGCGCTACGCTGGAGGAGCCTGCCGTCAGGCGCACAAGCCGCCAACGCCACAAGCCGTTCGTCAAGAGCGGTACGTGTGAACAAGGCCTGCACCCGGCTGTCGTCGCCGGCCAGCAATGCTGCAGACAGCGAGTCCGACAACGTGTTGGTGACCAGCGCCCCCCGCAGGGTGAGATCGCGAGAAAACCAGCGCAGGGTCAGGTTGTCGAGCAGCGGGAGCGCGAGGTAGGCTGCAGCAGCCAGCGTCAACAGCAGCGGCGCCAGGAACCGCAACTGCAGGCGCAATGTGCTCAGCATGACGTCGCCACCGCCCGCGCGGCGAATGAGATGCGGCGAAGGGTGTAAAAATGCATTTCCACAAATGTAATGCATCGCACTTCACCTGGTGCCCGCACGTCATTGACATGGAAGGATCGGCAATGCCCCAGCCCCCTCGTGAAGCCAGCCTGTCGCTGGCCCTGATCGGCAACTGTGCGGTGAATGCGCTGGTCGACACCCAGGCTCGCATCGTCTGGGCCTGTATGCCGCGGCCGGACGCCGATCCCGTGTTCCACGCGCTGATCGATTCGGCGCAGGGCATTGGGCCCGACGGCACGATGAGCGTCGAGCTGGAAGGGATGGTTCAGAGCACGCAGAGCTACGAGCCTGGGACGGCGGTGGTTCGCACGCGCATGTTCGATGCGGCAGGCAACGGCATCGAGGTGACCGACTTCGCGCCGCGCTACCGCAGCCGCGACCGCATGTTCCGCCCGGCCCAGCTGGTGCGACGGGTGCGGCCTCTGTCTGGCATGCCGCGCGTGCGCTTCGTCGTCCGCCCATGCGCCCAATGGGGCGCAGAAAAGCCGACCCTGACCCGGGGCAGCAACCACCTGCGCTTCGTCACGCCCGAATGGACCTTGCGGCTCAACACCAACATGCCGCTGACCTACCTCGTCGACGAGACCTGGTTCCTGCTGCATGCCCCTACCAGCTTGTTGCTCGGGCCGGACGAGTCGCTGCACGGCGGCATCGAAGAAACGGCGCGGGAGTTCGAGGAGGAGACGATTTCCTATTGGCGCCACTGGACGTCCCGACTGCACCTGCCGCTTGAGTGGCAGGACGCCGTGATCCGCGCTGCCATCACGCTCAAGCTGTGCCAGTTCGAGGAGACCGGGGCCATCATGGCCGCGGTGACGACCAGCATCCCCGAGGCGCCCAATACGCAACGCAACTGGGACTACCGCTACTGCTGGCTGCGCGACGCCTTCTTCGTCGTGCGCGCGCTCAACAGCCTGTCGGAAATGGGCACGATGGAGGACTACCTGCGCTGGCTGCAGGACGTGGTTCGCGGCACTTCCGGGCATGTCCAGCCGCTGTACGGCATCGGCCTGGAGGCCACGCTCACCGAGCGTCTGGTGCCAGGGCCCTCAGGCTATCGCGGCATGGGGCCGGTTCGGGTCGGCAACCAGGCCTTTGAGCACTTCCAGCACGACGTCTACGGCAATATCGTGCTCGGTGCCGCCCAGGCCTTTCACGATCACCGGTTGATGCGGCGTGCCGACGTGCGCGACTTCCATCACCTGGAGCGCTTCGGCGACCAGGCTTGGCTGCTGCACGACCAACCTGACGCAGGCATGTGGGAGCTGCGCACGCGAGCCCGCGTTCACACCTCGTCCTCCCTGATGTGCTGGGCCGCCTGCGACCGCCTGATGAAAATCGCCCGCGCGCTGGGACTCGCGGACCGGATGGCTTTCTGGGCCCAGCGCGCAGAGATCATCCGCAACAAGATCCTGGCACTCTCGTGGAACGAGCAGCGTGGCGCGTTCGCGGAGAGTTTCGGCGGCAAGGACCTGGACGCCAGCGTGCTGCTGATGTGCGAGGTGGGCTTCATCAGCCCGCGAGACCCACGCTTCGTGAGCACGCTGCACGCGATGGAGCAAAGCCTGTGCGACGGCCCGTTCATGCGGCGCTACGAAGCCCCCGACGATTTCGGCAAGCCGGAGACCGCGTTCAACGTCTGCTCCTTCTGGCGCATCGACGCGCTGGCCCGCACCGGCCGCACCGACGAAGCTCGCAGCATCTTCGAGACGCTGCTGGCGCGCTGCAACCATGTGGGCCTGCTGTCCGAAGACCTGTCCCCTGCCACCGGTGAGATGTGGGGCAACTTCCCGCAGACCTACTCGATGGTGGGCATCGTCAACGGCGCCATGCGGCTGTCCAGGCCCTGGGACGAAGTGGTCTGACTGCCCTGCTTCACGCCAGCGCCTCGCTGGCTGCCAGCGCGTTCTCCACCGGTTCCGGCTTATGCAATAGAAAGCCCTGCACCTCGCCCACACCCAGGCGCACCAGCTCCAGCAGCACCTCGGGCGTCTCCACGCATTCGGCCACGGTGCTCAGCCCCAGCGTGCGCGCCACGTCCACGAAGTTGCGCACCGCCACCTGATCCAGCGGGTCGGTCATCAGCGCGCGCACGAACTGGCCGTCGATCTTCAGCACGTCCACCGGCAGCGCCTTCAGGTAGCTGTACGACGAGGCGCCCGCGCCGAAGTCGTCCAGCGCGATGCGAACGCCCAGGGCGCGCATCTGCATGATGAAGCGCGCCGCCTCGGCCAGCCGCGTGATGACGGCCGTCTCGGTGATCTCCAGGCACAGCGCCGCCGCGCGCTGCGGGCCCAGCTGCCGCAGCAGGCTGCGCGCCTCCTGGTGGAAGGCCGCGTCCTGCAGCGTCAGCGCCGACAGGTTGACCGACAGCGACGCGATCTCCGGCCCGTCCCCGCGCTGCAGCATGGCCACTGCCTGGCGCAGCACCCAGCGGTCCAGTCGCGGCGCGATGTGGAAGCGCTCGGCCGCCGCCATGAAGGCGCCCGGCAGCACGCGGCTGCCGTCGCGCTCGCGCAGCCGCAGCAGCAGCTCGCCGCGCAGCCGGCCGTCGTCGGCAGGCCCCTGGGCCGGCAGCACGCGCTGCAGGTCCAGCTCCAAGCGGTCCTCGTCCAGCGCCTGCTGCAGCCGCGTGGCCCAGCGGTGCTCGCTCTGGTGGGCGCGCAGCGCGGCGTCGTCGGGCGCCCACAGC
>CAMLKW010000044.1 GCA_946480605.1 uncultured Roseateles sp. | reverse complement strand
TCCTGCTGGAGGCCGTGATCGCCGCGGAGCGCGCCCGCTAAGCCCCGTGCGCACCAGGGCCAGCCCGGCCGCCCGAGAATGCCGCCATGCGAATCGACTTCGTCTCCGACATCGTCTGCCCCTGGTGCGCCATCGGCCTGTACTCGCTGGAAGCCGCCGCCGCGCGCATCCCCGGGCTGCAGCTGGACCTGCACTTCCACCCCTTCGAGCTGAATCCCGGCATGGGGCCCGAGGGCCAGGACATCGAGGAACACCTGGCGCAGAAGTACGGCGCCAGCCCGGCCCAGCTGGCCGGCACGCGCGCCGCCATCCGCGAGCGCGGCGAGGCGCTGGGCTTCGAATTCCGCATGGAGGCGCGCAGCCGCATCTACAACACCCGCGACGCCCACCGGCTGCTGCACTGGGCCGACGAGGCCTACGGCGGCGCCGTGCAGCGCCAGCTCAAGCTCACGCTGCTGAAGGCCTACTTCACCGAGGGCCGCAACGTGTCCGACCCGGCCGTGCTGCTGGCGCTGGCCGTCGCCGCCGGCCTGCCCGAGGCCGAGGCGCGCGAGCTGCTGGCCAGCCGCCGCTACGACGCCGAGGTCGAAGCCGCCGAGGCCCAGGTGCACGGCCAGGGCATCCATGCGGTGCCGGCCATCGTCGTGAACCAGCGTCACCTGATCCAGGGCGGCCAGTCGGTAGAGGTTTTCGAGCAGCTGCTGCGCCAGGTGCTGGCCGGGCCCGTCTGAGACAATCGCCCATCCGTTTCCGAAGCCCGCCGCTGGCGGGCTTCTTGTTTCTTCAGCGCCCATGTTCAAGAACCTCATCACCTACCGCATCGGCGAAGGCTGGACGGCCGACGCCAAGCAGCTCGCCGAACAGCTCGCCAAGGAACCCTTCCTGCCCTGCGCGCCCACCCAACCGCTGGCCGTCGGCTGGGCGCCGCCGCGCGGCGTCGAGCACGCGCCGCTGGTGGAAGTCGTCGATGGCCACTGGCTGGTCAAGCTCAAGCGCGAGCAGCGCCTGCTGCCCTCCTCCGTCGTCAACGAGCGGCTGGACGAGCTCTGCGAGCACATCGAGGAGAGCACCGGCCGCAAGCCCGGCAAGAAGGCCCGCAAGGACCTGAAGGAGCAGGCCGAGCACGAGTTGCTGCCGCGCGCCTTCACCAAGACCTCGGCCACGCAGGTGTGGATCGCGCCCAAGGACGGCCTGCTGTTCGTCGACGCCGGCTCCAGCAGCCGTGCCGACGAGGTCGTCACGCTGCTGATCCAGGCCAGCCCGGGCCTGTCGCTGCAGCTGGTGCAGACGGCCGAGAGCCCCGCCGCCTGCATGGCAGCCTGGCTGATGGACGGCGTGACGCCCGAGGGCTTCCAGATCGAGCGCGAGTGCGAGCTCAAGGGCAGCGACGAGCAAAAGCCGGTGGTGCGCTACGCCCGCCACCCGCTGGACATCGACGAGGTCCGCGCCCACCTGACCAGCGGCAAGATGCCGACCCGCCTGGCGTTGAGCTGGAACGAGCGCGTCGCCTTCACGCTGACCGAGGGCTTCGCGATCAAGAAGATCAGCTTCCTGGACCTGGCCTTCGAAGGCCGGCCCGAGGCCAGCGGCGACGAGGCTTTCGATGCCGACCTCGCGCTGGCCACCGGCGAGCTGGGCCGGCTGATCCCGGCGCTGATCGAGGGTCTGGGCGGCGAGCACGACTTCGCCGCCGGCGCCGCGCCGGCCGCCCCGGTGCCGGTCACGCTGCCGGAGCCAACCGGAGCGGTCAGCGAAGAAGCGCCGCCCTGGTGATCCTTCAGCCGTTCACCAACTGGTGAACGGCCTCACCGCCAGGTTGGCGTTGACGTAGCGCGCGTCGCCGGTGACCTCGTCGCCCAGCCAGTCGGGGTGCATGAAGACCTGGTCCTCGGACTGCAGCTCGATCTCGGCGACGAGCAGGCCGGCGTTGGCGCCGAGGAACTCGTCCACCTCCCAGGTCATGCCGCCCACGACGCACAGGTGACGGACCTTCTCGACCACCGGGCCGTCGGCGAGCGCCAGCAGCTGCTGCGCGTCGGCCAGCGGCACCGCGTACTCGAACTCAGCCCGCGTGGCGCCGCTCGTCGCGCCCTTGATGGTCAGGAAGGCGCGCTCGCCGGCGATGCGCACGCGCACCGTGCGCGCCGGATCGCGGCTCAGATAGCCCTGGCTGAAGCGCGTGTGGCTGGAAGCCTGCGCACGCCAGCCATCGCCGCACACGAGGAATTTGCGTTCGATCTCAATGCCCATGGTCTGCTGCTGCCTTGGCTGCGGCCTCGCGCAGCTTGTCCTTCTTGCTCTTGCGGGTCGTGCTCTTGATGCCGCCGGTGGCCTGCGCCTCGGTGGCCACGGCCGCGGGCTCGAAGCCGTCCAGCCGCTCGCGCGGCACGCGCTGGCCCTGGCGCTTCTCGATGAGGCGGAAGTGCGACTCGGCGTTCTCGGGGCTGTCCGCGCAGATGAAGCTGATGGCGGTGCCGTGCGCGCCCGCGCGGCCCGTGCGGCCGATGCGGTGGGTGTAGTCCGCCGCCGAACGCGGCAGCTCGTAGTTGACGACGGCATCCAGCGCATCGATGTGCAGGCCGCGCGCAGCGACGTCCGTCGCAACCAGCACGTTGACGCGGCCGGACTTCAGCGCCTCCAGCACGTCGCGGCGCGCGCCCTGGCTCAGCTCGCCATGCAGCACGCCAGCCTTGAAGCCGTGGGCGAACAGCTTGTCCGACACCAGCTCGGCCGTGTAGCGGCTGGCGACGAAGACCAGCGCGCGCGGCCAGGCCTCGTCGCGCAGCAGCTGGCGCAGCGCCGGCAGGCGCTGGGCGCGGTCCAGCTGGATCGCACGCTGCGCGATCTGCGGCGGCGCCTCCTCGATCGTGATGCGCACCGGCTCGCGCAGCAGCGCATCCGCCAGTGCCTGAACGGCTGGCGGGAAGGTGGCGGAGAACAGCAGCGACTGGCGCTGCGCCGGCACGAGCGCCAGCACGCGCTGCAGCTCGTCGGCAAAGCCCTGGCCCAGTAGGCGATCCGCCTCGTCCAGCACCAGACATTGCACGCCGGCCAGCGTGAGGCCGTTGTGGTCCAGCAGGTCCAGCAGCCGGCCCGGCGTGGCCACCATCACGTCGCAGCCGCCGCGCAGCGCCATCAGCTGCGGGTTGATGGACACGCCGCCGAAGGCCAGCGCGATGCGCGGCCGGTGCAGCAGCCGGCCGGCGATTTCACGCAGCAGCTCGGCCGTCTGCGCGGCCAGTTCGCGCGTGGGCGCCAGCACCAGCGCGCGCGGGCCCGGCCGCGCAGGCGCGCTGACCAGCCGCTGCAGCAGCGGCAGCGCGAAGGCCGCCGTCTTGCCGGAGCCGGTCTGCGCCAGCGCCAGCACGTCGGCACCGGCCAGCGCGGGCGGCAGCGCGGCCGACTGGACGGCGGTGGGGGCGTGGTAGCCCAGCTCGCGCACGGCGCGCAGCAGGGCGGGCGTGAGGCCCAGGGAAGCGAAGGACATGCCCCGATTGTCGCGGCGTCAGAACAGGGCTTGCTGATCGCCCACCAGTTGCCCGGCCGCCCGCGCCTCGATGAGCAGCATGCGGCGCTTGGTCTCGACGCCTCCCGGCGCCGAAAAACCCGTGGGCTCGCCGCCCGCGCCCATCACGCGATGGCAGGGCACGATGGGAGGAAACGGGTTGTCGCCCTCCGCGCGGCCCACCGCGCGGGCCGCGCCCGGTTGGCCCAGCGCCGCGGCGATCTCGCCGTAGGTGCGGGTCTGGCCGGGCGGGATGGCGCGCGTCAACGCATGCACCTGGCGGCGGAACTCGGGGATGCCGCGCTCGTCGAGCTGGATGTCGCTCAGGTCGCGCACTTCGCCGGCCAGCAGCGCACGTATACCGTCCACGGCGTGGGCGATGGCGGGTGGCAGCTCGTCCACCAGCGTCGCCGTCGGGTGGCGGCGCACCAGCCGCGCCGGGCTGGCATCCGGCAGCAGCGACGCGACGACGCCCCGCTCGCTCCAGACGATGCCGCAACGGCCCAGCGCCGTGTCGAAGCTGTGCCCCCACAGCGGCTCTTCGGGCGGCAGCACGGGGCCGACGTCGGGGTCGAGGTCCGCCATGCCCGGCCTCAGGCTGCGACGGCCAGGCCCGACAGCCGTGCGGCTCGGGCCTGCGCGGCAACCTCGCGCGGCGGCAGCGTCTTCAGCCGGTGGTCGCTCCACACCTGGCGCCAGCGCCGCGCACCGGGCGTGCCGTTCCACAGGCCCAGCGCGTGGCGCATCGCATGCGGCCAGGAGCGGCCGGCGGCGTGCAGGCGGTCGAGGTAGTCCAGCCATTGCTCCTCGACCTGCTCGCGGCTGGCGGCAGGGTCAGGCTGGCCGAAGAAGCGTGAGTCCCATTGCGCCATGCTCCAGGGCTCGTGATAGGCCTCGCGGCCGATCATGACGCCGTCCACCTGCGTCAGCTGCTCGGCGATCTCGTCGGGCGTCTTCAGGCCGCCGTTGATGGCGATGGTCAGCTGCGGGAACTCGCGCTTGAGCTGCGCGACGAGGCCGTAGCGCAGCGGCGGGATCTCGCGGTTCTCCTTGGGCGACAGGCCTTGCAGCCAGGCATTGCGGGCGTGGACGATGAAGACCTCGCAGCCGGCCGCGGCCACCGTGCCGACGAAATCGCGCACGAACTCATAGCTCTCGATCTTGTCGATGCCGATGCGGTGCTTGACGGTGACCGGCAACGTCGTCGCATCGCGCATGGCCTTCACGCAGTCGGCCACCAGCTGCGGCTCGGCCATCAGGCAGGCGCCAAACGCGCCCTTCTGCACGCGCTCGCTCGGGCAGCCGCAGTTCAGGTTGACCTCGTCATAACCCCAGCGCTCGGCCAGCTTCGCACAGGCCGCCAGGTCGGCGGGCTCGCTGCCACCCAGTTGCAGCGCGACCGGATGCTCCTCGGCGTTGAAGTCCAGATGACGCGGCTGGTCGCCGTGCAGCAGCGCGCCGGTGGTCACCATCTCGGTGTACAGCAGCGTGTGGCGCGTGATGAGGCGGTGCAGGTAGCGGCAGTGCCGATCCGTCCAGTCCATCATCGGCGCCACACTCAGGCGCCACTTGTTGGGAGAACTGTCGTTCATAGGGGAATTGACGCCGTTTGCGGTCGTCTCGTTCTCGCTCATTCAAAGCACCTCGGTGCTACGACGAGTGCTGCAAGGACTGCCCGCAGCACCGTCACCATGGGCGTCATTGTCCCCTGCAAACAAACCAGGACTGGATCGCAGCAGCGTCAGGCCTGGGCGGGCTCGGCTCGTCCCGGCAGTACGCGATGTAGTTCGTCGGCCAAGGCCTGCAGGCTCATGGGCTTGCTGAGATAGCCGTCCATGCCCGCCCCCATGCAGACGCTGCGACGCGCCTCGCTGTCGCCGGCGGTGGCCGCGACGATGGGAAACGGCGGCAAGGTGCCGTTGCGCTGCAGAGAACGCAGATGCTCGCTGGCCTCCAGGCCGTCCATGACCGGCATGTCCACGTCCATCAGCACCATGTCGGGCGGCTCGTCGCAGCAGGAGTCCAGCGCCTCGATGCCATCGGCGGCGACCACCACCTGGTAGCCCAGTGCTTCGAGCTGCCCGCGGGCCACGATCTGGTTCACGACGTTGTCATCGACGACGAGCACGCGGCGACTGTCCTGAACGTACAGGGGCGTCGGCGATGTGAGCCGGGACAGGGCCGTCGAGGTCCGGGTGTCGACATGGGCCGTGAAGCGCTCCAGCTCCAGCGGGCTGAGCGGCAGCACGCGGATATCGACCGTCCCACGGCCGCGCATTCGCAGCGCATCGGAGCCGGATGTCACGGCCAGCACCGTCCACAGGCTGGGCAGGGCCTGGGCAATGTCCTCCAGCAGCGGCAATTCGTCGCCGGTGCACTCGGCCACGATCATCAGCATCGGCGCCAGGCCTGCCGAGGTGGCCGCCGCGGCATCCTGCAAAGACTCGAACGACATCACGTGCCAGCCCAGTTGGCGCAGCCGGATCTCGACCGAGTCCAGCGCACCAGGCAGCGGGCTGACCAGCCACGCCACGGTACCGGCGGCATCGGGCGTGTGCTCGAATTCAGGCTCCTCGGCCGCCACCTCGCCGCTCAGCGAAATCACGAGACCGTTCTGCCCGGCATCGACGAACTGGACTCTGCCACCAGTGGCCGGACAGGGGCCTTCGACGTGCGGCACCAGGCCATGGTCCGGATCGGCGGTCTCCGGCAGCAGTTGCAGGCGCTGCAGCACGCCGACCACATCCGCGTGGCGGCTGGCTCCCGTGCCCGCGGCGTGGATCACGACGCTGCTGCGACCGAACACCGGGGGCTGGACTTCGGCGCTGAACATCACGAAGCCCGCCTCGAAACAGTCGACGATGCCCAGCAGGATGCGGTGGATGCCGGCCCTCAAGTAAGGGCCGGGATCGTGGAGCTCCACGCGCGGCCCGCGATAGTCGAAGTAGGCAGTCAGCCCCTTCTTTCTGGCATGGGGCAGGACGTCGCGCGCGCTCTGCGTGAACAGCTCTGAAAATTCCATGGATACACATCTGCTGACTGTTCGCCAGCGTAGGTGCAAACCCGTTGCCAGATCGTTTCCAGATGTGGAGCGCTCTTGTCTGCACCACGGCGTCCCTGCGATGCCGTCTCCGGCCTGTCCTGGCCTGCCCATACCGGCGACGGGTGGGACTCGCAGCCGTGCCCGATACGATTCGTTGCGACTGCGGCGTCAATATCCGCGCCGGCAGGGCTGACGCCCTGGGGCCCGCAAAGGCGCCAGGGCGTCCAGCGATCCGCAGTCCGTGATCAGCGGAACTGGTAGCTCAGGCTCGCGAAGTAGCTGCGGCCGCGCGGATCGCCGTAGGTCGGGTCCCAGGTGACCTGGAAGTAGCGCGACTGGTTGGTGAACGGCGGCGCCGTGTCGGCCAGGTTCAGCACGCCGGCGCGCAGGCGCAGGGTCGGCGTGATGCGCCAACTGGCGGTCAGATCCCACAGCGAATAGGGCTTCACCTTGCGGTCGTTCCACTCGGGCGCGGCCAGGCCCGGGGTGTTCTGGTCGGTATAGCCGGACAGGTAGTTGTTGGCCACCGTCACGCCGAAGGGACCGTAGTCCCAGTCCACCGACAGCTTGTGGCGCCAGCGCTGCACCGCCTTGTCGTCGCGGAACTTGGCCAGGCCGCTGACCATGGGCGAGCGCGGGTCGGTGTTGAACTTGTACTCGGTGACCAGCGTACCGGCCAGGCTGGCGCCGAGGCGGCCGAACTCGGTGGCCTCGCCGCGCCAGGACAGCGACAGGTCCACCCCCGCCGTGTCGAGCTTGCCGCGGTTCTCCTTCTTCACGGTGACGTACTCGACGAAGCCGTCGGAGAAGCGCTTCACGACGGTCGGGTCGTTGTAGTAGACCGGGTTCGTGAAGATGGTCTCCTCGCCGATCTCCGAAATGATGTCGGTCTTGCGGATGGCCCAGTAGTCCACGCTGCCGTTCCAGTTCTTGCTCGGCTCGAACAGCAGGCCGATGTTGAACTGCTTGCTCTTCTCGGGCTTGAGCGCCGGGTTGGAGTAGCGGTCCACCGCCATCTGCGCGACCTCGCCGGACACCGGATCCTTCACGAAGCTGGCCGTGATGCCGGAGCGCAGCGGGCGGAACAGCTCGGACACCGTGGGTGCGCGGAAACCCGTGCCGTAGGACGCGCGCGCCAGCAGCGTGCGGTCCGGGCGGAAGCTCAGGCCGACCTTGGGGTTGGTGGTGCTGAGCTTGGGCGACCTGGTCTTGGTGGCCGCGTCGTCAATGCCGTCGTAGCGATCGTGGCGGATCGCGAACTGGGCTTCCCACTGCTTGGTGAACGGCGCGCTCAGTTCGGCGAAGGCGCCCATCACGTCGCGCTTGTGGTCGGTGTCGGCCAGCAGCGGGCCCGAGCTCGAGCGGTCGTTGTTGACGTCGTTGCCCTTCAGCGCATCGGTGGCGCGGAACTGCAGCTTCTCGCGGCGCAGCTCGGCGCCCACGGCCAGCATCAGCTCGCCGCCGTCCAGCGCGGCCAGCGCGCGGGTCAGCTTGCCGTCCAGGCTGGTGCTGCTGCCCTCGGCCATGCGCGCAGCACCGTCGATGCGGATGGAGTTCATGAACGCGCGGCCGGCCGTCGAGTCGGTGGCGCGCTGGAAGGGGTTGTACTGGCCCGCCTTGATGCCGGCCTCCAGCTTGGCCAGCGACACCCAGCCGTCCAGGTTGATGTCCGTGGCCTTGTTGACACTGTGGTTCAGCGCGGCGTCGTAGTCCCACTCGCCGAAGCGCCCCACGGCCCCGGCCACCAGCCGGGTGGCCTCGCTCTCCACGCGGCTGACGCGCTTGCCGGCGTCCTCCAGGCGGAAGCGGAAGTCCACCGGCCCCGTGACGCCGGTGACGGCCTGCAGCGAGGCCGGCAGGCTGATGCCCGACGACGTGCGAAAGCGCGCCGTGGCCGGCGATGCGGAGTAGTCGGTGTCCGTCTTGGCGAACAGCGCCTCGACGAAGACCTGGTGGCCCTCGGCCACCTGGAAGGTGGCGCGACCGACGACGCTGGCCTTGTCGGACTTCGGATAGATCTCCGAGCCGGCCACGTAGTCGTAGGAGCAGCCTTCACGGCCGCCCAGGCCCAGCGGCTGCACGGAGTTCGGGTTGAGGCCACCGGTGCAGGCCGTCTTGCCGAAGTTCACGCGGCGCGAGCCGGAGTTCACGCCGCCGGGGTTCCAGGTGCCGTTGGCGTTAGAGCCCCTCAGTGCCGTGCCGGGGTTGGCCAGCACGAAGTTGTTCAGCGCGGCCAGCTGGGCCGCGGTGAGGTCCACGTTGGCGGGGAAGCTGTTGCTGGAGGTCTGTGGCGGCAGCCGCGTCGGCAGGCTGTATTCCTGGATGAAGCTGCGCTGGCTGGCGTCCAGCGCGTCCAGCTTCTGCACGTCCAGCGCGGCGAACACGTTGAAGCGGTCCTTGCTCAGGTCGCCGAAGCCACCCGAGGCCGAGAACGCCTTCTTGCCGGCGCCGCCTTCACGGGTGCCCAGCACGTAGGCGCTCAGGTCCACGCCCTGATAGTCCTTGCGCGTGATGAAGTTGATGACGCCGCCCATCGCGTCGGTGCCGTAGATGGCGGACGCACCGTCCTTCAGCACCTCCACGCGCTGGATGGCTCCGGCCGGGATGTTGTTCAGGTCGACACCGGCGTTGTCGCCGGGCGACGCGAAGTTGGCCAGGCGGCGGCCGTTCAGCAGCACCAGCGTGCTGGACACACCCAGGCCGCGCAGGTTGGCGCCGTTGAAGCCGCGCTGGCCGCCGGTCTGGTCGGTGACGCTGGCGCCGTCGGTCAGGCCGCCGACGTTGGACGTGATCTTCTGCAGCAGCTCGGCCGCGGTCGTCACGCCGGCCTTGTCGATGTCGCCACGCTTGATGACGTCCACCGGCAGCGCGGCCTCGCCGTCGATGCGCTTGATGCTGGAGCCGGTGATCTCGACGCGTTCGAGCTTCTGCTCCTGCGCATGGGCGGGCAGCGTGGCGACGGCGAGCAACGCGGCGTGGGCCAGCGTGTGCAGGGAGTAGGAGCGGGCTGGGGTCATGAAGGCCTCGGTGTTCTTGGATGGGGTGGAGCGAACGCCGTTCAGGTTAGGGAGGGCCTCCTGCTGTTGCCTATGGGGTTTCGGCGCGCAGGTCGCTTGCATGCAAATGCGCGTCGCTTCACCGCAATCGCGCTTGGCATCGGCACCACGCCCGCACCGGCTTCTTGCGCAGATGCGACATGGAATTGCGTGCGCTGCCCCGCTGAGGTGCAACCCGCTGTCGCGCCCGCAGAGGCGCTGACAGCATGACTCCCATGCGAAGTTTCCTTTCCACCTTTGTGGCCGCTGCGCTGCTGGCATTGCATGCACCCGCCCAGGCCCAAGGCACCGCCGTCGTCATCGGCGGCGCGCTCAAGTTCGACAACGATGCCGTCTGGCAACGCATCGTCGACGAGGCCGGCGGCGCCGGTGCGCGCATTGCCGTCTTCGCGACGGCGGCCGCCAACCCCGAGCGCAGCGCGGCGCAGATCGTCGCGGCGCTGAACCAGCGCGGCGCGCGCGCCGAGGCCATTCCCGTTGCGCCACGGCTGAAGGGCACGGACCCGCAGGCCCACCTGAACGATCCCGCGCTGATCGCCAAGGTGGCCGCGTCGCGCGGCGTGTTCTTCTCCGGCGGCGCACAGGAGCTCATCGTCGACACGCTGCTGCCCGGCGGCCAACCCACGGCGATGCTGAAGGCCATCCGCGACGTGAAGGCCGGCGGCGGCGTCGTGGCCGGCACCAGCGCGGGCGCCGCGGTGATGAGCCGCATGATGTTCCGCGACGCGCAGGACAACCTGCAGATCCTCAAGGGCCTGTGGCGCGAGGGCAAGGAGTACGACCGCGGCCTCGGCTTCGTCGGGCCGGACCTGTTCATCGACCAGCACTTCCTGAAGCGCGGCCGTATCGGTCGCATGCTGCCGGCCATGCGCGCCTTCGGCTACACGCTGGGGCTGGGCATCGAGGAGAACTCGGCCGCCGTCATCAAGGGCTCGTCCGTCGAGATCATCGGCGCCCGCGGCGCCTTGCTGGTAGACCTGTCCGAAGCGACGTCGGACGCGAAGCTGGCCGCCTTCAACCTGCGCGGCGCGCAGCTGAGCTACCTGGACCGCGGCGACCGCCACGACCTCGCCAGCGGCGTCACCACGCCCGCGCCGCACAAGCTGCGCGAAGCCCGCATCGACCCCGCTGCCAGCGACTACAAGCCCTACCTGCAGAGCGACGGCTACTTCATGGACATCCTCGGCGACGCCGCCATCGCCACCGCGATGGCGCAGCTGCTGGACGGCACACTGCCCGAAGTGCGCGGCCTCGCCTACCGGGCGCGGCCACGGCCCGGAGATGCGGCGCCCGATGTCGGCTTCGAGTTCCGCCTCTACCGCGGCCCTGGGCTGACCGGCTGGTTCAGCGGCGCGCTGGGCGGCGAGGACTACACCGTGCTCAAGGCGCGGCTGGACGTCATTCCCGTGCGCGTGGCCGCGCCGCTGACCACACCGATCACGAACTGAACATGCAGACCCGTTTCCACGACCTGCCGGCCGCCAGTGCCGGCACCACGCGCCGGCTGCGCAGCCTGCACTTCGGGCGTGGCGAATCCGGCCGCAAGGCCTACCTGCAGGCCGCGCTGCACGCCGACGAAGTGCCGCCGCTGCTGGTGGCGCAGGCGCTGATGGAGCGCCTGGCCGCGCTCGACGAACGAGGCGCCATCGCCGGCGAGATCGTGCTGGTGCCCATGGCCAATCCCATCGGCCTCGCGCAGGATCTGCAGGGCTCGGCGCTGGGCCGCTTCGACCTCGGCACCGGCACCAACTTCAACCGTCAGTTCCGTCACCTGACCCCGGCGCTGATCGAGCGCCTGGCGGGCCGCCTGGGCGCCGATGCGGCACACAACGCCCGCGCCATCCGCGCCGCCAGCCACGAGCTGCTGGCCGCCTGGCAGCCCACCACCGAGACCGAGGCGCTGAAGCAGCTGCTGCAGACGCTGGCGCACGACGCCGAACTCGTACTGGACCTGCACTGCGACAACCAGGCCGTCATGCACCTCTACACCGGCACGGCCCAGGCCAACGCGTTCGCGCCGCTGGCCGCCTACCTGGGCGCGCAGGCGCTGCTGACCAGCGAGGTGTCGGGCGACGAGCCTTTCGACGAATCCGCCGGCCGCATCTGGTGGGAGCTGGCCGCGCACTTCGGCCCGCAGCACCCCGTCGACCCGCACGGCTGCCTGGCCGCGACCGTGGAGCTGCGCGGCGAGACCGATGTCAGCCACGACCTGGCCGAGCACGACGCCGATGCGCTGATTGCCTTCCTGCAGCACCTGGGCCATGTCGACGGCACGGCGCCGCCGCCGCCCACCGCATGCGCGGCGACGCCACTCGAAGGCGTGGAGCCCGTCACGGCGTCAGTACCCGGCGTCGTCGTCTTCGCCATGGCGCCGGGCGACTGGGTGGAGGCCGGCGAACTGGTCGCCGAGATCATCGACCCGTTGACCGACGCGCGCACCGCGCTGCATGCCAGCGTCAGCGGCCGCTGCTTCGCCCGCGCGTCGCGGCGCTACGCGACGCGCGGCATGCGCCTGGCCAAGATCGCCGGCGCCGTGCCCTTGCGCAGCGGCAAGCTGCTGTCGATGTGAGCCCCGCGATGAAACTGCGCCTGCCCAACACCTATGTGCTGCTATTCGCCCTGCTCGCGCTGATCGCGCTGGCGACCTGGGTCGTGCCGGGTGGGAAGTTCGACACGACGGTCGTCAACGGCAAGACCATCGTCGTCGCCGGCAGCTACCACGTCGTCGAGTCGCGCCCGCAGGGCCTCACCGCGCTGCTGACGGCGCCCATCAAGGGCTTCGTCGAGGCTGCGCTCATCATCGGCTTCGTGCTCATGGTCGGCGGCGCGTTCGCGGTGCTGCAGAAGACCCAGGCCATCGACTCGATGATCAAGGCCGTGGCCAAGGCACACAGCCGCTCGGCCTGGGTGCGAGCCGCGGTCATCCCCGTCTTCGTCGGCCTGTTCGCGCTGGGCGGCGCCAGCTTCGGCATGGCCGAGGAGGCCATCCCCTTCGTGCTGATCTTCATCCCGCTGGCGCTGGCGCTGCGGCTGGACACGCTGACCGGCGTGGCCATCCCCTTCGTCGGCTCGCAGGTGGGCTTCGCAACGGCCTTCCTGAATCCCTTCAACGTCGGCGTCGCACAAGGCATTGCCGGCGTGCCGATGTTCTCGGGCCTGGGCTACCGCGCGCTGTGCTGGGCCATCGCCACCGGCGCCACCATCGCCTTCCTGATGTGGTGGGCCGCGCGCATACGCCGCGACCCGACGTTGAGCCCCACCTACGAGCTGGACCAGCAACGCCGTGCCACGCTGGACCTCAGCGGCTTCGAGAACTTCGCCGGCATGACGGCACGCCACCGCCTGGTGCTGTGGCTGTTCGCCGCCACGCTGGGCGGCATGATCTTCGGCGTCGTGCGCTTCGGCTGGTACATCGAGGAGATCGCCGCCCTCTTCCTCGTCATGGCCGTGGCCGTCGGCGTCGTGGCCAAGCTGTCGGCAGACGAGTTCATGGCTGCCTTTCTGCACGGCGCGAAAGACCTGGTCGGCACGGCCCTCGTCATCGCGCTGGCCAAGGGCACCGTCATCCTGATGCGTGACGGCCAGGTCATCGACACGCTGCTGAACGCGCTCGCGCCGCTGGTGGCGTCCGACAGCCCGGTGTTCGCCGCGCAGAAGATGTTCGCCATCCAGTCGGTCATCAACTTCTTCATCCATTCCGGCACCGGCCAGGCCGCGCTGACCATGCCGCTGATGGCGCCGTTGGCGGACCTGGTCGGCATCACGCGCCAGACGGCCATCCTGGCCTTCCAGTTCGGCGAGCTGACGACGCCCATCATCCCGACCTCCGGCATCACCGTCGGCGTGCTGGCGCTGGCCGGCGTGCGCTTCGGCACCTGGGTGCGCTGGATGCTGCCGCTGCAGGCGATCTACCTCGTCATGGCACTGGCGCTGCTGGCACCGCCTGCGCTGACGCACTGGCAATGAGAACATCGCGGCCATGAACACCGTGCCCGTCCACCGCGTCGGCCTGCTGCTGGTGCCGGGCTTCTCGATGCTGGCACTGGGCGGGCTGCTGGACGGCCTGCAAGCGGCCAACGCGCTGCAGGACGAGGCCGCCTACAGCGCCGCGGCCCTCAGCGCCGAGGGCGCGGCGGTGGCCAGCAACGGCGGCTTCGTACTTCCCGCCCAGGCCATCGGCACCGCCGACTGGCTGGCCGTCTTCGTCATCGCCACCGACGCGACGCCGCCCGACGCCGCCACCGTCGCCTGGCTGCGCCGCTGCGCCGAGGCCGGCGTGGCGCTGGGCGGCGTGGACGCCGGTGCGGCCTGGCTGGCCGCCGCCGGCCTGCTGGACGGCCAGCGCGCCTGCGCCGACTGGTCGCTGCTGGACGGCCTGGCCGAAGACCATCCCGGCGTCGCCTGGGCCAACGGCCTGTGGGAACTCAGCGCCACGCCGCCCCGGCTCAGCTGCGCGGGCGGCACGGCCAGCGTGGACCTGTGCTGTGCGTGGCTGGCCACGCGCCACGGCGAGCGCTTCGGCCAGGAACTCGTCCACGCGCTGGGCCAGAAGGCGCTGCGCCCGCGCGACGAACGCCAGCGCGCCGGCTACAGCGAGCGCCGCGGCGCCGGCAGCCCCAAACTGGCCGAGGCGTTGTCGCTGATGGAGGCCAACCTCGCCGAGCCGCTGCCCACCGACGAGGTCGCGCGCCTGGTGGGCGTGTCGCGCCGGCAGCTGGAGCGGCTGTTCAAGCAGCACCTGGACAGCCTGCCCTCGCGCCACTATCTGGAGCTGCGCCTTGCCCGCGCACGGCGGCTGCTGCAGCAGAGCTCGCAGTCCATCCTGCAGGTCGGCCTGTCCTGCGGCTTCTCGTCGGGGCCGCATTTCTCGAACGCCTACAAGACCCATTTCGGCCACACGCCACGCGACGAGCGCAGCCAGCGCGCGCAGGCCTGGCGCGGTGCCGTCACACACCAGGGAGACGTCTCATGACCCAGTTGCTGCTGCGCCCGGTGGCAGCGGCCGACCTGCCCGACCTC
Organism: uncultured Roseateles sp.; assembly: GCA_946480605.1. Next base: position 9,042 of record CAMLKW010000044.1, on the reverse strand, counting down.
GCGCGCATGGCGGCCGCCAGCCACGACGGCATCAGTTCGCTGCCCAACGACGAGGCCAAGCTGCGCGCGCGCATCGCCGCCTCGCTGCAGTCCTTCGCCAGCCCCGACGACGCCAGCGGCGAGGAGACCTACCTCTTCGTGCTGGAAGACGCCGGCCGCATCATCGGCTGCTCGGGCATTGCCGCCAGCGCCGGCTTCTTCGACCGCTTCTACAGCTACCGCAACGAGTTCGTCGTGCACGCCAGCGCGGCGCTGGGCGTCACGCAGCGCATGCACACGCTGCACCTGTGCCACGATCTGACCGGCACGACGCTGCTGACCTCCTTCTTCCTCGACCCCGCCTGCGAGAACGGCCTCGCCGCGCAACTGCTGTCGCGCGCGCGGCTGCTGTTCATCCTGGCCAACGCCGAGCGCTTCTCCGAGCGCATCGCGGCCGAGAGCCCCGGCGTGACCGACGCCGCCGGCCAGAGCCCGTTCTGGGACGCGGTCGGCCGGCGCTTCTTCGGCATGGACTACCCCGAGGCCGAGGCCGTCATCGGCGGCCGCAGCCGCGCCTGCATCGCCGAGCTGATGCCGCCCTCGCCCGTCTACGTGGCGCTGCTGCCCGAGGCCGCCCAATGCGCCATCGGCCAGCTGCACCCGGTGGGCGAACTGCCGTTCTCCGTGCTGCAGGACGAAGGCTTCGACGCCGACAGCTACGTCGACATCTTCGACGGCGGCCCCACGGTGGACGCGCCGCTGGCCTCGCTGCGCAGCGTGCGCCACGCGCGTGAGCTGCTGGTGCAGCCCGGCGCCGGCAGCGGGCCGCGGCGCACGCACATCCTGGTGCGGCCGTCGCGCGCGGCCTTCAGCGCCGTGCTGGCCGAGGTGGGCGACACGCTGGGCACGGACGACGCGACCGCGCTCGGCGCCCACGCCGGCGAACGCCTGCTGGCCACGCCGCTGCAGCCGGGAGAGCTGGCATGACCGAACGACTGATCGTCACCCCCGAGGCCGACGGCGAACGCCTGGCGTTGGCCGATGGCGCGGCCTCGCTGCGCTTCGTGCCGCGGCTGGGCCTTGCTCTGCCGCGCTACCACTTCCACGTCGGGCGCATCGTGCATGCGGCGCAGGAGCTGGCCCTGTTCCGCGTGCAGACGACACTGCTGCTCGGCAACGACCTGACCGGTCAGGCCGAGCTGTGCGACGTGCAGGTCGATGCCGCCGCGCCGCCCGACACCCTGCCCCGCCTGATCGACGCGGCCATGGCCCATGCCGCGGCCCACGGCAACCGCGGCGATCAACTCGTCGTCGAACTGCCGGGCTGGCGCGACGACAACGGCGCGTCGCCCGTCTGGCAGGCGCTGGGCGCCCGCTTCTACCGCGGCGACCCCACTGCCACCGAGGCCAGCCTGGGTCACGCGTGGCGCAGCCACCTGGCCGCGCTGCTGCCACGCCAGACCATCTACCTGTCCTTTCTCGGCGCCGACGCCGAGGCGGCGCTGGGCCGCCACGCCGCGCCGGCGGCACCGCTGGCGCAGGCGCTGGCCGCGGCGGGCTTCGACACGTCCACGCATGTGCGCATCGACGACGGCGGGCCCGTGCTCAGCCGCCGCCTGCGCGCCGTCTGAGCCGGCGCCCGCGGGGCACTTCGGTCGCGCCGAAGCCCGGCTGCGCGCCGGGCTGCTTCCTCACGGCCGGCGCGGCGGCCACAGTGGCGGCCTCGTCAACCCCGAGGACCTGCCATGCACAACTACTCCCGCAACAGCCCCGAGGCGGCTGCCCGCCTGGTGGCGCTGATGATGATTGCCGACGGCAACGTCAGCCCGGCCGAGGTCGGCGCGCTGCGCCGGGTCGATGCGGAGTCCATGCTGGGCCTGCCGCAGGGCGGCATGTCCGTCGCGCTGCAGACGCTGTGCGAGGACCTCCTGGCCAGCACCACGGGGGCCGACGGCCTGCGCTGGTGCACGTCCCCGTCGCTGCTGAATACGCTGATGCAGGACGTGGACGAACCGACGTTGCAGTACAAGGTGTTCGCTGCTGCCACATCGGCGGCGCTGGCCGACCGCCACCTGTCTGAGGCTGAGTTCCTGCTGCTGAAGCAGCTCGCCGACGCGTGGCGCATCGACGCGTCGGCGCTGTTCCGCCACTGAGTCAGCTGCCGCGCGCGGCAGTCAGGATGGCCTGTACCAGCGGATGGTGCATGCCACGGCGCGACCAGATCGCATGGATCTCCTCGTGCAGCCCGTCGCTGGCGCCCAGCCGCCGCAGGCCGCGCACGCCGTCCAGGTCAGCCGCGCCCAGTGCCGATACCGGGAACACGCCCAGCCCGCGCGCGGCAAACAGGCTCAGCAATGCGCTGTCCTCGAACTCGCCGACCACGCGCGGCGCGATGCCCTGCGCCTCGAACCAGCGGTCGATGCGCCCGCGCAGCGCCGCATGCGGCGTGGGCAGCAGCACCGGCAGCGCGGCCAGCGCCTGCGCCAGATCGCTGCCGGCCCCGGCCACCATCGCGGCCGGCCCCCACCACTGCACGGGCGACACCGCCACCCGCTCGCTGGACAGCCGCAGGCTGCCATTGCTGGGCGGAGCCTGGCAGGCCAGCACCAGATCCAGCCGGTGCAGCGCCAGCTCGGCCAGCAACTGCTCCACCTCGCCCTCGTGGCACAGCAGGCGCAGCTGCGGCGCCTGCAGCACCGGCTGAAGCAGCGCATGCGCGGCCAGCTTGGACAGGCCGTCGGACAGCCCCACGGCCAGCCGCGTGCCCACGCTGCGCGCCGCGGCGGCCGCTTCCTCGGGGATGGACTCGCCCAGCTGAAAGATCTGCTCAGCGCGCGCCAGCACGGCCTGGCCGGCCTCGGTCAGCGCCACGCCGCGCCCGGTGGGCTTGAGCAGTTGGTGGCCGAGGTCCTGCTCCAGCGCCTTGACCTGCACGCTGATGGTTTGGATGGCCATGTCCAGCCGCTCCGCGCCACGCGCGAAGCTGCCCTCCTTGGCCACGATCCAGAAGTAGTACAGGTGGCGGTAGTTCAACGCGGGCATGAGCAAGCTTCCTCGGCTGCTTCGGCCGGCCCGAAGCGGTCGTCACTCTAAAGCTGCTTCCAGGCCGCGGGGGCTTCCCCGACAGTGCAGGCCATCTTCTGCCGCTTCCACCCCCGACATGGACAAGCTCGCCGCACTGTTCGCCTTCCTCGCCGCAACGATGATCTTCGTCACCTGGCAAGCCGCCAGGCTGCGCAATGCGCGCCGCGACGCCGCACTGCTGGTCACTGTGGCCGGTGCACTGGGCACCGGCTCGCTGGTCATCACGCTCTGACACAGGAGAGCCGCGATGAGCTTCCTGAACATGCTGTGGCTGGGCATGCCGCTGTGGATCTGGCTGAGCTTCATGGCCACCGTGCTGGCCATCCTGGCCTTCGACCTGGGCGTGATGCACAAGGATGCTCACGAGATCGGCGTGCGCGAGAGCCTGAAGATGTCGGCGCTGTACATCGGCCTGGGCCTGGCCTGGGCGGGCGCCGTGTACTGGATCTACCTGCACCACGCCAACGCCGGCGCGCTGGACCCGCAGATCGCCGGCGCCGCCACGCCCGACGAGCGCGCGTGGACGGCGGTGAAGCTCTACATGACCGGCTACCTCGTCGAGAAGACGCTGGCGCTGGACAACGTCTTCATCATTTCGCTGATCTTCACGTACTTCGCCGTGCCGCGGCAGTACCAGCACCGCGTGCTGTTCTGGGGCATCCTGGGCGTCATCGTGCTGCGCGCGCTGATGATCGGCCTGGGCGCGGCGCTGGTGCAGCAGTTCTCGTGGGTGATGTACCTCTTCGGCGTGCTGCTGCTGGCCACCGGCGTGAAGATGCTGCTGATGGTGGACCAGCAGCCCGACATCGCGGCCAACCCGGTGCTGCGCTTCATGAAGCGCCACCTGCGCGTGACGGAGCGCCTGCACGGCCAGGCCTTCGTCGTGCGCCAGCCCGACCCGGCCACGGGCCGCATGGCCACCTTCGCCACGCCGCTGCTGCTGTGCCTGGTGCTGGTGGAGATTGCCGACCTGGTGTTCGCCATCGATTCGGTGCCGGCCATCTTCGCGATCACGCCCGACGCCTTCATCGTCTACACGAGCAACATCTTCGCCATCCTCGGCCTGCGCGCGCTGTACTTCGCGCTGGACGCGGTGGTGCACCGCTTCCACTACCTGAAGTACGCGCTGGCCCTGGTGCTGATCTTCATCGGCGCCAAGATCTTCCTGGGCGACTGGTTGTTCGACGGCAAGGTGCCGGCCTCCATCAGCCTGGGCGTGACCGGTGCGCTGCTGGCCAGCGGCATCCTGTTCTCGCTGTGGAAGACACGTCGCACCGCCATGCCGTGAGCGCGCGCCATCCAGGCTTTGCGCTGCCGCGCATGCTGGAAACCCGGCGACGGGTTTCGCAGACCGTCTTGGTGCGCGTTGCGCCTAGATCCTCGCCAGGAAAGCCTCGTCGGCCTTGCTCAGCAGACCGCCGGCGCGCGCCGACTCGATCAGGTCGGGCCTGCGGGCCGCCGTCAACGCAAGCGAGCGTTCACGGCGCCAGCGCTTGATGTCGGCGTGATGGCCGGACATCAGCACGGCCGGAACCTCCCGGCCGTCGGGCAGCACCTCCGGGCGGCTGTAGTGCGGGCAGTCCAGCAGGCCGTCGGAGAAACTGTCCTGCTGGTGGGACTGCGCGTCGCCCAGCACGCCGTCCTGCAGGCGGGCCACCGCATCCAGCAGTGCGAGCGCGGGCAGTTCACCGCCGGACAGCACGAAATCGCCCAGGCTCAGTTCCAGCGTCACGTGGCTGTCCAGCACGCGCTGGTCGATGCCCTCGTAGCGACCGCACAGCAAGATGGCGCCGGGGCCCGCGGCCAGTTGCTGCACGCGCGCCTGGTCGATGCGGGCACCGGTGGGCGTGAAGTGGATGACGGCCGGCCCGGCTTCGCCGCGGTCCGACTTGACGGCGCCGAGCGCGCGCTCCAGCGGCTCGGCCAGCATGACCATGCCGGGGCCGCCACCGTAGGGACGATCGTCCACGCGGCGGTAGTTGTCCTCGGCGAAATCGCGCAACGGCCACAGGCGCACGTCGACCTGACCGCTCTCAAAGGCGCGCCGCGTGACGCCATGCGTCATGTGCGGCACGAACAGCTCCGGAAAGATCGTCAGGACGTCGAAGCGCATGGCGTCAGAAGTCCAGACCCCAATCGACCGTGATGCGCTTCGCTTCGAGGCTCACGTCATCGACGAACGCAGCAACGAACGGGATCAGGCGCTCCTGGTCCGGCTTGGCCGGCTCTGCCACGCCGGGCGGCAGGATGCGCAGCACTGCGTGCGGGCCCGTGTCGATGAGGCCGATGACTCGCCCCAGCGCCTGGCTCTCGCGGTTGACGACGTCCAGACCGATCAGATCGACCCAGTAGTACTCGCCGTCGGGCGTGCGCGGGAAGTCGCTGCGCGGGACAAAGATCTCGTGGCCGCGCAGCGCCTCGGCGGCATTGCGGTCGTCCACGCCATCGGCCATCGCGACGATGCCCTCGCCCTGCTCGCGCACCGAGCGCACGGCCAGCAGCATCTGGCCCGGCTTGGGGCCTGTGGACTTCAGGTACCAGCGCTTGGCGCTGAACAGCGCGTCCGCGTCGGCCGAATAGGCCTGCACCTTCAGGCCGCCCTTGATGCCCCAGGCATCCAGGATGCGCCCGACAGGCACGAGATCCTCGGGCCAGGAAGCACCAGACGGCGCGGAGGCATCCCTGGAAGCAAAAGACGGCGCCAAGGCGCCGTCTTGCTGAGGCTTGTTGCCTGCCACCTGCTTACGCTGCGGGCGTGGCCTTCTTGGCCTCGCCGACCAGGCGCTGGACGGTGGGCGACAGCTGGGCGCCGACGCCGATCCAGTAGGACACGCGATCCTGGGCGACGCGCAGCTTCTCGGCGGCGCCGGAGGCGACGGGGTTGTAGAAGCCGACGCGCTCGATGAAGCGGCCGTCACGGCGTTGCTGGCTGTTGGCGACGACGATGTTGTAGAAGGGACGCTTCTTGGAACCGCCGCGGGCGAGACGAATGACAACCATGATGTTTCCTAAAAATTGGGCGACCACCGCACGAGGAGACACTCAAGTAGCGAGTCAGTCGAATGGCAGGAACCCCTGCCGGGGGAGGCACCGTAGATACGCCGCAGCCATCTGCAGCCGACGCCAAAACCGCGCATTATAAACTCGCTCCAGCCTACTTTTGCACATCCTGAATCCACAGATGTCACAGCCTCCCGCACAGCCCCTGACGATACGCCCCAGCACGGACGCCGACCTGCCCGCCATCCAGGCCATCTACGCCCAGGCCGTGCTGGAAGGCACCGGCACCTTCGAGACCGAGGTGCCCGCCCTCGAGGAAATGGGCCGGCGCCGCGCCGAGGTGCTGGGTCGCTCCCTGCCCTGGCTGGTGGCCGAGCGGGACGGTGAGGTGCTGGGCTATGCCTACGCCAACTACTTCCGCCCGCGCCTGGCCTATCGCTTCTGCGTCGAGGACTCCATCTACCTGTCGCCTGCGGCCCAGGGTCAGGGCGTAGGCCGGTTGCTGCTGGCCGAGTTGATCGCACGCTGCGAGGCTGCCGGCGCGCGACAGATGCTGGCCGTCATCGGCGACGCGAACAACGCCGGCTCCGTCGGCGTGCACACGGCCTTGGGCTTCCTGCACACCGGCGTGCTGAAAAGCGCCGGCTGGAAATTTGGCCGCTGGCTGGACGTGGTGCTGATGCAGCGCACGCTGGGCCTGGGCGACAGCGTCGCCGCCGAATGAGCGGCGCGCCCAAGCACAAGGCTGCCGCGGTCTGGCTGGCGCTGCTCGTCGGCGTCTTCGGCATGCACCGCTTCTACCTGCATGGCCTGAAAGACCGCTGGGGCTGGCTGTTCCCGTTGCCAACGCTGCTGGGCCTGTCCGGCGTGCAGCGCATGAGCCAGTTGGGCCAGGACGATCGCCTCGCCTGGCTGCTGATCCCGCTGCTGGGCCTGAGCCTGGTGGCGGCGCTGCTGGGCGGCATCGTCTACGGGCTGACGTCGGACGAGCGCTGGAACGCGCGCTTCAACGCCGGCCAGCCCACCCCGACCAGCGGCTGGGCCGCCATCATCGGGGTGGTGTTCTGCCTGTTGATCGGCGGCACCACGCTGATGGCGACCATCGCCTTCAGCGCGCAACGCTACTTCGAATCCCAGGTCGAAACTCCCTGAGTCGACGCAGCCTGCAGGTCAATACAGCGCGAAGCTGACCCAGTAGCAGATCGCGGCCATCGTCGCGGCCGCGGGGATGGTGAAGATCCAGGCCCAGACGATGTTGCCCGCCACACCCCAGCGCACCGCAGACGCACGCCGCACCGAGCCGACACCGACGATGGCGCCGGTGATGGTGTGGGTGGTGGACACCGGGATGCCCAGCGCCGTCGCCAGGAACAGCGTGATCGCGCCGCCGGTCTCGGCACAGAAGCCGCCCACCGGTTTGAGCTTGGTGATGCGCTGACCCATGGTCTGCACGATGCGCCAGCCGCCGAACATCGTGCCCAGGCCGATGGCCACGTAGCAGGAAACGATGACCCAACTGGGCGGCGTCGATTCGCCGGCCCCCATCATGCCGGCGGCAACCAGCAGCATCCAGATCAGGCCGATGGTCTTCTGCGCATCGTTGCCGCCATGGCCCAGGCTGTAGAGGCCGGCCGACACCAGTTGCAGTCGCCGGAACCATCGATCGATGCGCAGCGGCGATTTGTCGCGGCACACCCAGGCCACCAGCACCATCATCAGCGAGCCCAGCAAGTAGCCCAGCAGTGGCGAGACGACGATGAAGGCCACGGTCTTCCAGATGCCGGCCGCAACCAGGGCATCGGGGCCCGCCTTGGCGATCACGGCGCCGACGATGCCGCCGATCAGCGCGTGCGAAGAACTGGACGGGATACCCCACCACCAGGTGATGACGTTCCAGGCGATGGCGCCGATCAGCGCGCCGAACACGACGTGGTGATCCACGATGCCGGGCTCCACGATGCCCTTGCCGATGGTGGCCGCCACCTTCAGCTGGAAGAAGAGGATGGCGATGACATTGAAGAAGGCGGCGAACAGCACCGCCTGCTGCGGCTTCAGCACGCCGGTGGAGACGACGGTGGCGATCGAGTTGGCCGCATCGTGGAAGCCGTTCATGAAGTCGAACAGCAGCGCCAGCACCACGAGCAGCGCCACCACCCAGAAGGCGATCTCTACGGATGCCATGGGATGCCGATCAGGAGTTCTCGAGGACGATGCCCTCGATCAGATTGGCCACGTCCTCGCAACGATCGGAGATGGACTCCAGTTGCTCGTAGATCGCCTTCAGCTTGATCAGTTCGCGCACGTCGGCCTCTTCGCGGAACAGGCGCGACATGGCCGAGCGCATGACGCGGTCGGCATCGGACTCCAGGCGGTCGATCTCCTCGCAGGTCTTGATCGCGGCCTCGGTGGTGGCCGGCTTGCTGAGGTTGGGCAGCAGCGTGACGGCGTGTTGCACGCGCTCGCAGCAGCGCACCGACAGCGTGGCCAGCTGCAGCACCTGCTCAGGGACCGCGCGCACGTCGTACAGCGACAGCGTCTCGGAGGAGTCCTGCAGCAAGTCCAGGATGTCGTCCATCGCGTTGATCAGGCCGTGGATCTGCTCGCGGTCGATGGGCGTGATGAAGGTGCGGTGCAGCAGCCGGTTCACCTCGGCCGTGACGCGATCGGCGGCATGCTCAGCCTTGTCGACCTCGTCGGCGTACTGCTGGCGCAGCGCCGGATCGGCATAGTTCTCGATCATCTTCAGGAAGGCGCGTGCACCTTCCGCAATGAAACTGCCGTGCTCGTTGAACAGCTCAAAAAAATTGCCCTCGCGGGGCAGCAGCTTGCCAAATAGCATGGCCATCCTTGGATTTCTGGAAGGCGCGCAGTTTACCGGGCGCCGTCACCGAATCGTCATCAAGCCGACCGGAAGATGAAGTAGACGGCCCCTAACAGGCACAACCCGGCCCACAGGAAATCTAGCTTCAGGGGTTCCCC
>CAMLKW010000043.1 GCA_946480605.1 uncultured Roseateles sp. | reverse complement strand
GCATCGAGTCCATCGTCGCGCACGAGTACTTCCACAACTGGACCGGCAACCGCGTGACCTGCCGCGACTGGTTCCAGCTGTCGCTGAAGGAAGGCCTGACAGTCTTCCGCGACCAGGAATTCAGCATGGACATGGCCGGCACGCCGTCGGCTCGCGCGGTCTGCCGCATCCAGGACGTGCGCCAGCTGCGCGCGCTGCAGTTCCCCGAGGACAGCGGCGCCATGGCCCACCCGGTGCGCCCGGACAGCTACAGCGAGATCAACAACTTCTACACGGCCACCGTCTACGAGAAGGGCTCCGAAGTCGTCCGCATGTACCAGACGCTGGTCGGCCGCAAGGGCTTCGAGGCCGGCATGAAGCTCTACTTCGAGCGCCACGACGGCCAGGCCGTGACCTGCGACGACTTCGCGCAGGCCATCGCCGATGCCAACCCGGGCTCGCCGCTGACGACGCGTCTGGACGCGTTCAAGCGCTGGTACTCGCAGGCCGGCACGCCGCGCGTGAAGGCGCACGGCGAGCATGACGCTGCCGCGCGCACGTACACGCTGCGCCTGAGCCAGCACACGCCCGCCACGCCGGGCCAGACCGACAAGCAACCGCAGGTCGTGCCCATCGTCATGGGCCTGCTGGACCGCCACGGCGCCGCACTGCCGCTGAACGCGAACGGCGACGTCGAGCAGGTGCTGGTGCTGGACCAGGCCGAGCAAACCGTCGTGTTCGAGAACATCGACAGCGAGCCCGTGCCGTCGCTGCTGCGCGGCTTCTCCGCGCCGGTGGTGCTGGACGACGGCCTGTCCGACGCCGCGCTGCTGGTGCTGATGCGCCACGACAGCGACCCGTTCAACCGCTGGGAAGCCGGCCAGCGCCTGGCGCTGAACCGCATCCTGCACGCGCTGCGTGCCGGCCAGCCGCTACAGCTCAGCAATGCCTTCATCGAGGCCATGCGCGGCGTGCTGAACCACGCCGACCTGGACCCGGCATTCAAGGAACTGGCGCTGACGCTGCCGGGCGAGGCCTACATCGCCGAGCAGCTGGACGTGGTGGACCCGCAGGCCATCCACGCCGCCGTCATGGCTGCACAGCAGCAACTGGCCGCCGCGCTGCGCGACGACTGGATCGCCGCCTTCGAGGCCAACCAGATCGCCGGTGGCTACACGCCCGATCCGGTCTCGTCCGGCAAGCGGGCTCTCGCCAACCTGGCGCTGTCCATGCTGGTGCTGGACGCGCAGGCCACGGGCGACACCGTGTGGCCGGGCAAGGCCTACCAGCGCTTCAAGGAAGCGTCCAACATGACCGACCGCCTGGGCGCGCTGGCCGCACTGGTCAACGCAGGTGCGCCGCTGGCCCAGCCGGCGCTGGAGCGCTTCCATGCGCTGTTCAAGGACGACGCGCTGGTCATCGACAAGTGGTTCGCGCTGCAGGCGCGCGCGCCCGAGGTCGAGGGCCGCGTGTTCGCCCGCGCCAAGGCGCTGACCAAGCACGCCGACTTCACGCTGAAGAACCCCAACCGCGCGCGCAGCCTGCTGGCATCGCTGTGCATGTTCAACCCCGCCGCCTTCCACCGCGCTGACGCCGCCGGCTATGTGTTCTGGGCAGAGCAGGTGCTGGCCATCGACGCCATCAACCCGCAGCTGGCCAGCCGCGTCGCCCGCGCGATGGACCGCTGGGCCGTGCTGGCCGAGCCCTATCGCAGCGCAGCCCGCGAGGCCGTGGCCCGCGTGGCCGCCAAGCCCGACCTGTCCACCGACGTTCGAGAAATCGTCGAACGCGCCCTCGCCTCTGGAAACTAAGCAGCACATCCATGTCACGCCAGACCAGCCTCACCCAATACCTCATCGAGCAGCAACGCGAACACGGCCACATCCCGCAGGAGCTGCGGCTGCTGATCGAGGTGGTCGCGCGCGCCTGCAAGCGCATCGCCATCGCCGTCAACAAGGGCGCCCTGGGCGGCGTGCTGGGCAGCGCCGGCAGCGAGAACGTGCAGGGCGAAGTGCAGAAGAAGCTGGACATCATCGCCAACGAGGTGCTGATCGAGGCCAACGAATGGGGCGGTCATCTGGCGGCCATGGCCAGCGAGGAGATGGACAGCATCTACGTGGTGCCCAACCGCTACCCGCAGGGCGAGTACCTGCTGCTGTTCGACCCGCTCGACGGCTCCAGCAACATCGACGTCAACGTCAGCATCGGCACCATCTTCTCGGTGCTGCGCAAGGTCGGCCACACCCGCGGCGTCAGCGAGGAAGACTTCCTGCAGCCCGGCAAGCAGCAGGCCGCGGCCGGCTACTGCGTCTACGGCCCGCAGAGCATGCTGGTGCTGACCGTGGGCGACGGCGTCGCGATGTTCACGCTGGACCGCGAGACCGGCTCCTGGGTTCTGACGCAGGACGAGGTCAAGATCCCGGACGACACCAAGGAGTTCGCGATCAACATGTCCAACATGCGCCACTGGGCGCAGCCAGTGACGCGCTACATCGACGAATGCCTGGCCGGCGCCACCGGCCCGCGCGGTAAGGACTTCAACATGCGCTGGGTGGCCAGCATGGTGGCCGACGTGCACCGCATCCTGACCCGCGGCGGCGTGTTCCTCTACCCCTGGGACCGGCGCGAACCCGACAAGCCCGGCAAGCTGCGCCTGATGTACGAGGCCAACCCCATGGCCTTCCTCATCGAGCAGGCGGGCGGCGCAGCCGTCAACGGCAGCGAGCGCATCATGGACCTGAACCCCACCAAGCTGCACGAGCGCGTGGCCGTGGCGCTGGGCTCCAAAAACGAGGTCGAACGCATCGCCGCCTACCACCGCGAGATGGACTGAAAAATGCCGCTATAATGGCGGGCTTGACGCGCAGGCAACAGCCCAGCGCCTCAGGGCCGGCATAGCTCAGTTGGTAGAGCAGCGCATTCGTAATGCGAAGGTCGGGGGTTCGACTCCTCTTGCCGGCACCAGACACACGAAGGGCCTGATCAAACGATCAGGCCCTTTTTGCTTGGGCGCGCGCTCCGCAGGTCAGCCGGCCGGGTTCTGCTCGGACAGGAAGATCTCCACGCGACGATTGGCCGCGCGGCCCGACTCGGTGTCGTTGCTGGCCACCGGCTCGTGCGAGCCCCGGCCCGTCACCGACATGCGCGACGGCGCCACGCCGCGAGCGCCCAGGTAGTCACGCACGGCCATCGCACGCTCGCGCGACAGGGGGTCGTTGATCGCATCGCTGCCGGTGCTGTCGGTGTGGCCCACGATGCTCACGCGCACGCCGGGGTCCAGGTTGCGGCTGATCTCGTCCAGCACCGGTCGCATCTGCGGCTTGATGTCGGCCCGGCCGGAGTCGAAAGACACGTCGCTGGGCACGTTCAGCTTCAGGCGGTTGTCGTCGGTGCGGGCAACCTCCACGCCGGTGCCCTGGCTGGCGCGGGCCAGCGCCTCGCGCTTCTCCTCCATGCGCTTGGACCACAGATTGCCGGCGACCGCGCCCACGACGCCGCCGATGGCCGCGCTGCGACCGGCATTGCCGCCGGTCATGGAGCCGATGACGGCGCCCGCCACGGCGCCGACGCCCGCGCCCTGGGCGGTGCCGCGCTCACGCTCGCTCATGGACGAGCAGCCGGCGGCCAGAGTCAAAGAGGCCGCGAGGGCAACAAGGCCGGCGCGTCGGGCCGAGATTGAGAGCTTGGACATGGTCTTCTCCTGGCGTTGCAAGCAGTGTCGCCATCCTCGACGCGACCGCGATGCTGCACTGTCATCACGAACCGGAGACGGCTGTCGTCCAGGTCCTACAGCGGCAGGGGCGATGCCTATGGCGCGGCAACTTGGTAGCGATATCATTTTCGGTCCATCATTCCCAACACCCCCATGCCCGTCCTGCTCCGCCGCCCCACCCTGCTTCTCGCCGCGTTGCTGCTGGCCGGCTGCGCATCGCCCGCTCGCGACACGGCGCCGCCACAGTGGCTGGCGGCCTGGGGCAGCGCGCAGCTGGACCAGCAGCCCGCCGCCCCCGGCAGCACGCCGCCGCCCGCGCCCTGGCAGGCGCCGCTGAACGACGTGAGCCTGCGTCAGGTGGTGCGCACGACGGTGGCCGGCACGGCCGTGCGGGTGCGTGTCAGCAACCTGTTCGGGCAGCAGGAGCTGAAGCTGGACGCAGCCAGCGTGGCGCTGGTGGCCGCGGGCACCGAATCCGGCCGCCCGCAGTTGCAGGAAGGCAGTCTGCGGCCGCTGAGTTTTGGCGGCCAGCGCGCGCTGCGCCTGGCGCCCGGTGCCGAAGCCTGGAGCGACCCGGTACCGCTGGCCGTGCCACGCACGGCCGACCTGGCCGTGCAGATGCACCTGGCGCAGTCGCCGGCACGGGCGACCGTGCATCCGGGCTCGCGCATCCAGAGCTGGGCACTGGCCGGCAACCAGGTGGACAAGGCGGACTGGAGCGCCGCCACGCCGCGCGACGGCTGGTGGCATCTGGCGGCCGTGGACGTCAGCGGCGCAGCGCCGCAGCCGGTGCTGGTGGCCATCGGCGACTCCATCACCGATGGCTACGGCGTGCAGGCCGGCAGCTACCTGCGCTGGACCGACGCGCTGTCGCGCCGCCTCGTCGCGCAGAGCCAGGCAGTGGCCGTGGTCAACACCGGTATCGGCGGCAACCGGCTGTTGCGCGACGGCCTGGGGCCGCGCGTGCTGGAGCGCTTCGACCGCGATGCGCTGGCGCGCAGCGGCGCGACGCACGCCGTGCTGCTGGCCGGCGTGAACGACCTGGGCGGCAGCCACCGGCAGCGCCAGACCACGCCCGAATCGCGCGCCGCGCTGCTGGCCGAGCTGAAGGCGGGCCTGACGACGCTGAAGACCCAGGCCGGCACGCGCGGCGTATGCCTGTTCGTCGGCACTGTCATGCCCTACGGCGGCAGCGGCTACTACCAGCCGGGCCCGGAGAACGAGGCCGACCGCCAGGCGCTGAACGACTGGATACGCCGCGAAGGCGGCTTTGATGCTGTCGTTGACTTCGACGCGCTGGCCCGCGACCCGGCGCGGCCGTCGCACCTGCGCAAGGAACTGGACAACGACGGCCTGCATCCGTCCATGGCCGGCTATCAGGCGATGGCCGACGCCTTCCCGCTGGAGCTGCTGCAACGCCGCTGCCCGAAGCGCTGAAGGCCACGCGAAAAAAAGGGGCTCCCGCGGGAGCCCCTTGTCATTGCGCTGAAGGCCTCAGAAGCTCGCGCGCAGACCGACCTGATAGGTGCGGCCCGGCTCGTAGATCGCGTAGGGCGCATTGGCGAACTGGAAGTTCGTGCGCTGCGACGCCCGGGCCACGTTGAAGATGTCGAACGTGGCCTGCAGGTCGCGCTTGACACCGAAGACGCTGCCCAGGATCTCGCCGACGTTCAGACGCGAGGTGAAGTCCACCTGCGCGTAGTCCAGCCCGAAGAACGCCGCTTCCGTGATGCCGTTCTGGCCCTTGCCGGTGGACTGCGAACCCTTGGTGAAGGTCTTGGTCAGGCGGAAACCGCCGAACCGGCCTTCGTAGTACATGGCCATGTTGTAGGTGTAGGGCGGCACGCCGGTGGCCACGTTGGCGCCGGACTGTTTGACCTTGGTGTAGTTGGCACTGACGCCAAAGCCCTTCAGGTAGGACGACACGATCTCCAGCGGCTGCTGCACCGTGAACTCCAGGCCCTTGATCTGCAGCTCGTCGGCAGTGTTCTGCGTCTGCGTCAGCGTGACGCCCAGCGCATTGATCGCCGCCAGCGCGGCGCCCGTGGGTGCCGTGGCCAGGTCGGCGGGCACCGGCAGGCCGGCGCGCGTGTAAAGGCCGGTCTTCTGCGTGTCGGTCAGGCCGCCCTGGGTCCAGTTGACGCCATAGGTGTTCAGGTCCGCGAAGCTCACGTTCAGCGTGCGGTTGGCCGTGAAGCCCTGGATGCCTTTCTTGAACCAGGCCAGCGCGACATAGCCTTCACGGCCCGTGTACCACTCGATGCCCAGATCGGTGTTCTTGGACTCGTAGGGCTTGAGGTCGGGGTTGGTCAGCTGGCCGTTCTGGGCCGCCGGGTCGGTGAAGCTCAGCGACAGCGCGCGCAGCTGTGTGGGGTCGGCGCGCGTGATGGTCTTGGACATGGACGCGCGGGCCAGCACGTCCTTGCGCAGGTTGTAGGCCAGGCTGCCGGACGGCAGGAAGTTGCTGTAGGTCGTGGTCGTCAGGCTCTCGACGACGCGGGCCGGATAGCGGCCGCCGTCGGCCAGGTTCTGCGCGGCGTTGCGCGGGTCGGCCGGGGTGGTCAGCGTGGCGAAGGTCTGCTCCGTCGTCGCATAGCGGGCGCCAGCGTTGTAGCGCAGCTGGTTGCCGAACAGCGTGGTCTCGCCGTTGACCTCGGTGAAGATGGCATCGACCTTTTCCTGGAAGAACCCGGGTGCCACGTTGTTGTTGGAGTTGGCGGTGCCGAAGGTCGCCGCGTCGCGGGCCATCTGGTAGCCGGAGTCCTTCGCGAAGCGGGCCCAGTCCAGCGTGACGAAGCCGTTGGCCGTGGGCCGCAGATAGCTGGGCACGGACGCATTCGGGATGGTCGAGCCCTGGAACTGCAGCGACGCCGGATTGGCGCCGGCCGTGAAGCCCGTGCCATAGCCCGGGTAGGTGCCGGCCGCCGCGCCGGCCGCGCCGGCGCCGTTGCAGGGGCCGGGGTTGACGGTGTTGGGGCCCGGCAGGAACACGTTGACATTGCGCCGGCAGGCGATGTTTTCCCAGTAGCCGCTGTTGTCCAGCGTGTTGATGCGGCGCGAGACGCTGTCATGGGAGCCGCCGAACTTGACGTCGAAGATGCCGGCGTCGATGTCGAAGTTGCCGCGCAGGCCGGAGGTGCGGACCGAGCGCAATTCGTCCTGCTGATTCAGGCGGCCGCCGTTCCAGCCGAAGGCGCTGGGCGTGTTCAGCAGGTCGGTGGCACCGTTGGCGCCAATGGCCCTCAGCTTGGGCACGCCGCTGGTGTTGTCGTACTCCGTCGTCAGGCCCGAGCCCAGCACGGTCTGGAACAGCACCGTCGGCGACTGGCGCTGGAAGTCGCTCTTGGTCTTGTTGGCCTGCACATCCAGGCTGATCGCGTCGGTCAGCCTGAGGCTCATGCCGGGGTTGACGCTATGGAACTTGGTCTCCTCCGTGTAGGGCCGGTACTCCAGGAAGTACTGCGAGTTCGCAAACGTGCCCTTGGTGACCGTGCAGCCGGCAGCGCAGTCGCTCTTGTCCACCGTCATGTTGATGGGGATGGACGAGCCGTTGCGGCCCACCCAGTTCATGTCCACGCGCTCGAACTGGTTCTTCTTGTGGCCGTAGATGGCGTCCACAAAGAACTTCACCGAGCTGTTCGGACGCGCTTCCACCGACAGGATGGCGTTCTTGCGGTCCCGGCTGCCCTCGGCCACCATGGCGCGGCCCAGGCGCGGGAGGATGGCGTTGTCGATCTGCTGGATGCTGAGGCCGGGGTTCTTGGCCAGCAGGAAGGCCTCGTTGATCGCGTCGCCGGTGTTCAGGCCGTTGCCCGCGCCGGCCGGCACGGTGCCGGGAATGGTCCAGTTGCCGCCACCGGTGCTGTTGCGCGCCGTGCCCAGGCTGGCGCCTTGCGTGGCCGACAGGTTGGCATTGGTCCAGCCGATGGACTCGAAGCCGGTGGTTTTGACCTTGTTGGTCGACCAGGCCACGCCGGCCAGCACGCCGAACACGTTGTTCCAGGTGTTGCTGACCAGCGCCGAGCCGCGGTTGCCCCAGTCCTCGGCGTTCTGATTCTTGGTGCCCGTCAGCGTGAAGGCGGTGCGGAAGCCCTTCTTGTCGAAGGGGCGTGCGCTGCGCATGTCGACGATGCCGGCTGCGCCGCCTTCCAGCAGCGAGGCGGTCGGGCTCTTGATGACGCTGACGCGGCTGAACAGTTCGCCGGGCAGGAAGTCCATGTCGACTTCGCGGTTGGCACTGCCGGTGTCGGTGCGGCCGGTGGAGGCCGACGCGACCGGCGCACCGTTCAGCAGGATGCGGGTGAAGTTGGTGCCCAGGCCGCGGATCTGGATCTGCAGGCCCTCGCCGGTGATCTCGCGCGTCATCGTGACGCCGGGGATGCGGGCGATGGACTCGGCGATGTTGCTGTCCGGGAATTTGCCCATGTCCTCGGCCGTGATCGCGTCGAGGAAGCCCACGGCGTTCTTCTTGGCGTTGGCCGAGCTTTCCAGCGACGCGCGGATGCCGGTCACGACCACCGTGTCCAACTGCTGCGTGGAGGCCTGCTGCGACTGGGCCGGGGTCTGCGCATAGGCCTGGGCGATGAGCCCGGCCAGCAGCGTGGTGCCCAGGGCCAGTTGGCGGTCCAGGCGCGTGCGGCGCTCGGGCCGCGAGGGGGTCTTGCTCATCTGTCGTCTCCTCTTTGATTCTGCATGCCGAAATTTCGGGCGCCGTTAACGCGACATCAAATAGAAATGGTAGCGCGCACATTTGCAATTTACGCCCCACCTTTCACACCGTCAACGAGGGTGTGTACTAATGTATTAGTGGATATCAGAACCATGGCGCCCGTGTTAACCGCGATTGGCAAGCACATCGGTAGCGCTCACAATGGCCGACATCAGCCACGGGCTCCGATGAGCTTCAACGATGCAAGACCGCCACGCTTCAACTCAGACCGCTTTGCCGACCGATTCGGCCAGCGCTGTCCTGGTCGGGCGCGTATGGCACCCTGAGGCCGCGGGCCCGGCGCTGGTGACGGTGCGCGGTGGCGAACTCGTTGACCTGTCCGCCCAGGCCGCCACGCTGGCAGAACTGCTGGACCGCCACGATGTGGTGGAGCTGGCCCGCCACGCACCCGGCCGGCCGCTGGGGTCGGTGCAGGCCGTGCTGGCCAATGCGTTGGCCACATCCCCCAACCCCGCCCTGCCCCGCCCGCTGGCCCCCTGCGACCTGCAGGCCATCAAGGCCTGCGGCGTGACCTTTGCGGTGAGCCTGCTGGAGCGCGTCATCGAGGCGCAGGCTGGCGGCGACGCCGCACGCGCCCACGAACTGCGCCGGTCGCTGACCGCCACGCTGGGCACCGACCTCGCCAGCATCCGCCCCGGCTCGGCGACGGCGCAGCGGCTCAAGGCCGAGTTCGTCGCCCGCGGCGCCTGGTCGCCCTATCTGGAAGTCGGTTTGGGCCCGGACGCCGAGGTCTTCACGAAAGCCCAGCCGATGTCGGCCGTGGGCTTCGGCGACGCCGTGGGCCTGCACCCGGACTCGCAGTGGAACAACCCCGAGCCCGAGGTCGTGCTGGCGGTGAACGGCCGCGCCGAGGTCGTCGGCGCGACGCTGGGCAATGACGTCAACCTGCGCGACATCGAGGGCCGTAGCGCGCTGCTGCTGGGCAAGGCCAAGGACAACAACGGCTCCTGCGCCATCGGCCCCTTCATCCGCCTTTTCGACGGCCAGTTCACGCTGGACACCGTGCGCGCCGCCACCGTCAGCCTGCGCATCGCCGGCGCCGACGACGGCTTCGTGCTGGAAGGCGTCAGCCGCATGCAGGAGATCAGCCGCGACCCACTGGAACTGGTGCGCCACGCCTGCGGCCCGCACCACCAATACCCCGACGGTTTCATGCTGTTCCTGGGCACCATGTTCTCGCCCATCCAGGACCGAGGCGCGCCCGGCGCCGGCTTCACGCATCGGCTGGGCGACGTCGTCACCATCGCCAGCCCCGCGCTCGGCGCCCTCGTCAACACGGTGCAGCGCAGCGACGCCATCCCGCCCTGGACTTACGGACTGGGCGAGCTGTTCAAGCACCTGCGCCGGCAACGCCTGCAACTCTGAATCTCTGGTCGGACGCCCGGGCTGGTGGGCGTCCTTTCACTTGCGGCGGCCCGCCCTGCGGAGCCGCCGTTTTTTTGTCCGGCCCGCCGGGCGGCGCAGCGCCGGCACCGGGCACGCGCGCCGCCCGCCCCACCCCTGCCGGCGCCGGGAAACACCCACATGAAGCCACCCGGGGTGGCTCATAAAATCCTAATGTATTAGGGCATCAGTGGCCCGATCCGACCTCAGAACCGCGATGAACTACACGCTAGATCACACCCGCCACGTGGCACCCCAGGTCGTCGAGGCGCTGCGGGCCGCGATCATCTCCATGGAACTGGCGCCCGGCATCGCGCTGGACCGCGCCGAGCTGGCACAGCGCTTCGGCATCAGCCAGACGCCCGTGCGCGACGCGCTCATCCGGCTCAGCGAAGAGGGGCTGGTCATCATACGGGCGCAGTACACGACGCAGGTCAGCCGCATCGACGTGCCGGCCGCCCGCGAGGCGCACTTCCTGCGTCGCTCCATCGAGATCGAGATCGCCCGCCAGCTGGCCATCTCGCATGAGGACAGCGTCATCGCCGATCTGCGCACCCAACTGGCCCGCCAGGCGGACCTGGCAGCGCAGAAGGACTTCCTCGGCTTCATCGCCGCCGACAAGGAGTTTCACCGGCTCATGTACGTGGCGGCCGGCCTGCCACGGCTGTGGTCGACGGTCGTGCGCATGTCGGGCCACGTGGACCGTCTGCGGCTGTTGCACTCGCCCTTCGTCGGCAAGACCGAGTCCATCCTGCGCGCGCACCAGGCCATCCTGGAAGCCATCGAGTCCCGCGACGTCGAGGCGGCGCAGCATGCCGTGCGCGACCACCTGTCCGGCACGCTGGCGTCGGTGGACGAGATCCAGAAGCGCTATCCCGAGTACTTCATCCTCTGAGCCGAGCCGGCGCGCCACTCCAGCCCGCCCAGCACCCCGACAAAGACGGCCTCGCCCACCAACTGGGCCATGCCAAACACGCTGGCCTCGCCGGCCCAGCGGGCGGCCCAGGCCAGGCACAGCAGCGCCCAGGCCATGTTCGCGGCGGCCATCGGCCGCAGCAGCGGAACCCGGCCACCCCGGCCGAGCCGCCAGAGCGTGAAGGACAAGCAGGCGTAGCCCAGGTTGGCCAGGCCGATCAGCAGCAGCAAGGCTTGGGGCAAGGCGTACAGCCTGGCCAGCCAGCCATGCAGGGCAAGCACCAGCGTGCCGGCGACCGCTCCAGCCATCCAGTCGGCGCGGATGAGCACGCCGGCTCGCAGGGTAGTCGCCCTCACGGCGCCGGTTCGCCGCGCAGCCCGGCGAGTGCCTCCAGCGCACACCGCGACGAGGCCTCCATGGGGCTACCCAGCTCCACGCGCAGCGCCAGGGCCTCGGCGATCCGGACCTGCGCCTCGGCGAAGCGCCGCTGCTCCACCAGGCTGCGGCCCCAGTGATGCAGCACCATGGCCTGCAGGCGCCGCCAGCCCCCGGCGGCGCTGAGGCGCAGTGCCAGCTCGAAGTAGGCCTCGGCCTCCGCCCGCTGGCCGGCGTACTGCAGCGCCGTCGCATAGGCATTCCAGAACCAGCCCGCGGGCTCCTCGCCCGGCAGCGCCCGCGCCGCCGCGGCGTGCTCGCGCAGCAGGTCCAGCGCCTCGCGCTCGCGGCGGTCCGTGGTGAGCATGCTGCCCAGCTCCGCGGCATGGTCCACGATGGCCAGCGCATCGCCCAGCACCAGCGCCTGCTGAAGCTTCTCGCGCAGCCCGGCCATGCCGCGCGCGTGGGCCTGCGCATCGGGCGCGGTGAAGCGCATGAACTCGGCAACGGATTCGGGCATGGCTTCAGCTGAACCGGTGCAGCGTCGTCGAGCGGAACACTTCGCCCGGCTGCAGCACCGTGCTGGGCCAGTCGGGACCTACGGGCCGGTTGGGCGAGTCGGGGCTGTGCTGAGTCTCCAGGCACAGGCCGGCACCACGCCGATAGGGCCGCCCGCCCGGGCTGGCCAGCGAGCCGTCCATCCAGGTGCCGGCGTAGAACTGGATCGCCGGCTCGGTGGTCTGGATGTCCATGCAGCGGCCCGACGCCGGGTCGCGCAGGCGCGCGGCGGCATGCAGCGCGCCATCCATCGGTTGGTCCAGCAGCCAGTTGTGGTCGTAGCCCACGTCCAGGCCCACGGCACGCTCGCGGCGGAAGTCGAAGGGCGTGCCGTCGACGGGGCGGTGCGCGATGGGGATGCCGGTCGCATCGGCCTCGGTGTAGCGGCCGGCATGCAGCGTGAGTTGCTGCGCCAGCGCCGAGCCCGACTCGGCGCCGGCCAGGTTGAAGTAGGCGTGCGAGGTCGGGTTGACGACCGTGGGCCGGTCGCAGTGCGCCTCGTAGTCCACGCGCCAGCTCATGTCGGTGCCCAGCGTGTAGCGCACGGCCATGTCCAGCGCACCCGGAAAGCCCTGGTCGCCATGCGGGCTGTGCAGCGCCAGCCGCAGCGTGACGCCGCCATCGGCCGCCACCGGCTGCGCCTCGGCCGTCCACAGCCGGCTGTGGAAGCCCTCGGGGCCGCCGTGCAGGCAGTGGGCGCCGTTGTTGGCGGGCAGCGTGTGCCGCTGGCCGTCCAGTTCGAAGCTGCCGCCGGCAATGCGGTTGGCGTAGCGGCCGGCGATGACGCCCAGGTAGGAGCCGGCACCGCTCAGATAGGCGTCCAGGTCGCGCAGCCCCAGCACGACGCTGTCGGCCAGGCCCGGCAGCCACAGGCCGGTGACGATGCCGCCCCAGTCCAGCGCCGTCAGCACCAGGCCGCGGCCGTTGTCGAGGCGGTATTCGCGGACGGCGCGGCCGTCCGGCAGGCGACCGTAGTCGCGTGCGGTGATGCCGGCCGCCATCAGCGCACGAACCCGCGCGCGTTCACGTACAGCGCGTACAGCGAATGGCTGCTGGCCATGAAGAGGCGGTTGCCCTTGGCACCGCCGAAGCACAGGTTGGCGCAGCGCTCGGGCAGGTGGATGTGGGCCAGCGCCTGGCCCTCCGGCGAGTAGACGCGCACGCCATCCAGCAGCGCCGGGTCCACGCCCGGCTGGCCGCCGCCGCCGAAGCCGCACCAGATGCGGCCCTGCGTGTCCAGCGCGATGCCGTCGAAGGCGCCGGGGCCTTCGGCATCGATCAGCAAGCGCTTGTCGCTGACCGTCGCACCGTCGACGGTGTAGGACCAGATCAGCCGGTGCGGCTGGGCGCGGCTCTCCACCACCAGCAGGCGCTGGCCGTCGGGCGTGAAGGCCAGGCCGTTGGGGCCGGCGAGGTCGTCGATGACGCGCTGCAACTCGCCGCTGACCGGGTCGATGCGATAGACGCCATGCGGCTGCTCGGGCGTGGCACGCAGGCCTTCCCAGTCGCTGGCGATGCCGAACTCGGGGTCGGTGAACCAGATTGCGCCGTCCGGCCCGCAGGTGATGTCGTTGGGCGAGTTCAGCGGCTTGCCGTCGTAGCGGTCGGCCAGCACGGTGACGCGGCCATCGAACTCGGTACGCGTGATGCGCCGCCCCAGGTGCTCGCAGCTGACCAGCCGGCCCTGCGCGTCGCGCGCATGGCCGTTGGCGTTGCCGGCCGGCTGGCGGAACACGCCTACTTCGCCGCTGCAGTCGTCCCAGCGCAGGATGCGGTCGTTGGGGATGTCGGACAGCAGCAGGTAGCGGCCGTCGCCGAACCACACCGGGCCCTCGGCCCATTGCAGGCCGGTGGCCAGCTGCTCCACGCAGGCCGAGAACAGCCGCAGCTCGCGGCCCTCGGGGGCGAGGATCTCGAAGGCCGCGTCGGGCAGGCGCGCGGCCGGCTGGAAGGGGATGCGGGGGCCGCTCACTTGGGGCCCTGGCCGGCGAAGTCGAAGGGGCCCAGCACGACGAAGGCACCGCCCTGGTAGCGTGCCTCGGGTCGCGTCGGGTCGATGTGCGGCTGCCTGGCCTCGACGGCGGCACGCCAGGGTTCGGAGCTGTCCTGCGGGCGGTAGCCGACATGCTTGCCCTGGCTGTTGTCCCACCAGGTCGTGCGGTTGTCGCTGGCGCCGTAGACGATGCTGTGGCCCACCACCGGTGCGCTCAAGGCGGCGACCAGCAGCCGCTCCATGTCGTCGTGGCTGATCCAGCTCGACAGGTGGCGGCGGTCCTGCGGCTCGGGCAGGCAGGAGCCGATGCGGATGGTCACCGTCTCCAGGCCGTGACGGTCGAAGTAGAACTGCGCCAGGTTCTCGCCAAAGGCCTTGGACAGGCCGTAGTAGCTGTCCGGGCGCGGCACGACATGGGCGGGAATGGTCTCGCCCTGGCCGTAGAAGCCGGTCACGTGGTTGGAACTGGCGAAGACGATGCGCTTGGTGCCGCGCCGGCGCGCGGCTTCGTAGAGGTTGTAGGCGCCGACGATGTTGGCCGGCAGCACGGTGCTGAAGGGTTTCTCGACGGACACGCCGCCGAAATGCAGCACGGCGTCCACGCCGTCCAGCAGGTCGTACATCGCGGCCTCGTCTTCCAGCGGCGCGATGACGACTTCCTCGCCGTCGCCGGCGGGGTCCATCGCCACGAGATCGGACACGCGCAGCGTCTCGCAGTAGCGCTTCATGCGCGGGCGCAGCATGCGGCCCAGGGCACCGGCGGCGCCGGTCAGCAGCAGGCGCTTGAAGCGCAGGCCGGTCAGTTGTTCCATGAGTTTCTCCGGCCCGCCATTGGGCCTTGAAGTGGGTTCAGCGCCGCAGGGGCGGGCGCAGACGGGGTGCGGCGTCGGACTGACGGCGGATCAGCTCGAAGTCCTTCAGCACATGCTCGCAGGGCAAGGGCTCGCCGGAGCGGCGCGCGCGGATGTGGCGCACCAGCAGGTCCACCGCGGCGCCGGCCATCTCCATGATGGGCTGACGCACGGTGGTGAGTTCGGGCCAGATCGTGGTGGCCAGAGGCGCGTCGTCGAAGCCCACGACGGTCAGGTCGCTGGGCACGTCCAGGCCCAGGCGGTGGGCGATGGCCACGGTGGCGGCCGCCATGTCGTCGTTGCTGGCGAAGATGGCCGTGGGGCGCTGCTCCTGCGACAGCAGGAACTCGGCCGCGTCCAGCCCCGAGCGGTAGGTGAACATGCCCTGCGCGACGACCTCTTCCTCGGCGATGTTCAGGCCCGCGTCGGTCATCGCGGCGTGGAAGCCGGCGAGGCGGCGCGAGCTGCTGCGCTGGTAGGGGTCGCCGATGATGAAGCCCAGGCGGTGATGGCCCAGGCCCAGCAGGTGGCGCGTCATCTCGTAGGCGGCCTGGAAATCGTCGATGCCCACGGCGCAGACGTCCTCGGGCGGCTGGCCCGCGGACACGGCCACGGCCGGCGTGTCGGTCTCGGCGACCAGCTTGAGCAGCGGCTGCGAGTCGCAGAAGGGCGGCGGCAGGATGAGGCCGTCGATGCCGTTGGCGATCATCTCGGCCACCGGCTTCTCCTCGCCGTCGCGTGCGGCGTCGCAGCGCTGCACGATGAGCTGCACGTGGCTGAGGCTGCTCTTGTTCAGCAGGCCGATCAGGAACTCGTTGAGGTAGCCGGCGCTGGGGTCGATGTAGAGCATGCCGATGCGGATGGGCTCCGAACCGGCCAGCCGGCGCGCGGCCTGGTTGGGCAGGTAGTTCAGCGCCGCGATCGCGGCCTGCACCTTCTCCCGCGTGCCGGGCCGGACGTTCTGCTCGCCGTTGACCACGCGCGACACCGTCATGGGCGACACGCCGGCCAGGCTGGCCACATCGGCGATGGTGGCGACCTTGGTGCTACGCCCCTGGCGCGCGTTTGGCTTCAATCTGCACCTCGAGAGTTCGTTGTTCTTGGAGAGCCAAGATTTTCCATCATCCCTTGAATCGGCTCTCAGCCCTTGCCGGGGGCATACGGAAAGCGCTCCCGTTTGTACTCGTCCAGGCTGCGCTCGGGCGGGCGCACGCCGGCCGGCAGCGGCAGGCCGGAGACCGACTGGAAATAGGCAATGCAGGCGTCGCGCCACCAGCGCGCCTCGCGCTCCTGTTGGACGAGGTAGGCCGTCACCTCGGCGTGGCGGGCGGCATCGATGTCGGGCTGCAGCGCGGCCCAGCGGGCGCGCACGCCGGCCACGGCAGCGACGCCGCGGTCGTAGCGGGCAATCAACTCGGCCCACAGCGTGCGGCCCGACGGCATCGCGTAGTCCCAGGGCAGGTGGTGGAACCACAGCAGCAGTTCCGGCGGCGTGGTGCGCGGGTCGGCCCAGCGCTTGGCCACAGCCGGCGCGTACTGCGCCACGGCATTGCTGCCGGTGGCGGTGCGGTCGAAGCCGATGCCTTCCTTGGCCGCGCGGTGGAAGTAGGTCGGGTTCCAGTCGGCGCGCTCCAGGTTGTCCACCCACGGCGCGGGGCCGTAGTGGTGGCCAGTGCCCATCAGGTGGTGCAGACCCAGCGGCGTCATGTAGTCCACGACGGCCTCGCGTGAGGCCAGCATCAGGCTCACGATGGCGTCGCGCGCCGCAGGCCGGGCCGTGAAGGTCTGCGCCACCCAGTCGCGGGCCACGTCGGCAGCGCCAAGGTCGGGGTCCCAGGCCATGCGGCCGTAGGCGTACCAGTTGGCCTGGTCGAACTGCGAGCCGCTCCAGTTGCGGTCGGTGCCGGTGTTGGCGACGCCGGCCATCGCCGTCAGCCGGTGTTTCGCCAGGCTGCCATCCACCACGCGCGCCACCGTGCCGCCGTGGCCGGTGTCGGCCTTCAGCACCTCCTCGAACAGCGGGCCCATGTAGACCAGGTGCGTCGCGAAGCCCAGGTACTCCTTGGTGATTTGCAGCTCCAGCGCCAGCGGCGTCTTGGGCGTGGCGCCAAACAGCGGATGGAAAGGCTCGCGCGGCTGGAAGTCGATGGCGCCGTTCTTCACCTGCACGATGACGTTGGACGCGAACTTGCCGTCCAGCGGCTTGAACTCGTCGAAGGCCTGGGCCGCGCGGTCCTTGGCCTCGGGCGCGTAGACGAAGGCGCGCCACAGCACGACGCCGCCATGCGGCGCCAGCGCCTCGGCCAGCATGTTGGCGCCGTCGGCATGGTGGCGGCCGTAGTCCTGCGGGCCGGGCTGGCCCTCGGAGTTGGCCTTCACGAGGAAGCCGCCGAAGTCCGGGATGGTCTTGTAGATCTCGTCCGCCTTGGCCTTCCACCAAGCGCGCACCGCCGGGTCCAGCGGGTCGGACTTCTTCAGCCCACCCAGCTCCACCGGCGCCGAGAAGCGCGCCGACAGGTAGACCTTGATGCCATAGGGCCGGAACACGCCGGCCAGCGCCGCGGCCTTGGCCAGCCAGGGCGCGGTCAGCGAGTCGGCCTTGGCGTTGACGTTGTTCAGCACCGTGCCGTTGATGCCCAGCGACGCATTGGCGCGGGCGTAGTCGGTGTAGCGCGTGTCCAGGATCTCCGGCAGCTTCCACCAGTCCCAGATGGACGCGCCGGCATAGCCACGCTCGACATGGCGGTCCAGGTTGTCCCAGTGGTTGAGCATGCGCAGCTGGACCTTGGGCACCGAGCGCAGGTCCAGACGGGCCAGGTCGACACCGGTCTGCGCGGCACGCAGCCAGGCGTAGCTGCCGTACAGCAGGCCGATGTCGGTGTTGGCGGCGATGACCGTGACGTCCGCGCCCTGCAGCTTGAGCCGGCGCAGCGCATAGCCTTCCGGGCCCAGTTCCGCCCACGGCATCGCGAGCCCGGCGGGCGCGCTCGCCGGCGTGGCCAGCACCAGCGCGCCGGGCGCGATGCGCGAAGTCAGCGCCGGCTCACGTCCAGTCATGCCGGCCACACCCCGCTTCAGTTCGGCGACGGCCGTCTGCAGCGTGGGCGAATCCGCGCCGGCACGCACGATGGCCCTGGCGCCCGTCTGCAACTGCGCCAGCGCCGCGCCCTGCACCGGCCGGTAGCGCAGCCACAGCTCGTAGCCGTCCTCGGCCCATGCCAGGGCGGGTGCCATCGCCATCAGCGCTGCCACCAGCCATTTGCCTGTGAACTTCATCTCGTCTCCTGTTCGTGTCCGGCCGCGTGCGCGATTTCCCCGGCTTGCGTGAACCCAAATGGTAGCGCTACATTTGCGTCCGGCAACTGTCATTCGACGGTCGGCCGGCGACCATCCCCAACGGAGACAAGTCTTGAACCACAACGCGTCCGGAACACCTGACACGTCGCCTGCGCGACAGGGGTTTACCCGGACCATCATCGCTAGCGCTACCAACGCTTCGTTCGGACGGGCCGCCTGATGTCGTCGGCAAGCACCGCGGCCGTGGGCCGCCAGCGCTGGTGGATCTGCGCGCTGCTGTTCGTCGCGACGACGATCAACTACATCGACCGCAATGCGCTGTCGGTGCTGAAGACCAGCCTGCAGCAGCCCTTCGAGGCCGGCGGCCTGGCGCTGACCGATGCCGACTACGGCTGGATCACGTTCGCCTTCACCGCCGCCTACGCCGCCTTCCCTCCGCTGATCGGCACGGCCATCGACCGCTTCGGCGTCAAGCGCAGCCTGGCCGTGGCGCTGATCCTGTGGTCGCTGGCCTCCGCCGCGCACGGGCTGGTCGCGACGGTGCTGGGGCTGGTGATCGTGCGCTTCCTGCTGGGCATGGCCGAGGCGGCGCATTTCCCGGCCGCGATCAAGGCGGTGGCGATGTGGTTCCCGCAGCAGGAACGCGCGCTGGCCACCGGCCTGTTCAACAGCGGCACGGCGCTCGGCATCATCGCGTCGCCAGTCACCGTCTGGCTGGCGCTGAGCTTCGGCTGGCAGTCCGCCTTCATCGCCATCGGCGCAGCCGGCCTGCTGTGGCTGGTGTTCTGGCAGCGCGGCTTCCACGCGCCCGAGCAGCATCCGCGGCTGTCGGCCTCCGAACTGGCCCACATTCGCGCCGGCCAGCCGCCCGCCACGCAGACGCTGCGCCTGCCCTGGACCGCGCTGCTGCGCTACCGCCAGATCTGGCCCTTCCTGCTCGGCAAGATGCTGACCGACCCGGTGTGGTGGTTCTTCCTGTTCTGGCTGCCGTCCTACCTGGAGCGCGAGCGCGGCCAGAACCCGCTGAAGAGCGCCGGCCTCGTGGCCCTGATCTACCTGGGCTCCAGCGTGGGCTCCATCTTCGGCGGCTGGCTGTCCGGCCACCTGACGAAGCGCGGCTGGCCCGTGGGCAAGGCGCGCATGGTGACCATGGGCATCTTCGCCGCCTGCATGCCAGGCAGCATCCTGGCCTACTGGACCGACAGCTTCGCCGTCTGCGTGGCGCTCATCACGCTGGCCACGGCCTGCCACCAGGCCTGGTCGGCCAACCTGATGACCTCGGCCACCGACCTGTTCCCGACCCAGGTGTCCGGCGCCGTCATCGGCCTGGGCGCGACGGCCGGCGGCATCGGCGGCATGTTCATCACGCTGCTGACCGCGCTGACCGTGCAATGGACCGGCACCCAGCAATGGGCCTTCGTCTACGCCGGCGCCATGCACCTGAGCAGCCTGGCCATCTTCTGGTTCTGGTTCCGCGGTCGCTTCGAGCGCGTGAACCTGGACGCCGCGCTGGACCTGACGCACCGCCACCGCGGCCTGCTGACGGCCGGCGGTGTGCTGGCGCTGCTGGGCCTGGCGCTGACCGCGCTCATCGCCGCGAACTGGCAGGCCTGCGTGGCCGCCGCCAAGTTCTCCGGCGCCGCCCAGGCGCTGACGGCCGCCATCGGCCTCGGCCTCATCGGCGCCCTGCTCACCTACGCCGGCCGTTCGCACCGCGGCCCGGCTTCCCTTCTTCCTGCGACCTCCTGACGATGATCACCAATCCCATCCTGCCGGGCTTCCATGCCGATCCCTCCATCTGCCGCGTCCCCGGTGCGGACGGCGATGACTACTACATCGCCACGTCCACCTTCGAATGGTGGCCGGGCGTGCGCATCCACCACTCCAAGGATCTCGTCAACTGGCGCCACCACAGCTATGCGTGCACGCGCACCAGCCAGCTGGACCTGACCGGCCACCCCGACTCCGCCGGTGTCTGGGCGCCCTGCCTGAGCTACTCGGGCGGCCAGTTCTGGCTGATCTACACCGACGTGCGCTCCACCATCGGCGCGTTCAAGGACACGCACAACTACCTCATCACGGCGCCCAGCATCGACGGCCCGTGGAGCGATCCCATCTACCTGAACAGCTCGGGCTTCGACCCCAGCCTGTTTCACGACGAAGATGGCCGCCACTGGCTGCTGAACCAGCAGTGGACGCACAAGCCCGGCAAGAACCACTTCAACGGCATCCTGCTGCAGGAGTACGACCATGAGGCCAAGAAGCTGGTGGGGCCCGTCAAGAACATCTACGCCGGCACGCCGCTGGGCGTCGTCGAAGGCCCGCACCTGTACCGCCGCAAAGGCTGGTACTACCTGCTCACCGCCGAGGGCGGCACCTACTACGAGCATGCCGTGACGCTGGCCCGCTCGCGCCAGATCGACGGCCCCTACGAGACGCTGCCCGGCAACCCGCTGCTGACCGCCTGGCAGAAACCCACCGACGGCCTGCAGCGCAGCGGCCACGCCAGCTGGGTCGAGACCGCCAACGGCGAGTGGTTCATGGCCCACCTGTGCGGCCGGCCGCTGGAGTGGAGCGGCCCCAACGCCGCCAAGCAGAACCCCGCCGGCGGCTACGAAGGCCTGCACTGCCCGCTGGGCCGCGAGACCGCCATCCAGCGCATCCGCTGGCGCGACGACGACTGGCCCGAGGTCGTCGGCGGCCAGCAGCCCAGCCTGAAGATCGCGCCACCCGACCTGCCGCCGCATCCGTTCCCCGCCGAGCCGGCGCGCGACGACTTCGACAGCCCCGTCTTCAGCGGCCACCTGAACTCGCTGCGCAAGCCCTTCGACGAGAGCTGGGCGTCGCTGACCGCCCGCCCCGGCCACCTGCGCCTGACCGGCCGCGAGTCGCTGATGAGCCTGTTCGACCAGAGCCTGGTCGCGCGCCGCCAGCAGCACTTCAATGCCCGCGTCGAGACGCGCGTGGACTTCGAGCCGGACAACTTCCACCAGATGGCCGGCCTGGTCGCGTACTACAACACGCGCAACCACGCCTACCTGCACGTGACGCGCGACCTGGACAGCAACGAGCGCGTCGTCTGCCTGCATGTGAACCGCGATGCGGCGATCGCAGCGGTCAGCGAACCCATCGCGCTGGCGGCCGGCCCGGTAGACCTGGCGCTGGAGTTCAGCCACGACCACTACCGTTTCTACTTCCGCCAGGGCGACCAACCCTGGCAGGCGGTGGGCCCGGCGCTGGACACTGCGATGCTCAGCGATGAGTTCGCGACCCGCTTCGTCAACGGCTTTGCCAGCAGCTTCGGCTTCACCGGCAACTTCGTCGGCATCGCCTGCCAGGACCTGGCCGGCACGCGCAAGCATGCCGACTTCGACTACCTCAGCTATCAGGTCAAGGACTGAGCGGCACTGACCGCCGGCCACAACAACAACGACACGAGACAAGCATGACCACCCACCAGCCCCTGTCCTTCATCGAGAAGGCCGGATACAGCTGCGGCGACGCCGCGGCCAATCTGGTCTTCATGTCGATGATCCTGTTCCAGCTGAACTTCTACACGGACGTGTTCGGCCTCAGCGCCAACACGGCCGCGGCCATCCTGCTGTGGCCGCGGCTGTGGGACGCGATCTTCGACCCCGTCATGGGCGTGCTGGCCGACCGCACCAACACGCGCTGGGGCAAGTTCCGCCCCTGGGTGCTGTGGACGTCCGTGCCCTGGGCCGTCGTCATGGTGCTGGCCTACACGGCGCCGGACCCGGCCTGGGGCTGGAGCACCGGCATGGTCATCGCGTATGCGGGCATCACCAACACGCTGTTGATGACGCTGTACAGCATGAACAACATGCCCTACTCGGCCATGAGCGGCGTGATGACCGGCGACCTGAACGAGCGCACCAAGCTGAACTCCTACCGCTTCGTGTCCGTCAACGTCGCGCAGTTTGCGGTGGGTGGCCTGACGCTGCCGCTGGTGGCCAAGTTCGCCCAAGGCGCCGACCGCGCCCACGGCTGGCAGATGACGATGTCCATCTGGGCCGTCGCCTGCCTGGTGCTGTTCCTCGTCACCTTCTTCACGACCAAGGAGCGCATCAAGCCCATCGTCGAGACCAAGTCGTCGCCCAGGCAGGACTTCTCCGACCTGCTGAAGAACGGCCCCTGGATCGCGCTGGTGCTGTACACGCTGTTCCAGTTCGGCATGCTGGCGCTGCGCGGCGGCGCGCACTACAACTACTACCACCACTACGCCGACAAGGCCGCCATGTTCGACTTCGTCGCCGCTTTAGGCCTGACGACGCCCGACGCCGCCAGCACCGGCAGCCTGGCCGACAGCCTGGGCTACATCGTGCACGGCACGCGCGACCAGCTGGCCAGCTCCAACGTGGCCGACGTGTTCAACAGCATCATCAACATGGCTGGCACGGCGACCACCATCGTCGTCATCATGCTGTCCATGGGCCTGTCGGCCCGCTATGGCCGGCGCGCCATCGGCATCTGGTGCTTCGGCCTGTGCACGCTGACCGCCTGCGCGATGTACCTGCTGCCGCCCGACGCCGTCTGGGCCATGCTGGGCCTGCACATCCTGAGCGCCATCGTCTACGCGCCCACCGTGGCGGTGATGTGGTCCATGTACGCCGACGCGGCCGACTACTCCGAATGGCAGACCGGCCGCCGCTTCACCGGCATGGTGTTCGCCACCATCGGCTTCTCGCTGAAGGCCGGCCTGGCGCTGGGCTCGGCCAGCCTGCTGTGGCTGCTGGCCGGCTTCTTCGGCTACGACACGCAAGCCCCCACGGCGCCGGGCGCCATCGAGGGCTACCGCGTCGCGTCCAGCTTCGTCGTGGGTGCGCTGTTCGCCGCCTGCACCGTGTGCCTGCTGGCCAACAAGCTGGACAAGGAAACCACCTTGCGCATGGCCGACGAACTCGACCAGCGCCGCCGCAAGGCGCACGCCGGCAGCGGCAACGACACGGCGGGCGGCACCGGCGCCGTGCCCGCCACCGCCTGATCCATTTCTTCCAACAACCCCCTTTTCCCGCAGTAAGGACCCGCCATGAGCACCGCCTATTCCGATCTCCCCGTCGTCACCTACGAAGGCCCGCAATCCACCAACCCGCTGGCCTACCGCTGGTACGACGCCAACCGCGTCGTGCTGGGCAAGACGCTGGCCGAACACCTGCGCCCCGCCGTCTGCTACTGGCACAACTTCTGCTGGAAGGGCGAGGACGTCTTCGGCCTCGGCAACACCGTGTTCCAGCGCTCGTGGTTCAACGAGGCCGACCCGGTCAAGGCGGCCTACATGAAGCTGGACGCCGCGTTCGACTTCTTCGGCAAGCTGGGCCTGCCCTACTGGTGCTTCCATGACCGCGACGTGGCCCCCGAAGGCGCCAACCTGGCCGAGTCCAACCGCATCCTGGACGGCCTGCTCGAAGCCGCCGCCAAGAAGATGCAGGACGGCAAGGTCCAGCTGCTGTGGGGAACGGCCAACCTGTTCTCGCACGGCCGCTTCATGAGCGGTGCCGCCACCAACCCCGATCCGGAGGTCTACGCCTACGCCGCCGCGCAGGTGAAGCATGTGCTGGAGTGGACGAACCGCCTGAACGGCGCCAACTACGTGCTGTGGGGCGGCCGTGAAGGCTACGAGACGCTGCTGAACACCGACCTCAAGCGCGAGCTGGCCCAGTACGGCCGCTTCCTGACCTCCGTCGTCGAGCACAAGCACAAGATCGGCTTCAAGGGCACCATCCTCATCGAGCCCAAGCCGCAAGAGCCCACCAAGCACCAGTACGACTACGACAGCGCCACCGTCTACGGCTTCCTGAAGACCTACGGCCTGGAGAACGAGGTCAAGGTCAACATCGAGGTCAACCACGCCACGCTGGCCGGCCACAGCTTCGAGCATGAAGTGGCGACCG
>CAMLKW010000042.1 GCA_946480605.1 uncultured Roseateles sp. | reverse complement strand
ACCGCGAGCGCTACGAGTTCATGAAGTGGGGCATGCAGGCCTTCGACACCTTCGGCGTCGTGCCACCGGGCTTTGGCATCGTGCACCAGGTCAACCTGGAGTACCTGGCCCGCGGCGTGCACAAGACCAAGGACGGCGTCTACTACCCCGACAGCCTGGTCGGCACGGACAGCCACACGACGATGATCAACGGCATCGGCGTCGTCGGTTGGGGCGTGGGCGGCATCGAGGCCGAGGCCGGCATGCTGGGCCAGCCGGTGTACTTCCTGACACCCGACGTCGTCGGCTTCGAGCTGACCGGGCGGCTGCGCGAAGGCGTCACCGCCACCGACCTGGTGCTGACCGTCACCGAGATCCTGCGCAAGCACAAGGTGGTGGGCAAGTTCGTCGAGTTCTTCGGCGAGGGCACCGCCAGTCTGTCCCTGCCCGACCGCGCCACCATCGCCAACATGGCGCCCGAATATGGCGCCACGATGGGCTTCTTCCCGGTGGACGAGAAGACCGTGGACTACT
This sequence comes from uncultured Roseateles sp., assembly GCA_946480605.1. Next base: position 23,314 of record CAMLKW010000042.1, on the reverse strand, counting down.
TCAAGGGCACGGGCCGCACCAAGGCCGAGATCGAGGCCTTCGAGGCCTACTGGCGCGCGCAAGGCCTGTTCGGCGTGCCCAAGAAGGGCGAGCTTGACTACACGTCCGTCGTCACGCTGGACCTCGGCACTGTGGCGCCCAGCCTGGCCGGCCCCAAGCGCCCGCAGGACCGCATCGAGATCACCCACCTGGCGCGCCAGTTCGGCGAGCTGTTCAGCAAGCCGGTGGCCGAGAACGGCTTCAACCAGCCGGCCGAGAAGCTGGCGCAGGGCTTCGTCACCGAGTCCGGCATCCCGGTGAAGAACGGCGACATCCTCATCGCCGCCATCACGTCCTGCACCAACACCAGCAACCCCGGCGTGCTGCTGGCCGCCGGCCTGCTGGCCAAGAAGGCGGTGGAGGCTGGGCTGACCGTGTCGCCGCACATCAAGACCTCGCTGGCCCCGGGCTCGCGCATCGTCACCGAGTACCTGCAGAAGGCCGGCCTGCTGCCCTACCTGGAAAAGCTGGGCTTCAACGTGGCCGCCTACGGCTGCACCACCTGCATCGGCAACGCGGGGGACCTGACACCGGAGTTGAACAAGCTCATCCAGGACAACGACCTGGTCTGCGCTGCCGTGCTGTCGGGCAACCGCAACTTCGAGGCGCGCATCCATCCCAACCTGAAGGCCAACTTCCTGGCCAGCCCGCCGCTGGTCGTGGCCTACGCGATCGCCGGCACCGTGACCAAGGACTTGATGACCGAACCCGTGGGCTTCAACAAGAAGGGCAAGCCGGTCTATCTCGGCGACATCTGGCCGTCCAGCGACGAGATCTATGCGCTGATGAAGTACGCCATGTCGCCCAAGGCCTTCAAGGCCAACTACGACCAGGTCGCCAAGAAGCCCGGCAAGCTGTGGGATGCGATCAAGGGCGTCAAGGGCCAGGTCTACGACTGGCCCAAGAGCACCTACATCGCGCAGCCGCCGTTCTTCGAGGGCTTCACGATGGAGCCCAAGGCGCTGGAGTCCGGCGTCAGGGGCGCCAAGGTCATGGCACTGTTCGGCGACTCCATCACCACCGACCACATCAGCCCGGCCGGCTCATTCAAGGAGACCACGCCCGCCGGCCAGTTCCTCCTTGCGAACGGAGTCCAGAAGGCCGACTTCAACTCCTATGGCGCACGCCGCGGCAACCACGACGTGATGATGCGCGGCACCTTCGCCAACGTGCGCGTGAAGAACCTGATGCTGCCCGCGCGGGACGACGGCTCGCGCGAGGAAGGCGGCTTCACGCTGAAGGGCGGCGTCAAGACCACCATCTACGACGCGGCGATGGCGTACATCAAGGAAGGCACGCCCACCGTCATCTTTGCCGGCGAGGAATACGGCACCGGCTCCAGCCGCGACTGGGCGGCCAAGGGCACGCAGTTGCTGGGCATCAAGGCCGTCGTCGCCAAGAGCTTCGAGCGCATCCACCGCAGCAACCTGATCGGCATGGGCGTGCTGCCGCTGCAGTTCAAGCCGGGCACGAGCTGGGAGAGCCTGGGCCTGACCGGCGCCGAGACGGTGGACATCAAGCTGGCCGACGACATCAAGCCCCAGGGCGACGCGGTGATGACCGTCACGCGCGCCGACGGCAGCTTGGTGCAGGTGCCACTGACGCTGCGCATCGACACCGCCATCGAGGTGGACTACTACTTCCACGGCGGCATCCTGCCCTTCGTGCTCAGGCAACTGCTCGCGGCCTGAGGGCGCATCCGCCGCTGACCGGGTGGGCCTCAGCCCAGGGGCACGCTGACCTCGAACCAGAAGCAGCTGCCCTGCCCCAGCCGGCTCTCCAGGCCGATCTCGCCGCCCATCATGCGCACCAGTTGGCGGCTGATGGCCAGGCCCAGGCCCGTGCCGCCGATGCGCTGCTCCGCGCTGCCGGCCTGCTCGAAGGGCTCGAACAGGCGCTCGGCCTGGTCCTCCGCGATGCCCACGCCGGAGTCCAGCACCTCGAAACGCAGCAGCGTCATGCCGGCCGGCACGCCGGCCGCCGGCAGCGCGCGCGCCTTCAGCGTGACGCCACCCACATGGGTGAACTTGACTGCGTTGCCGAGCAGATTCAGCAGGATCTGGCTCAGCCGCTTCTCATCGGCCAGCACGGTCGCGGGCAGGCCCTCGTCGAGCTGCAGATCCAGCGTGATCTGCTTGTCCTGCGCCATCACGCGAACGATGTCCGCCACCGCGTGCAGCCGCGTGACCAGATCCACCGGCGCAATACGCAGTTCGGCCTTGCCGGCCTCGATGCGCGACAGGTCCAGGATGTCCACGATCAGCGTCAGCAGGTGCTGGCCGCTGCTGTGGATGATGTCCAGCCCGCTGCGCTGCTTGGGGCTGAGGCCCTCGTCCATCTTCAGGATCTGCGCGTAGCCCATCACCGCGTTCAGCGGCGTGCGCAGCTCGTGGCTCATGCGCGCCAGGAACTGGCTCTTGGCGCGGCTGGCGATCTCGGCGCGCTCCTTCGCGTCGCTGAGCTCCAGCGTGCGGTCGCGCACCAGCTCCTCCAGGTGGTCGCGGTGCGCGCCCAGCTCGGTCTCGCGCTCCTGCAGCGAACCGATCATGCGGTTGAAGGTGTGGGCCATCGCGGCGATGTCGCGCGGGCCGCCGGCCGGTGCCCGCACATCGCTGTCGCCGCGCTCCACCTGCTCCATCGCGGTGGCCAGCGCGGCCAGCGGTCGCGTCAGGCGCAGCGCCAGGAAGCGCACGGCGAACAGGAACAGCGTCGCCAGCAGCAGCGCCACGCCGAAGTTGGACAGGAACAGCGTGGTCTGCGTGCGCCGCAGCGTCTCCTTGCTCTGGATGACGCGCACATGGCCCAGCAGCTGCGGCGGGCGCAGCTCGACGTCGAAGGGCGAGGCCTCGGGGCGGGTCCAGACCGGCGCGGCAAAGGCCCAGCTGTCGTCGTTCTCCTGGTCCAGCCAGGGCTCGCTGGCGGCGCGGCCGGGCTCGGCCGCGGCCGGCAGCTTGTTGGCGCCGGCGCCCAGCGCCAACAGCATGCGACCGCGCGTGTCGCGGATCTCGATGCCGGTCACGTCCGGGAAGGCCAGCGAAGCACGCACGGCCTCCTCGGCATTGTCGGCGGCGGCGTAGATCAGGGCCAGCGCGCTGTTGGACGCCAGGTTGGCGGCGACGCGACCGCCCTGCTCCATCAGCGTCGCGCGCAGCACCAGGCCGCCCTGCCAGGCATTGACGGCGGCCATCAGCAGCGCCAGGCACAGCGCGCCCAGCGTGACGGCCACGCTGAGGTGGCGGCGGAACGAGGTCTGGCGCAGCCAGCGCAGGTAGACGTTCAACGGCCAGGGCCTGTCGTTGGACGCCACGGGCGGCGGCGCCGGCTCGTCGCGCGGGAGCAGCGGCGGCTGGCTGTCGATGGGTGGGGATGCAGACAAATCAGGCCTCAGTTGGACGGATAGACCAGATCGAATCCGGACTGCACCGCCGCCGCGTCTATGCCCAGATGCGCGGCGGTGCGGATGTTGATGGCGGCCAGGGCCTGGCGCAACGGCACAACCCCGGGCACGGCGGCCTTGGGCGCCTGCGCCAGGCGCTGCGCCGAACTGGCCAGCGAGCGCCCGAGCTCGAGGTTGTCGGGGTAGAACGAGAACAGCGCGCCGCGGCGCACATGTGCGAGGTGGCTGGAGAACACGGCGATGTTGCGGTTCCAGCCCTCGCGCAGCACCAGCGGCAGCACGGCGTTGTCGTCCACCGTGGTGGGGTCCTGCGGCAGCCACAGCGCGTCGCGAGCCGGGTCGGCGCCGGCCAGCAGCTGGGTGTAGATGCGCAGTGCGCCAGCCTGGTCGGCAGCCTCCTGGGCCAGCAGCTCCAGCCCCTCGGCGCGCGCCGCCTCACGCGCCAGCCGCACCAGCCAGGCATTCAGCCGCGGGTCATAGACCAGGTGCACGCGCCGGGTCGCGGGGCGCAGCCGCTTGAGCCGCGCCAGCAGCAGGGCCGGATCGGGCGCCAGCGTGTGGACCGGGAAGCTGCGTGCCTCGCTCTCCTGCACCGAGACCACGCAGCCCACCAGCACGGCCATCTCGCCGGCCAGGGCCGCCGCGATGCGCATGCCGCCGCGCCCCAGGCCGATGAGCACCTGCACCTCGCGCCTGCGGATGCTGTCGGCCACCTGCGCGGGGTTGGACGCATTCGCCACCGCAAAGCTGGCCACCTTGGCGCCCAGGCGGTCCTCGATGCCGTCGATGATGCTGGCGAAGACCTGGCGGAAGGGATCGGCCAGCTCCGGGTAGACGACCGCCAGCACGCGCCCCTCCGCCGCCGTAGCCGCGCCCCCGGCCAGCGCCATGGCACCGCCGACGACCTGCTGCAGCAGAGTGCGGCGGGTGGCTGGGGCGAAGCTGCCGAGATCAGTCAAGTTGCGCTGCTGCAAGACGGGGCTTGAACGGGTGGGCGGCATTATGAGCAAAGGGGCCGGACCCGATCGTGATAATTGGCCGGCACCTGGCCGCCCCCTAGCGGGAGCGGCAGGCGCTCGCCCGGGGCCGGCGGTGGCGCCACGCGGCACCGCAAGCATGCTTGCCCGAACGGCGAAGGCTCCACGCCTCGGCCCTGGCAAGACCCGGCACCAGCCACGGGCTGCCGGGGACGATGTGGTGTGGTAGCGACGACCACCACGTGGCGCAGTGCACGGACGGCTCCCGGCAAGCCAGCCTCGCGGGCGGAGTTCACGATCGCGACGCAATCCCCCTTGCAAGTCTGCGGCCCACCCTGTAGCGCCCGCACAATACGCGCCCGTCACCGCCCACCTCGGAGAAGCTGGCCATGAGACCTTTACTTCGTCTGGTGCTTCTGGGTGCCGTCTGCACGACGGCCGGCCAGCCGCTCGCGCTTGCGCAGGCGCCCAGCGAAGAAGAAGAGCTGGCGCAGGTCTATGGCGACAAGACCACCATCAGCATCGCGACCGGCGCGCCGCAGGCGCTGCGGCGGGCGCCGGCCGTGGCCACGGTCATCACGGCCCAGGACATCGCCGCGATGGGCGCCACCGGCATCGACGAGGTGCTGGAGAGCGTGCCCGGCATCCACGTCGGCCGCAGCGGCAACACCTTCGCGCCGCTGTACCTGATCCGCGGCATCCACAGCGAATTCAACGCGCAGACGCTGATGCTGCTCAACGGCGTGCCGCTGACCACCCTCTTCGTCGGCAACCGCGGCCTGGGCTGGGGCGACATGCCGGTGCAGAACATCGCCCGCATCGAGATCATCCGCGGGCCGGGTTCGGCGCTGTACGGCGCCGACGCGTTCTCGGGCGTCATCAACGTCATCACCAAGACGGCGGCCGACATCGGCGGCACGGAGCTGGGCCTGCGCGTGGGCTCGTTCAAGAGCCGCGACGGCTGGCTGCAGTACGGCGGCCGGCTGGCCGGCTACGACCTGGCCGCCTACCTGCGCGTGGGCAGCACGGACGGCCAGCGCGAGACCGTCGCCGCCGACCAGCAGACCCTGCTGGACGGCCTGTTCGGCACCCGGGCCAGCCTGGCCCCCGGCCCCATGAACGTCGGCTTCAAGGCCGTGGACGCCAACGCCGACCTGAGCCGCGGCCAGCTGCGCCTGCGCGGCAGCTACAAGCTGCGCGACGACCTGCAGACCGGTGCCGGCGTCGCCGGCGCGCTGGACCCGGTCGGACGCTACCGCATTCAGCGCATCACCTCGGACCTGTCCTGGACCGACATCGCCCTCGGCGGCGACTGGCGCGGCACGCTGACGGCCAGCTGGCTGCACTACCAGCAGACCTTCAACGTGCCGCTGCAGCTGTTCCCGCCGGGCGCCTTCGGAGGCTCCTTCCCCAAGGGCATGCTGGGCGCGCCCAGCACCTGGGAGCGGCAGCTGCGGCTGGCGGCCGTGGCCTCCTACGGCGGCATCCAGGGCCACAGCCTGCGCGTGGGCGCCGGGCATGACGACCTCGACATGTACCGCACGCGGGAGCTGAAGAACTTCACCATCATCGCCAGCGGCCCCGCCACCGGCGTGCCCGTGCCGTTGCCCAGCGGCCAGCTGGAGACCTTCCCGGCCTCGGAGTCCTTCGTCGAGCCGCACCGGCGCACGGTCAGCTATGTGTACGCGCAGGACGAATGGAGCCTGGCCAAGGACTGGACGCTGACGGCCGGCGTGCGCCACGACCGCTATTCCGACTTCGGCAGCACGACCAACCCGCGCGCGGCGCTGGTGTGGGACGCCCACCTGGACCTGACCGTCAAGCTGCTGTACGGCCGCGCCTTCCGCGCGCCGGCCTTCACCGAGCAGTACAGCATCAACAACCCGGTCATCCGCGGCAACGCCGCGCTCCAGCCCGAGAAGATCAGCACGCTGGAGACGGCGTTCTCGTGGCAGGCGCGGGCGGACCTGCAGCTCAACCTGAGCCTGTTCCGCTACGACATGAAGGACATCATCCGCACCACCGACACCGGCGGCGGCACGGCCCAGTTCAACAACATCGGCGCGCAGCACGGCACCGGCCTGGAGCTGGAGGCGCAGTGGGACGTGTCGCGCCAGCTGCGGCTGAGCGGCAACCTCGGGCTGCAGCGCGCCATCGAGGACACGACCGGCACGGACGCGGGCTATGCGCCGCGCCGCAAGCTCAACGTCCGCGCCGACTGGAGCGTCGCGAACGGCTGGCTGCTGAGCGGCCAGCTCAACCACGTGGCCGACCGCCGGCGCGCCGCCGGCGACGCGCGCGCGCCCATCGCCGACTACAGCACCGCCGACCTGACGCTGCGCACCGGCCAGGACCGCGGCAACTGGGACTTCGCGGTGTCGCTGCGCAACCTGTTCAACGCCGACGCCCGCGAGCCCAGCATGGCGCCGGGCCTGGGCCTGCCGCAGGACATCCCGCTGGCGCGGCGCTCACTCTACGTGCAGGCCGCTTACCGCCTCTGAGGCCTCGAAGCGCACCGGCAGGCTGCTGAAGCCGAACAGCACGAAGGACTGCAGCGGCTCGGCGGGCCGGCGCTCGTCCGGGCGCAGGGCGCCGAAGCGGCGCAGCAGCGTGGCGATGGCCACGCGCGCCTCCAGCCGACCCAGGCCGGCGCCCAGGCAGTAGTGGATGCCATGACCGAAGCTCAGGTGGCGGTTGGCCGTGCGGCCGATGTCGAAGCGGTCGGCGTGCGGGAAGGCGGCCTCGTCGCGGTTGCCCGACGCGTTGAAGGTCATCACCTGCTGGCCGGCCCGGATGAGCTGGCCGCCCAGCACGACGTCGCGGGTGGCACGGCGGGCGAAGAACATGAAGGGCGTGTTGAAGCGCAGCGCCTCCTCGATCGCCGCCGGCAGCAGCGCGGGGTCGGCCACCAGCCGGGCCAGCGCCTCGGGGTGCGCCAGCAGCAGCTGCAGCGTGTTGCCGATCAGGTTGGTGGTGGTCTCGAAGCCGGCGATCAGCAGCAGCCGGCAGGTGCTGGCCACCTCCTGCAGCGTCAGCTTCTCGCCCTCCACCTCGGCCGCCAGCAGGCCGCTGACCAGGTCCTGCCGGGGGCTGTCGCGGCGCGCGGCGATGAGGTCGGCCAGGTAGGCATCCAGCTCGTCGACGGCCTGCACCAGCTCGGGCGCCGGCACCTGGCCCATCAGCTCCATCTCGGCCGCGCGGATGGCGGGAATGGACCACTGCTTGAACTTGTCGCGGTCCGCCACCGGCAGGCCCAGCAGCTCGGCGATGACGGTGACCGGCAGCGCGAAGGCCAGGTCGCTGATCAGGTCCATGCGGCCGTCCGCCTCGACGCGGTCCAGCAGCTCGTCGGTGATGGCCTGCACGCCGGGCTCCAGGTCGGCGATGACCTTGGACGTGAAGGCCCGCGCCACCAGCCGGCGGTACTGCGTGTGCCGCGGCGGGTCCATGAAGACCATCATCTTGCCGTCCGACAGGTCCGACGAGAAGGTCTTGGCGTCGCCCAGCACGGTCTGGATGTCGTGGTAGCCGTAGACCTCCCACACGCCCAGCTCGGCGTTGAAGTGCACGGGGTTCGTCGCGCGCATCTGCGCGTAATGCGGATAGGGATTCATGGGGGGTGCTCAGGGTGATGAAGCGGGCCAGCGGCGCGGGGCCGGGCCTTCGTAGGCGATGTGCTCGCAGGACAGCGGGAACACCGTGCCGGCCGGCCGCTCGGCGGCCTCGATGAAGCAGGGCGACATGCCGGCCAGGAACACCGGCACCTGGAAGTGGTGCATCTCGGTGGCCGAGAAGCCCAGGTCGGCGCACAGCGCCGACATCAGCGCGGCGTAGTTCATGCGCAGCTTGGGATTGCGCGCCACCAGCAGCTGCTCGACCTCCAGCGCAATGCGCAGATGCGGCCCGCCGTCCAGCTGCAGTTCGCGGGCGATGCCCAGCACCCAGGGCAGGCGCTCGTCGACGCTGGCGATGGGCCGGCCGTAGCCGTAGATGCGGCCGCGGGCCAGCTCCGCCTCGACGAAGGCCTGCAGCGGCCCGTCGTGCCGGCGTGCGCGTATCAGCAAGTCGATGCTGCTGACGTAGGGATGGCCGCCGTAGATGGTGGCCTCCGACATCGCCAGCGCCGCTGCGATGCCCAGCCCCGGCGTGCTGCGCGCGGAAGCCGCCAGCGCCGCCGTTCGGTTGTTCCAGATGCGCGCGTCCGGATAGCTGGTGCAGACCCACAGCGCGTGCAGCAGCCGCACCTGCGCATCGCTGTGCTGGCGGCCGGTGATGCCCAGCACGTACAGCGCCATCCAGTCCTGGTGGCGCAGCTCGGCGTGCAGGTCCTGGCCACGGAACACGGCACGGCTGCCGACGAAGGCCTGGCCCGCCTGGGTCGTCATGCGGTCGGCGCTGTTGACGAGCAGTTCCGGGCCGTTCATGCCGCACCTCCCGGGTCGTTCTGCAGATCCAGCGCGAAGAACGGAAAGCTCTTGTGCCCGCGCTCGCGCTGCTCCAGCGCATGGGCCGCCGCACCGGGCAGGCGCAGCAGCAGGTGCAGCATCTCGCCCTGCTCCGGCGTGAAGCCCAGGTCGAGCAGGGCCGCGGCGGCGACGCCGGTCATGGCCAGGCCGCGGCCGGCCGCGGCCTCCAGCGGCGCGCGGCTCTGCAGCAGCCATGGCAGGCAGGCGCCGTCGCTCAGCGAGGCCAGCACCTGCAGCGCACGCTGCACGATGCCGCAGGCCTGCGCGGCGTGCACTTCGAAACCCGGCGCATGCCCGGCCTGCGGCCAGATGCCGGCCCGCTCGGCCACGGGCGCCGCGAACGCCAGCTCCCAGGCCGACGGGCTGCGTCCGCATTCCTGGAACAGCGTCATCGCCGCCCACACCTCGCGCGCGCCGCCGGCCCTGCCGGCGCCCACCGACAGCGCGGCGATCAGTGCCGCGGCCGAGGTCGAGCCGCCCACGCCGGCGCACATCGCGGCATGCACGGCCGCATCGCGAGGCCCGGGGTTGGCCAGCGCCACGGCCAGCGCGTCCAGCAGCCCCGCCTGCGCCGCCGACGGGGCCTCGCCGCGCAGCAGCAGGAACAGCATGTCCACCCAGCGCGCCCGGCCCAGCATGTCGCCATAGACGTCGTAGCCATGGCACAGCGCGCTGCGCGTGGCGAAGCCGTTGTCGGGCTCGGGCTGCTCGTGCCAGATGCGCGTGCGGACCTGCTCGCGCGCCACGGCGGCGCTCATCGCGCCGTGCCCAGCGTCTTCATGCGCAGGTTCATGGGCGGCACCTCCTCGCCGTCGATGCGCACGTCCAGCAGCGTGGGTCCGGGGCGGCCCAGCAGCGCCTTGAAGTCCAGCGCGTCCAGGTCCTTGGGCGAGCGGATGACGTGACCCGGGATGCCCATGGACTGGGCCATCAGCGCGAAATCCACCTTCGGCAGCTCGAAGCCGATGGGCTCGGCGCCGGCCAGACGCTGGCCATGCTTGACCATGCCTAGAGCGCCGTCGTTCAGCACCACGTACAGCACCGGCAGGCCCAGCTCGGCGGCGACCGTGATCTCCTGGCCGTTCATCAGGTAGCTGCCGTCGCCGGTCAGGCAGACCACCGGGCAGCGGCGGTTGGCCATCGCGATGCCCACGGCCGAGCCGATGGCCCAGCCCATGGGCGCGAAATCCATGGTCACGCGCAGCCAGCTGGAGTGGCGCGTGCGGCGCTCCTTGCCGGTGGGCAGGTAGGCGTCGCCCGGCAGGCGACCGCTGCGCTGGTCCAGCGGCGCCAGGTAGTGCACGGCCCAGGCCGCGCTGTTGCCGGCGTCGGCGACGAAGCGGGTCTGCGGCGGGCAGCGCTCGCCCAGCGTGGCCAGCAGGCGCTGCGGCTTGACCGGCGCGGCCTCGCTGCGCACGGCCTGCGGGCTGTCCACCATCGCGTCATAGGCCTGGCGCGCCACCTGCGGATGCAGGAAGGGCAGCAGCTGCGCCTCCTGGCCGGTGTGCGACCAGGCCAGCAGCGCAATCAGCTGCTCGCAGACCGTCTTGATGTGGCCGCGCACATGCAGCCGCGCCATCGGCGAGCGCATCAGGTTCTCGTCGCTGTCATCCACATGCACCAGCCGGCTGTTCAGCAGCGCGCCGGACCAGCCGCCGCTGTTGAACTCGCCGAAGCCCGTGCCCAGCGCAATGACCAGGTCGGGTTCGTCCGACAGCAGCTCGGCCGCCGTCGCATGGCCGCCGAAGCCGAACACGCCGCGAAAGCGCGGGTGGCGCGGGTTGACGAAGCCCTTGCCGTCGGGCGTGGTGATGAAGCGGCCGTCGGTGCGCTGCACCAGCTGCATCAGCTCGTGGGCGGCCTCGCCGCAGCCGTCGCCGATCAGCCAGACCGGCTGGCGGGCCGAGAACAACAGCCGTGCCAGCTGGCGCACGGCCGGCAGGTCCACCAGCGCGGGCGCACGGCGCAGCAGGCCGGCGAAATCCGGCATCTCGATGTCGTCGGGCAGCGGCGTGCGCAGGATGTCCACCGGGATGGACAGGTGGGCCGGGCCGCTGGGCGCGCGCTGCGCCTGCATCAGCGCGTTGAACAGCTTGGTGGGCAGCTGCTCGGCGTGCGAGACCAGCGAGTTGTAGCGCGTGCAGGGGCGGAACATCGCCATCGTGTTGATGCCCGTGCAGCTGGACTCCTGCAGCGCACCCTTGCCGAAGTTCTTGATCGGCGGCTGGCCGGTGATGACCAGCAGCGGCACGTTGTTGTCGTAGGCGCAGGCCACGCCCGTGATCAGGTTGGTGGCGCCGGGGCCCGAGGTCGCGATGCACACGCCCAGCTTGCCGGTCTCGCGGGCATAGCCGTCGGCCATGTAGGCCGCGCCCTGCTCGTTGCGCGCCACGACGGCCTGCGGGCCACCGCGGCGGGCGCTGCGCGCCAGCGCGTTGTACAGCGGCTCGATGGCGCCGCCCGGCACGCCGAACACGTATTCCACGCCGAGGGCGGCAAGGGCATCGACGATGAGATCAGCGGCATCGCGCGCCTCGTGCACGGGCGTTGGGGCAAAGGTCGGGGCAAGAACGGGACAGGCTTCCACGGGGTAGCAGGTGATGTCTGCCCACGGCGCAGCCGTGCCGCACTGCTTTAGCGCCGCACCAGCTGTCCGCAGGACAAGGGGGATAAGGACGGGTCCGCCATGACGAACCCACGAACGGCCTGACGGCCTTGTCCCCCCTGCGTGCGCTTCAGGTCATGACAGGACCCCGCGACATCTGCTGCCCGCGCATGGAGCCATTAGCAACCGCGCAGTGGGCGCAACTGTATCGAGTTGAAACAGTCGCGCATCCCCGCAAATGCGGGAAAACGCGGGCATGACGTGAACAGGTGCGCAGCTGTGGGGTCAGGGCTTGACATGCACACGCATGAGTGAGGGTGCCAGCCCGCACCGATCCGCATGCCACGCTTGTTCTCGCGCACCGACACCGCGGGCGCCAGGTCCATCAAGGGCACGCCGTCGGTGCCGCTCACGCGATTGCCACCACCGCAGGGTGGTCGGTCGCGTGCTTCTCGGTGGCTGCACGCAGCCAGAACAGCGGCCGAGAATGCCGGCATGACAGCGCCCCAGGACCCCAAGCTGCTGCGCCGCCTGCTGCGCGCCAAGGACCGCATGGATGCGGCCCCGCACGAGGACTGGACGGTGGAGCGGCTGGCCGGCGTCAGCGATGTGTCGCCGGCCCATTTCGCGCGCTCCTTCAAGCGGGCGTTCGGGCTGCCGCCGCACCGCTACCTGCTGACGCGGCGCATCGAACGCGCCGTGGCGCTGCTGCGCGAGACCGACCAGCCCGTCACCGAGATCGCCTTCCAGACTGGCTGGGCCAGCCTGGGCACCTTCGGCCGCATCTTCCGCGACATCACCGGCACCAGCCCCGGCGCCCTGCGCGAACAGGCTCGCGGCCTGGCGCCCGAGCTGGGCCGCATGCCCCACTGCGTGCTGCAGGCGGCGCAGCGGCCCGATCTCAGGACAGCAGTTTCGGAGAAGCGCCGCCGCGAGGCGCCCGATACAAACGCGTCTCCAACCCAGGAGCCTCCCAAATGATCCAAGCCATCCAGGTCGTCGGCATCTACGTGCGCGACCAGTCCGAAGCCCTCGCCTTCTATGTCGACAAGCTGGGCTTCAAGGTACACGCCGACGTGGGCAACGGCCCCTATCGCTGGCTGACCGTCCAGCACCCCGATCAGCCGAGCTTCCAGCTCGGCCTGTTCCTGCCCGGCCCGCCGGTGCACGACGAGGCCACGGCGCAGACGCTGCACGCGATGGTGGCCAAGGGCGCGATGCCGCCGCTGGTGCTGCAGGTCGGCGACTGCCGCGCCGTCTTCGAGCGGCTGAAGGCGCGCGGCGTGGAGTTCACGCAGGAGCCGGTGGAGCGCTACGGCAACGTGGACGCGGGCTTCCGTGATCCGTCGGGCAATGGCTGGAAGATGATCCAGTCGGGGCGCACATGAAGAAGGCCGCCACGCCATCCGGCGACGCTGCGGCAGCGCTGATCGACGCCCGCATCGAGGCGCTGGGCGGCTGGCGCGGGCCCCTGCTCGCACGGCTGCGTGCGCTGGTGCTGGAAGCCGTGCCCGGCGCCGTCGAGGAATGGAAATGGGCCAACCCCGTGTGGTCCAAGGACGGCATCCTGTGCACCGGCGAGGCCTACAAGGCGGCCGTGAAGATGACCTTCCCCAAGGGCGCCGCCCTGCCCGACCCGGCCGGGCTGTTCAACGCCAGTCTGGACGGCAAGGTCCGCCGCGCCATCGACTTCCGCGAGGGCGATGCACTGGACGAGCGGGCGCTGCGGGCCTTGTTCAAGGCGGCCGCGGCGGCCAACCGGGGCTAGGCGCCCGCCGACGGAAGCTCGTCCGGCACCGGAAAGCCGGCCCGCTTCACCTCGGCATCGATCTCTGGTCGCTGCTGGCGCGCCGCCGCCAGGTCGCGCGCTGCGGCCTCGGGCTGGCCCTGACGCAGCAAGGCCAGCGCTCGGCCGTACAGCGACCAGACGGCCTTGGGCTGCAACTCGATGGCGGTGTCGAACGCCTTCTTTGCGCGCGCGGCATCGTTCAGCCGCAGCAGCGTCCAGCCCAGGCTGTCGTGGTAGGCGGTCTCGCGACTGACCAGCCTCACCGCACGCCGGCAGTCGTCCAGCGCCAGGTCCAGCTCCACGCCCAGGCGGGCACGCAGCCAGCAGCGCGCATTGAGCACGCCCGGCAGGCCGCCGTCATTCGGGTGCGTGTCCATCCACTGCGCCCACTGCCGCAGCGCCTCGGGCAGGCGCTGCTGGTCGGCGTGGGCGTCCGCCATGTCGGCGCGCAGTTGCGCAGACGCAGGCAGCCGGCGGTCCAGCTCCGCCAGGTCCGCCTGCGAGCCTGCCGGGTCGCCGGTGGCCTGGCGCAATCGCGCCCGCTGCAGGCGGGCGTCGTGCAGCCCGGCGTCCAGGCCGAGTGCGGTGTGCAGGTCGGCCAGCGCCAGGCGCGCCGAGCGCATCGCGATGTGCACCGCGGCGCGGGCCTCGAAATGCGCGGCGTTGGCCGGCTCCAGTTCGGCGGCGCGCGTCAGGTCCTGCAGCGCGCGGGCCGTGTCGCCGCGCGCGGCGGAGGCCCGGCCGCGGCGGGCCAGCGCGTCGGCATCGTCCGGGGCCACCGGCACGGCCGCAGCCGCGTGGGCTTGGTCGCCGCTCGACGCATCCCAACGCCGCGCGAACACCGGTCCGCCGTTCCAGGTGGCGTAGAAGCGCTTCTGCTTCCACGACACGTAGATGCGGTGAGACAGGAAGTAGTCCAGCCCGATCAGCATGTCCTGCCCATTCAGCGCGACGTCGTCGATCATCAGGCGGTTGTTGGCGATCTTCTCGCCCCCCAGCTCGAACGACTCGATCAGCGCCGTCCACGACCGCACGCGGCCCTGGCCTCCACCGCCGACGCTGCCCAGCGGCGTCATGTCCTCCTGCAGCACGCCGGCCCGCCGCGCCGCGCGGTACTCCAGCGCCGTGTAGGGCGCCCCGGTGTCCAGCATGGCCAGCACCGTCCTGCCGTTGATCTGCGTCTGCACGCGGATGGGCGGCATGGACTGGTGCGAGGACACCTCCAGCGGGGCCTCGATCACCGGCGCATCGCCTGCCCAGTAGGCGCGGTGCGTCTGGTCGCAGTCGCCCTTGGGAAAGATCATGCGCACCATGCCATGGGCCAGGTCGAACTCCATGTCCGTCCTGGACAGGAAATTGCGGCCCAACAGCCCGCCGATGCCGGAACCCAGTTCGCTGAGGCCCACCAGGAACTCGATGTCCGACATCGGCAGCCCCTCCAGCATGACCTGCCTCACCGTCGCACGGCTGACCTCCATGCGGCCGCCATAGCCACTGACGGTGAACCCGTGCGGCAGCGGCCGGCGTTCGAGGGCCAACTGCGTCGCCGTGGCCTCCGTCAGCATGCTGTAGAAGCCGCCGGTATCCACCAGCATGCGCACGTCCACGCCGTCGAGCTTGACCGTCACGACCGGCCGCTGGTTGATGAGCTGCACCGGCAGCTCCAGCGCCTGCAGCTTGCATTGCGCCCGGGCGGGCATGCCGGCCAGCAGCACGGCACACAGCGCCACCGCCTGCCACGCACCTTGGATGAGGCCCTGTCTTCGTGTCACTGCGCCCTCGGGTTCTGATGTGATGGCGCCGGACTCTAACCGTCATCCTCCACGGCAACACCGAGGGCCGAGCCGGAATATTCCCGCCCGCTCAGGCCAGCCCGGACTTGTCCAGCCCGAAGGCCTTGTCGCGCGAACCCGGCGCCATGCGAAAGGCCACGTTCATGCGGTTCCAGCCGTTGATGGCGGCGACGCGCCAGCTCAGCTCGGACAGCTCCTGCTCGCCGAAGTGCTCGCGCGCCTCGGCATAGGCGGCGTCGGAGATGCCCTCGGGCGCGATGCGCGTCAGCGCCTCGGTCCAGGCCAACGCCGCCCGTTCGCGCGGCGTGAACAGCGGCGACTCGCGCCAGATGGCCACGTGGTGCAGGCGCAGCTCGCGCTCGCCGTGGATCCTGGCCTGCTTGACGTGCATGTCCAGGCAGAAGGCGCAGCCGTTCAGCTGCGAGGCGCGGATGTCGATCAGCAGGGCCAGCGTCTCGTCGAGGCGGAAGGCCATGCTGAAGTCCAGGTACTTCTTGGAGAGGGTGGCCGACTGGCTGAAGTAGTCGATGCGGGTGTCGCTCATGATGCGGTCCTGTCTTGAGGGTTGAGAGAAGTTGAAGCGCTCCTCCTCAAGACGGGACAGCCCGCGGGTTTGTGACCTCAGCCGGCCAACTTTCTCTCAATCGCCCGCAGCTTGTCCGGGTTGCGCTGGATGTAGAGCGCACCCAGCCGCCCCGCGTCCTGGGCCGGGGCCAGCGCGATGGTCTGCACCAGGCGGCCGTCCGTCTGGTCGATGACGAGGCAGCCCGGCAAGCCGTTGACCTGCGCTGCCACCAGGCGCCAGCTCTTGCTGGCGGGCAGTTGCGCAAAGCCGATGAAGACCTGCGCGATGCGCTCGCCACCCTGCAGCGGCTTCGGTACGGCGCTGACCTTGCCGCCGCCGTCGGCCAGCATGACGGCGTCCTCGGTCAGCAGCCGCGTCAGCGCCGACACGTCCTGGCTGCGCACGGCCGTCATGAAGGCCTCGACCAGCCGGTCGGCCTCCTCCTTGGCCACCTCGCGGCGCGCGTAGTCGGCCTTGACGTGCTTGCGCGCGCGGCTGATGAGCTGGCGGCAGCTCGCCTCGCTGCGGTCCAGGTGGCGGGCGATCTCGTCGTAGTCCAGGTCGAACACGTCGTGCAGCAGGAAGGCGGCGCGCTCCAGGGGTGAGAGACGCTCCAGCGCCAGCAGGAAGGCGATGGACACATCCTGCGCGAACTCGGCCTGCTTCTCGGGGCCGGGCGCCCAGCCGAACAGCGCCTCGTCCTCCAGCAGCGGCTCCGGCAGCCACACGCCCACGTAGTGCTCGCGCCGCGCGGTGGCGGAGCGCAGCTGGTCCAGGCACAGATGGGTCACCAGCCGCGACAGGAAGGCGCCCTCGTGCTGCACGGTGGCTTCGTCCACCTCGGCCCAGCGCAGCCAGGCCTCCTGCACGATGTCCTCGGCCTCGGCACGCGAGCCCAGCATGCGATAGGCCAGCGCGCGCAGGCGACGGGCATGGTCACGGTCGAAGCGGCGGGCGCGGTCGGTGGGGCTGGAGGCGGTCGTCATGTCGGTGGCTCAGGTGGCAACGGATCATGACGGAGCAGCCCCGCGGTTTGTGACATCGCTTCGCGGCACCGGCCCCTGGCTGCCGCCGGCTCAGGCCCGCCCCGGCCGGGACAGCGCCAGCATGGCGACGACGCCCAGCGCGCCGGCCACGGCATAGGCCGCCACGCTCGCCGGCCGCGCGTCGCCGCTCAGCCCCAGCACGTCCAGCGCCGCGACACCGGTGCCCTGCAGGTTCAGGTACAGGCCAAACAGGAAGAGCGCAAGAAAGCTGCGCGAGCCCTGCGTCAGCCGGCCCAGCAGCGCCGCCGCCATGCTGAGGAACAGCAGGCCCGCCACGCAGGCGGCAGCGCTCAGCGGCGCGTCCCACACCCAGCGCGCCAGCGCCGGAGCGCTCACCAGCAAACCCAGCCCGAAGGCCGCCAGCCACAGGCGCCAGCCGCGCTCGGTCACGCCGCCCGGCACGGCGCTGGCCAGAGCCTGTGTGCCGCTTTGCAGGTCACGCGAGCTGACGTCGGCCACCGCGATGCCCCAGGCGGCCAGCGCCACCGCCAGCACGCCCGTCAGCGCATCGCCGGGCACGAAGGCGGACGCGGTGCCGCCCCCCAGCATGACCAGCGCTAACAGCGGCTGACTCAGCAGCAGCAAACCCACATCGGCCAGCCAGCGACCCGTCACGCCAGGAAAGCGCGCGCTCAGCGGCAGCACCAGGCCCAATGCCCGCGAGAACGGTCGCATCAGCGGGCGCAACAGCCACTGCAGCGCCAGCACGGCGCGCCAGCGACCCGCAGGGTTGCGCAGCTTCACGCGGTCCGGCGCATAGCGGTGGAAGCACAGCACGGCAGGCACCAGCGGCAGCAGCGCCAGCATCATGGAGCCCAGCCGCAGCGCCACCAGCTCGCGGCTCCACAGGCCTTCGGGCATGTGCAGCAGTGGCAAGGTGGCGTCGAACGGGCCGCCGCCGACCTGCACGTGGGTCACGTCCATCAGGCGGCTCAGGCTCACCAGCAGCGGCGACACGCCCTGGATGTCGAACACCTGCCAGCCGCTCAGCTGGATGCTGCCCTGGGCCAGCGACGCGGGGATGAAGGCGAACTGCGCCATCCACAGCAGCCAGTACAGCAGGTCGCCGCGCTTGCCCATCAGCGGCGCCCAGGCATCGGACAGCACGGCCAGGCTGGCACACAGCATCAAACCCGGCGCGAGACCCAGCGTCAGCATCTGCAGGTAGGGCAGCGGCTGCAAGGGCCCCTCGCCGCGCACCCACTGCAGCACCCAGACGGTCAGCATGACGACGGCGCCCATGGACATCAGAAAGCCGAACGCCCCCAGCCAGCGCGCGCCCAGCAGCTGCGTGTTGGTCACCGGCGCTGCCGCCAGAACGCCGGCGCAGCCCCAGCGCAGGTCCTCCTGGCTGCGTCCGCGGGCGAGGTAGAAGCCCGCAAGGCCAAACAGCAGCGACGCGATCAGCGTGGTTGCGAACGCCAGCGCCTGGCTCTCGTAGGCCACGCGCTGCTTGTGCACCACCATCATGGCCGAGCCGCTGCCGGGGTCCAGCACCATCAGCCAGCTCAAGCCCACCACGGCCAGCAGGATGACCAGGGTGCTGGCGCGGCGGCTGCGCAGCCGCCACTCGTTCAACACCAGGGCCAGGAATGGCGCGGCGTTCATGCGGCCACCCGCGCATCGGCATAGCGCTGAGCCATCAGCGCTTCCTCCAGGCTGGGCTGCACGGGCTGCGCCTCGGCGAACGGCCGCTTGGGATGGACCATGCGTACCTGTACTCGCCCGCCCTGCGGCTGGGCATGCAGCACCCGCAGATGCTGGCGCAGCGCCTCGTAGTCGGCCGGTGCGAGCGATGCGGTCCAGACCTGGCCGGCCGCGCGTGCCAGCACCGCCTCCGGTGTCTCGAAGGCCACGAGCCGCCCCTGGCGCAGGACGGCCAGGTGGGAGGCCATGTTCTCGACGTCCGACACGATGTGCGTGGACACGATGACCAGCCGCCGCCGCCCCAGGTCGCCCAGCAGGTGCCGAAAGCGCAGCCGCTCCTCGGGATCCAGGCCCGCGGTGGGCTCGTCGACGATGAGCACGTCGGGGTCGTTCAGCAGCGCCTGCGCGATGCCCAGCCGCTGGCGCATGCCGCCCGAGAAGCCGATGGCCGGCCGGTGCGCCTGCTCGTGCAGGTTCACCAGCTCCAGCAGCTCTTGCAGCCGGCGCCCGTCGCGCACGCCCTTCAGCGCCGCGAAGTACTGCAGGAACTCCAGCGCCGTCAGGTGCGGATAGACGCCGAAGTCCTGCGGCAGATAGCCCAGGCGCCGGCGCATCAGCTCGGGCCTGGCGACGATGTCCTCGCCGTCCAGCAGGATGCGGCCGCTGGTGGGTGGCGTCAGCGTCGCCAGCATCTGCATCAGCGTGCTCTTGCCCGCGCCGTTGTGGCCGATGAGGCCCACGACGCCGGGCTGCAAGTCCAGCGTCACGCCGTCGACGGCGTTCAACTTTCCAAAGCTCTTGATGACGTTCTGAATCTGCAACATGGCCACCTCCTGTTGTGCGTTGGAGCGCAGGTTAGGCAAGCGGCCAGACGCCGCAAACGCGCATCCGACAGACCGTCGGGCGCGCGGCTCAGGCGGGCGAAAGCGTGGTCTGGGCGTTCGGAGCGTCAGCGCCGCAGCGGCTGCAGCAGTGCACGCAGATCGTTGTGGTCCAACTCATGCATCAGGGCCAGCAGGCGCCCGATCCGGCCCTTGGGAAAACCTTCGCGCGCGAACCATCCCAGGTAGCTGCCAGGAAGATCGGCGAGCAGCGTGCCCCGGTGCTTGCCGAACGGCATCTCGGTGGTGACGAGCTTCAGGAGGTCTTCGGGATTCATGGCCTACTCGCAGACCGACACGTCGATGCCACGGTGGCCCGTGCGCGCCTCGATGGCGCTGGCCGCGCGCTTGAGGCGCCCCATCCAGCGGCGCACCGACCCATCCGGCATGCGCTCTTCGCGCACGCACAGCTGGGGGTCGATGGCCATGGCCATGCGCTCCTCGGCCGAGGGGCGGGGCGAATTGGCGCGCGGGTCCTGCGTGGCCGGATGGGCCAGCGCACCGCGCAGCACCTCCCGGGAAGGCTTGAGCACCAGCGGCGCCGCGACCGGCGGACCGGCAGGAGCAGCCGGGCCCGTTCCTGCCGCCGCAGGCGCCGCGGTGGCTTCGCCCTGCGTCGACTCGCCCTGCGAAAGCGGCTCCGGCGCCGCCACGATCACCGGCCGCACCTCCACAGGCCGAGCCGCAGGCGGCGCGGGCCGCTCGGCGGCGGCGGGCTGCGCGGGCAAGGGCAACAGCCGCACAACGGTCCGCCACGGCAGCGACGCGGGCTCCCGGCCCGCCAGCGAGCGCCAGAGCAGCCAGACCGCCACGCCGTGCACCAGCAGCACCAGCACCATGCCGGCGGCGCGCGAGGTCCGCAGGCGCATCAGGCCTTGAGCCGGCAGCCCACGCCCGCCTGCGTCACCGGCCCTCGCGGCAGGTCGGGGCGGGCTTCTCGCGTCCTGCGCAGTTTGGCCATGTGCACGCGGAGCGTCGGGACGGCGGTGGGGGTCGCTCAGAGCCACTTCAGGCGCTTGAAGCGCCAGTACAGCGCACCACTGACCAACGCGATGGTGCCCAGCGCCATCGGGTAGCCGAAGGCCCATCTCAGCTCGGGCATCTTCTCGAAATTCATGCCCCAGATGCCGGCCAGCGCGGTGGACGCCGCAAAGATGGCGGCCCAGGCGGCCAGGCGCTTGGTGACGAGGGACTCGTCGATGGTGACCAGCGTCAGGTTCACCTGCGTGGCGGCGATGATGGTTTCGCGCGCCGCGTCGATGCTGGCCTGGATGCGCACCAGGTGATCGTAGACGTCGCGGAAGTAGTCCTGCATGGCCTTGCAGACCATGGGCACGCGGCCGCCCTGCAGCCGGCCGGCCACGTCCATCAGCGGCGTGACGGCGTGGCGCAGCGTCACCAGCCGCTGCTTCAGCGCGAACAGTTTCTGCACCACGGCCTCGCGGTCCTGGCGGGGCTGGAACATGGTGGACTCCAGCGCCTCCAGCTCGGCCTCGATGGCCTCCATCAGCGGCAGGTAGCGGTCCACCACCGCGTCCATCAGCGCATACAGCACGAAGCCCGGCCCCTGGCGCAGCAGTTCGGGCTCCTGCTCGGCACGGCCGCGCACGCCGAGAAAGCCCTGCTGGCTGCGATGCCGCACCGACACGGCGAAACGCGGCCCCACGAAGACGTGCACCTCGCCCACCTCCAGCCCCTCGGGGCCGGTCTCGATCAGGTGCATGGCCGCGAAGGTGATGTCGCCGTACTCCTCCAGCTTGGGCCGCTGGTGGCCCTTGCGGGCGTCCTCGACGGCCAGCGGCGGCAGATCCAGCTCGTGCCGCAGCAACTGCAGCTCCTCGTCGCTGGGGTCACGCAGCGCGATCCAGACGAAGCCCGAGGTGCGCTCCAGCGCCTCGGACACGTCCGGCAGGCTGGGCTCGGCCACGATGCGGCCGTCCTCGTACACGGCGCTGTTGATCAGCATGGGGCTTGGTTCCGGTTCATGGGCCGCCGGTCATCGTCGCACGCGCCAGCGCCTGGCTCCGGGCCGGGCGCGCTTCAAGACTTGCCGATGGCGAGTTGCGTGATGTCGATGCCGCGCTCCCGCGCGATGGCCTCCAGCACCGGCAGCAGCGGGCCCAGCTTCTCGTCCAGCGCGTCGCGCACGGTGTCGACGACGACCTGCGTGCTGCGCTCGATCTCGATGTGGATGGCGTCGCCCACCACCTTGTCGCCGAAGGTGGTCATGCGCAGCGTCTCGGGGATGAGCCAGACCTCGAACCAGCCCGAGCCGTCGCGCTCGCGCTGCGCCTCGGCCACGGTCAGGCTGCAGCCGTTGACACCGATATAGCCCTTGGCGAACACATAGCGCATCCACGGCGCCGGCAGCGCGAAGCGGATGGCGTGGTTGTTGTCGGGCTTGCGGATCTCGGCGATGCGGGCCGACACATCAACGTGGCCGGACAAAGGATGGCCGCCGATCTCGACGCCCTCCTTGGCCGCGCGCTCCACGTTCAGGCCCGAGCCGACCTGCAGGCCGCCCAGCGTCGTCAGGTTCAGTGTCTGCGCCATCACGTCGAAGCTGGCCACGCCGGGCGACGGCCGCTCGGTGACGGTGAGGCACACGCCGTCGCAGGACACGCTGGCGCCGATGGCCAGTTCGTCGTCGAAGCCCTCGGGAAACTTCAGGTTCAGCGTGTGCAGGCCCTCGCGGGCCTCGATGGATGCGACGCGGGCAACGCCCTGGACAATGCCTGTGAACATGGAAAACAGGCTCCCGCAGGAGCCTTGAGAATGGAGTCGGTCCAGCTTACCAGCTGACCTCGCGGTCCGGCGTCGCACCGATCTTGTGGATGGACAGGTCGGCGCCCTCGAACTCCTGCTCGGCGTCCAGCCGCAGACCCACGAACTGGCGGATCAGCCCGTAGACGACGAAGCCGCCGGCCAGCGCCCAGCACACACCGGCCACGGTACCGACCAACTGCGCGCTGAAGGACACACCGCCCAGCCCGCCCAGCGCCTGCTGGCCGAAGATGCCGCAGGCGATGCCGCCCCAGGCGCCGCACAGGCCGTGCAGCGGCCAGACGCCCAGCACGTCGTCGATCTTCCAGCGGTTCTGCGTCAGGGTGAAGAACTGCACGAACAGCCAGCCCGCCACGGCACCGGTGACCAGCGCGCCCAGCGGATGCATGACGTCGGAGCCCGCACAGACGGCCACCAGCCCGGCCAGCGGACCGTTGTGGGCGAAGCCCGGGTCGTTGCGGCCCAGCAGCACCGCGGCCAGCGTGCCGCCCGCCATCGCCATCAGCGAGTTGACGGCGACCAGGCCCGACATCTTCTCCAGCGTCTGCGCGCTCATCACGTTGAAGCCGAACCAGCCCACCGTCAGCACCCAGGCACCGAGCGCCAGGAACGGGATGCTGGACGGCGGATGCGCGCTCATCGCACCGTCCTTGCGGTAGCGGTTCAGGCGCGGGCCCAGCAGCAGCACGGCCGCCAGGGCGATCCAGCCGCCCACGGCGTGGACGACGACGCTGCCAGCGAAGTCGTGGAACTCGGCGCCCGTGGCGGACTTCAACCAGGCCTGGATGCCGAACGCCTGGTTCCACGCGACGCCCTCGAAGAACGGGTAGACGAAGCCGACGATGACCGCGGTGGCCGCCAGTTGCGGGCCGAAGCGCGCCCGCTCAGCGATGCCACCCGACACGATGGCCGGAATCGCTGCCGCGAAGGTCAGCAGGAAGAAGAACTTGACCAGGTCATAGCCGTTCTTCTGCGCCAGTTGCTCCGCGCCGATGAAGAAGTGCGTGCCGTAGGCCACCAGGTAGCCGACCAGGAAGTAGGCCAGCGTGGACACGGCGAAGTCCACCAGGATCTTGACCAGCGCATTGACCTGGTTCTTCTTGCGTACCGTGCCCAACTCCAGGAAGGCAAAGCCCGCATGCATGGCCAGCACCATGATGGCGCCCAACAGGATGAAGAGCGCGTCCGCGCCCTGCTTGATCGATGACTCCAACGCCGCCTCCGGTCACCGGCTCCAGACCTGGGCACCACGCACCAAGCCAAGCCGAATTGCACCGAAACAGCAAATTCAATGCCCGCTTTTAAGGCGCTCGCCACCGCATTTG
>CAMLKW010000041.1 GCA_946480605.1 uncultured Roseateles sp. | reverse complement strand
AAAGGGCCGGCGCATGCCGGCCCTCTGGCGCTGAGCGCGGGCGCTCAGAACTTGTAGCGCGCTTCCAGGTAGTACTGGCGGCCGCTGGCGTCCACCTTCTGCTGCTCCGCCTCGCTGTAGCGGTAGGTGGCGCGCACCGGGTTGGTCAGGTTGGTGGCGCTGAAGGCGATCTGCAGCTCCGGCGTGAGGTTGTAGTTGGCCGAGAAGGCCACGTTGGACACGGGGGCCGCGATGGTCGGGGCGCTGGGCATCAGCACGCCGCCGATGGTGGACATGCCCTGGCTGTTGGCCGTGGGGCCCGGGGCCGTCGTGCTGGACACGTAGTCGCCGCGGTAGTTGTAGACCAGGCGGGCGCTGAACACGTCGTTCTCCCAGTACACGCCCATGTTGCCGGCGAGCTTGGAGGCGCCGTTCATTCGGCGGCCGTCTTCCACGCTGGTCTCGGCGTAGCTGGCATTGGACTGGAAGCCGAAGCCCCACGCGATCGGCTGCTCCCACGCCAGCTCGACGCCGCGGATGCGGGCCTTCTGCTGCGTGGAGCTGTTGATCATGTACGTGCGGTAGGTGTTGGTCGTGCCGTCGTACAGCTCGACCGTCTGGCCCGACGAGGTGCCCCCGGTCTTGGCGTAGCCGTCGATCAGCGAGCTGAAGGCCGAGATCGCCAGCATGGAGCGCTTGGCGTAGTACCAGGCCAGCGAGATGTCCAGGTTGCGCGCGCTCAGCGGCTTCAGGTTGGGGTTGGGGCCGGTGACCGTGCAACCCTGCGAGGTGCAGCTGGGGCTGCTGAACGTGGCGCCGTAGAGGTTGTAGTTCTGGCGGCCGATGGTCTTGGACAGGCCCAGGCGGCCGATCAGGCCCTGGCCGAAGTCATAGCGCAGGTTCAGGCTGGGCAGGATGTCGTCGAAGTTGCGCTTGACGGTCTCCTTGCGGTAGATCGTGCCGGTGGCGCCGTTGAAGGGCACGTTGTCGTAGTAAGGCTGGCCTTCGCTCACGTCGATGATGGCGTCGGGGTACTTGGCGCAGGGCACATAGGGCTTGCCCGGTTCGATGCGCACGCAGCTGCCGGCCGGGATGGGCACTGGGGTGCGCGAGGTGACGGCCGTGCGCACCAGGCGCACGCCGACATTGCCCGACCACCGGCTGCCTTCCAGGTTCTGCATCAGGTAGGCGGCGCTCTGAATCTCGCGCAGGTCGATGGAGTTCGCGATGCGGCGTTCCCACTGCTCGTTGGTCTGCTTGGCGAGGTTGGTGTTGAAGTAGTTGGTCAGGTAGTCGCGCGAGAAGTAGAAGCCGGTGTTGTCGAAGTTGCCGCCCAGGTACTGGCCGAAGTCGCTGGGGTAGGGCACGGCCGCCGACGGGTCGGGCGGCGTGATCGTGCTGGTCTTGGCCGCCACGGTGGACAGGCCGTACTGGCGGCGGTGGTCGGCGTTGCGGAAGCCGAAGTTCAGCGAGCTGAAGATGCCGCTGTCCTGCGTGTACTCGCCGTCGACGGCGACGCTCTTCTCGCTGTCGACGGTGTGGTAGCGGTTCATGCCGCTGCGGCCGGTCAGGCGGTAGCCGGGCGTGCCGGCGGGCGCGGTGCTGGCCAGCGGCACGGTGCCGCTGCCGGCGTTGATCCAGCTGAAGTCCGGGGCCTTGTGGAGGTCGGTGATGTCGTACTTGACGCCCTGTCCGTAGCGCGAGAAGGTCAGGCCGCGGTCCATGTCGGTGTGGCCTATGCCCTTGGTCGTGCTGATCAGGCCCTTCAGCGTCAGCTTGTCGCTGACCACCCACTTGCCGTCCAGGTCCAGGAAGCCGGAGCTGGCATAGGCGCCGCTGCGGTAGAAGCCCTCCGAGTCGCCGACGTACTGGGCCGGGAGGCCGTTGGCGTAGGAGATCTCGGCCGACTTCAGCACGCGCAGCTTGTGGCCGTAGACGGTCTCCTGCTCGACGATGACCGGGTTCTTGATCGAGGCGTAGACGCGCTGGCCGTTGACGTTGGTGGCCGTGGTGCCGCCCAGCGGGCCGGCCTGGCCGACCAGCATCTGGTAGAGGGCGCCCATGCTCGCGCGGCCGAAGTTGGCCGCTTCCATCTTGGAGTAGAAGCCGGTCAGGCCGACCTCGGTGCTGCTCGTCGGCTTGAGCTGGGCGGAGAACATGCCGCCCTTGCGGTCGCGCACGCCTTCGACGAACTCGGTGGCCATGGAGCCCGGCAGGCGCACGCCGTTCAGGTCGGCGGCCTTCAGGCCCGTGCCGGCCAGCGAGGCGTCGGTGATGCCCAGCATGGTGGCCGTGTTGATCTGGTCCCAGCCGGAGTTGGCGCCGTACGCGAAGCGTGAGGCGCTGTCGCGGCGGATGTAGCGCTTCTCGGCGAACACCTGGCCAATCACACCCAGCGTGCTGTCCTCGTTCTTCCAGTTCAGGTTGGCGTTGAGCTGCGGGCTGGCCTTGCCGGGCAGGTCGGCATAGACCGCGCCGGCGCGGACCGCGCCGCTGAAGCCCTTCTTGGCGTCCAGCGGCTTGCGGGTCGTCACGTTGATGGTGCCGGCCAGGCCGCCGTCGACGATGTTGGCCTGCGAGGTCTTGTAGACGGTGGCCGCGTTCAGCACCGACGAGGGCATCAGCGACAGGCTGGTGGAGCGGCTGCTGGAGGCCTGGTCGGAGATGTACCAATCGCCACCGGAGACGGTGTGGCCGTTGAACAGGATCAGCGACATGTCGGGGTTGGTGCCCCGCATCGAGACCTTCTCGGCCTCGTCGTAGTCGGTGCGCACGGCCACGCCGACGATGCGCTGCAGCGAGTCGGCCAGGTTCTTGTCGGGCATCTTGCCCACTTCCAGCGCCGTGATGACGTCCACGTTGGCCGACGCGTTGCGCTTGGCGTCCAGCGAGCTTTCCAGCGACGCGCGGATGCCGGTGATGACGACGGCCTCCAGCGACTGTTTGGCCTTGGCGTCCTTCTGCGCCTGGGTCTCCGTCTGCTGGGCCAGGGCGGCGCCTTGCAGGCTCAACAGCAGGCCGGCCAGGCCGCAGGCGATGGGGGTGGGCTGGAACTTCATGGTCGTTTTGTCCTTGCGTTGCCGAATGCAAAGATTCTTGCGAGGCAAGCCCATGCATGACTCAGGTCAACCACTGGAAGTCGGCACTGCAACAACACTCCATGCATCACGGTATCGCCGCCGGGCATGTATGGCGGTTATGGCCGCCCCGCTCGGCGGGGCTTACGCGACGTGACAGGCGACCCGGCGGCCATCCACCTCGCGCAGCAGCGGCACCTCGTCGGCGCAGCGCGGCACCGCCAGCGGGCAGCGCTTGTGGAAGCTGCAGCCCGACGGCGGGTTCAGCGGGCTGGGCAGCTCGCCGTGGATGACGATGCGCTCGCGCCGGTCGGCCTTGCGCAGCGCCGGCGTGGCGCTCATCAGCGCGCGCGTGTACGGGTGCAGCGGCTGCGCGAACAGCGTCTTCTTCGCGCCCACCTCGACGGCCGCGCCCAGGTACATCACCATGACCTCGTCGGCCACATGCTCGACGACGCTGAGGTTATGGGAGATGAACACATACCCGGTGCCGAACTCGTCCTGCAGGTCCATGAACAGGTTCAGGATCTGGGCCTGGATGGACACGTCCAGCGCGCTGACCGGCTCGTCGGCGACGACGATGCCCGGGTTCAGGATCATGGCCCGCGCGATCGCGATGCGCTGGCGCTGGCCGCCCGAGAACATGTGTGGATAGCGGCGCAGGTGCTCGGGGCGCAGGCCCACCTTGGCGGCCAGCTGGGCCACGCGCTCCTGGCGCTCGGCGGCGGACAGCGGTGTGTTGATCAGCAGCGGCTCGGCCAGCGTGGTGGCGATGGTCTTGCGCGGGTTCAGCGACGCGAACGGGTTCTGGAACACCATCTGCACGTCGCGGCGCAGCGCGCGCAGGTCGGCGCCGGCCGTGTCCACACCGCGGATCTTCAGCGTGCCGCGCGTGGGCGGCTCGATCAGCGTCAGCTGGCGCGCCAGCGTGCTCTTGCCGCAGCCGGACTCGCCGACGACGGCCAGCGTCTTCTTCGGCGCGAGCTTGAAGCTGACGCCGTTCAGCGCCTTCACGGTGGCCTTGGGCTTGAACAGGCCGCGGGCGACGCTGTAGTGGCGGGCCAGGTCGGTGGCTTCCAACAGGAGTTCAGACATGGGTGGCAGCCTCGACCGGGTAGAAGCAGCGCACGCCCTGTTCGAGCGTTGGCCGCTCGGCGGCGCAACGTGGCTGCACGCGCGGGCAGCGCGGGCTCAGCAGACAGCCCGCCGGCCGGTCCAGTGCGCCGGGCACGATGCCGGGCAGGGCGGACAGCCGCGTGGCACCCTTGTTGTGCTCGGGAATCGCGGCCAGCAGCGCGTTGGTGTACGGGTGGCGTGGCGCGTCGAACAGGGCCGGCACCGGGCCGGTCTCGACCACCTGGCCGGCGTACATGACGGCCACGCGCTGGGCCATCTCGGCCACCACCGCGAGGTCGTGCGTGATCATGATCAGCCCCATGCCCTGCTCGCGCTGCAGCTTCAGCAGCAGCGCCATGATCTGGGCCTGGATGGTCACGTCCAGCGCCGTGGTCGGCTCGTCGGCGATCAGCAGCTTGGGGCCGCAGGCGATGGCCATCGCGATCATCACGCGCTGGTTCATGCCGCCGGACAGCTGGTGCGGATAGGCGCTGGCGCGGTTGGCCGCGTCGGGGATCTCGACCTGCTCCAGCAGTTCGACGACTCGCTGCTTCGCCGCCGAGCCGCGCAGGCCCAGGTGCGCCTTCAGCACCTCGGCGATCTGCGCGCCGACCGTGTAGCTGGGGTTGAGGCTGGTCAGCGCGTCCTGGAACACCATGGCCACGTCGCGGCCGATCAGGGCGCGGCGCTCGCGCGGCGACAGCTTCAACAGGTCGCGGCCATTGAATTCCATCACGTCGGCGCTCACCACACCCGGCGCGTCGATGAGACCCATCACGGCCAGCATGCCGACCGACTTGCCGGACCCGGACTCACCCACGATGCCCAGCAGCTCGCCGGCATCAACGGACAGGTCCACGCCGTCCACGGCGGGAAAGTTGCCGAACCGCACGCGCAGGTTCTTGATCTCCAAAAGCGCCATCAAGCGACTTTCTTCAGCTTCGGGTCCAGCGCATCGCGCAGCCCGTCGCCCATCAGGTTGATGGACAGCACCGTGACGAGGATGGTCAGCCCCGGCAGCGTGACCACCCACGGCGCGCGCGTGATGTAGTCGCGTGCGGCCGACAGCATGGTGCCCCACTCGGGCGTCGGCGCCTGCACGCCCAGGCCCAGGAAGCCCAGGCCGGCCGTCTCCAGGATGGCCGACGAGAACGACAGCGTTGCGTTGACGATCAGCGGCGCCATGCAGTTGGGCAGCACGGTGATGAACATCAGCCGCCACACGCCGGCGCCGGCCACGCGGCTGGCGGTCACGTAGTCGCGGCCGATCTCGGCCAGCGCGGCGGCGCGCGTCAGCCGCACATAGCCGGGCAGCGCGCCGATGGCGATGGCGATGACGGTGTTGATCAGGCCGGGGCCGAGGATGGTGATGACGCAGATGGCCAGCAGCAGCGAGGGCAGGGCCAGCACGATGTCCATCACGCGCATGATGGCCGGCGACAGCCAGCGCTGGAAGAACGCGGCCAGCAGGCCCAGCAGCACGCCGGGCAGCAGCGACAGCGTCACCGCCGCCAGGCCTATGCCCAGCGACGTGCGCCCGCCGTGCAGTAGCCGGCTCAGCATGTCGCGGCCCAGCTCGTCGGTGCCCAGCAGGAAGCGCGCGCTGCCGCCCTCGGCCCACACGGGCGGCGTCAGCATGTGGTCGCGGTACTGCTCGATGGGGCTGTACGGCGCGATCAGCGGTGCGAACAGCGCCGCCAGCGCGATGACGGCGAACACGATCAGCGCGATGAACGCGCCGCGGTTGGCCGTGAAGCCAAGCCAGAACTCTTGCGCAGGGCCGGGTGGCTGGCGCTCAATCAGCACGGCGCTCAATGGCCACCTCCACGGATGCGCGGATTCACCACGCCGTACAGCACATCGACCACCAGGTTCACGACGATGAAGGTCAGCGCCGAGATCAGGATGCCGGCCTGCACGACTGGGTAGTCGCGCCGCGCGATGGAGTCGATCAACCACTTGCCGATGCCGGGCCAGCTGAAGATGGTCTCGGTCAGCACGGCGCCGGCCAGCAGGCTGCCGGTCTGCAGGCCCACCACGGTCAGCACCGGGATCAGCGCGTTGCGCAGCGCATGCACCACCACCACGCGCGTGGGCGACAGGCCCTTGGCGCGCGCCGTGCGCACATAGTCCTCGCGCAGCACCTCCAGCATGCTGGAACGTGTCATGCGCGCCACCACCGCCAGCGTGCTCGTGCCCAGCACCAGCGCCGGCAGGATCAGGTGCATGACGGCCGACTTGAACGCGCCTTCCTCGCCCGACAGCCACGCGTCGATCAGCATGAAGCCGGTCACCCGCTCGGGGTCGTACTCGATGCCGATGCGGCCCGACACCGGCGTCCAGCCCAGGTTGACCGAGAAGTACATGATGAGGATCAGCCCCCACCAGAACACCGGCATCGAATAGCCCACCGTCGCCGTGCCCATGACGCCCTGGTCCAGCAGCGAGCCGCGCTTGAGCCCCGCGCTGACGCCCAGCAGCAGCCCCAGGCTCACCGCGAACAGCAGCGCCGCCGCGGCCAGCTCCACGGTCGCCGGGAACAGCGCGACGAACTCCTTGCTGACCGGCTCGCGGCTGACCAGGCTCTCGCCCAGATCACCCTGGAGCAGCTTGCCGACGTAGTCCGCGTACTGCACCGGCAGCGGCTGGTCCAGCCCCATGCGCTTGACCAGCGCGGCGTGGGCCTCGGGGTCCAGCCGGCGTTCGCCCATCATGACCTCGATGGGGTCGCCCGGCACCAGGCGGATCAGACCGAAGGCGACGAGGGTGATGCCGATCAGCGTCGGCACCAGCGTGGCCAGGCGTTTGAGCAGGAAGCCCAGCATCACCAGCGCGAGGTGTAGGGCCGGGTCTCGCCCTCGGCGGCACCGGTCACGCGCATCGTGGCCGGCGTGGACGCCACCTCGATCAGCGCGGCGGTCTCGGCGTCCACCGTGCCCGAGATGTCGCGCGGCCGGTACTTCATCTGGAAGGTCGAGACGACTGACTGGGTCAGCGTGTCCATCTGCCCCGAGCGCGACACGTTGTAGCCGATGCGCGCGAGCCGGTCCTGCAGCCAGCTGATGTCGCGCGGCGCCACCTCGTGCTCCAGCGTCTTCACCAGCACCGCGGGGCCGTCCGGCCACGGGATCAGCCCGGCGTCGGCCAGCTGCTTCCACGGGAAGTTGGGGCCGGGGTCCTGCTTGCGGCCGGGCGCGATGTCGGCGTGGCCGATGATGCGCTCGGGCCGCACCTTGTGACGCTTCTGGATGTCGCGCACCAGCGCGATGACCTCGTCCACCTGGGCCTGCGGGAACGGCGCGTAGACACGGCCGCCCGGGCCGTCCACATAGCCGGCGTTGACGATCTCGATGCCGATGGACGACGAGTTCAGGTTGCTGTGGCCGCCCCAGAAGCTGGCGCCGGCATGCCAGCTGCGGCGGTTCTCGTCCACCAGCGCATAGCTGATGGCCGGCTTGTCGCGCACCAGGTAGTGGCTGGACACCTGGCCGCCGGTGGTCAGCACCTTCAGCGATTTCTCCCAGTCCAGCACCGTGTAGTGCAGCACGATGAACAGGCTGCGGCTGTCCTGGTTCTGCGAGGTGTAGCTGCGTTCGATCTGCGGCGCGCGCAGCGTGCCGGCCGGCGTGTACAGCGGCGGGGGCGGCGTGTCGGCCTGGGGTGCGGCCGGTGCGGTGGGTGTGGGCACGCTGGCACAGGCGCTGAGCAGCAGCGCGAGTGCGGCGGCAAGGACGCGGACGATCGAGGTCATGGGGGGCGATTGTTGCAGCGCACATCGCCCGCCCGGCTCGGGGCCGGCCCGCAGCGGCCATGCGGGTCGGCCATGCGGGTATGAGTGCAGGTGATGGGGCGGCTAGCGCAGCTCGGCGAGCAGCCGCGCTCGTTCGTCGGGCCACAGGCCCGGTGCCGTAGACAGCCGTGTGGTGGCCTGGTCGGGGTCGATGTCGTGCAGGGTGCGCGCCAGCGCCTGCCAGGCCTGCCAGCGGCGCTCCGGCGCGGCGATGCGGGCCACCAGGTCCATGGCTTCGGCCGGCGCGTGGCGGGCCAGTTCGTCGGCGCTGGCGTGGCGGGCGATGGCCTCATCCAGTTCGGGCTGCGGCGCGTAGGACCGCAGCCAGTCGCGGGCGGCCTGGCCGTCCTGCGCAGTCCAGCGGGCCAGGCCTTCGTCCAGCAGGGCCTGGCGCTGTTCGCCGGCCGGCAGGCTGCGCGCGAAGACCGTGGCCGAGCGGGCGTCCTGCTGCAGCCAGCGGTCGTGCAGCGGCGCCAGCAGCGCCGCCTGGCCGGGCGTGGTCAGCGCCCAGCGCGCGGCCTGCTCCGGGGCGGCCTCGGCCCAGCGGGCCAGCAGGTCCTCCAGCAGCCGCTCCCGGGTGGCGGCATCCAGCGGTGCGCGTTGCAGTGCCAGCACGGCCTGTGCGTACTCGCGTCGGTCCAGCCAGTGGTTCAGTGTCGGCTCGCCCAAGGTCGTGACACCGTGCGGCTCGGGGTTGGCTGCGGTGGGCGCGGCCAGCCCCATCATCTGCAGCACCGGCGTGGGCGCCACGGCGGGGCCGTCCGCCGGCCGGGCCGGCCCGGCGGCCGGCAGCCCGAGGGTCAGCGTCCCCAGGCCGGCCGCCGCGGCCAGTGCCCAGGCCAGCGGACGGATTCTCATCACTTGAACACGCAGGCGCGCGCGATGTTGCTGGCGTTGGTGTCCTTCACCGGCTCGTTGCCCGAACCGGTGCCGACGAAGGCCTCGCACTTGGCCTTGGAGCCGCCGTAGACCAGGTCGGTGATGGTCGCCACGTCGTACTTGCCGGCGATGCCCGACTTGCTGTCGTAGCTGCTGTTGACGCCCACGCCCGAAGAGTTGACGGTGCCCAGGCGCACGCTGGTCACGGTGATCTTGCGGGCGTACTGCGTGGAGCAGTTGCCGCAGGAGCGGGCCAGCTTGCCGATGTTGTCGGCGTAGAAGTCCTGGATCACCAGCGTGCCGTCGCTGTTGTGCTGGAACAGCTTGTCGGCCGCCTTGAAGGCCGCGCCGCCGCTGATGGTCAGCTTGCTGGTCACGCCGCTGAGCTTGCGCACCGTGGCGCCGTCCTCGCCGACGTCGGCCCAGTACACGTTGGTGATGTTGCACACGCCGTAGCAGTGCACGCCGTCGGCGCCGCCGGCGGCCAGGTTGGTGCCGCTGCCCAGCGAGCCGTCGCCGATGACGACGTTCTTGACCGTCGAGCCATTGTTCAGCTTGAACATCGGGATCTGGCTCTCGCTCTGCGTGCCCTTCATGTTGGACGCCGTGCCCACCAGGCAGACCCACTTGCCGTACTTGGCCACGCCGTCCCAGGTCGTGCCGGCGGGCACGTCGATGGTGGCGCTGATGTTGACCTTGGTGCACGCCGGCACGGTGCGCACGCCCGGCGCGGCGGCGGCCTGGCCGGCGGCGGCCACCAGCGCCAGTGCCACGAGTCCACGCCACAGGCGGCGCGCCATCAGAAATCCGTTCATTCCTTGTCTCCAGTCTTTGCTGTTGAAGTCGTCAGCCGGCCCGGCTGCGGGGCGTCAGGGCAAGACGACGTGTCCTGGAGGGAACCCAACGGGCGAGGGCAAAGCGGGGGAGTTGAACGGCGGCTCCGGCCCGTCAGGCACTGACGGCTGGGAAATCCAAAACGGTG
The DNA here is from genome assembly GCA_946480605.1 of uncultured Roseateles sp. The sequence goes on along the minus strand of CAMLKW010000041.1, from coordinate 14,331 downwards.
TATTGCACCGAACGAAACGCATGTTCATTGTTTTGGAACATTGTTCCAATGCGTGTTTGCCTGAGGCTGCTTGGTGCTTCGGGCGGCTGCGGTGGCCGGCCCGGGGGCCTCAGCGCCGGCGCGGCGCGGCCTTGCGGGCGCTGGGGCGGGTCGGTTTCTCCGCCTCGGCGGCGGCCTGCAGCGGCGCCAGTGCGGCCAGCGCATCCAGCTGGGTCAGCAGGCGTTGCAGGTAGTCCGGCGCCAGGGCCTGCAACTGCTGCAGCGCGCGGGTCGCCAGCACCTGGCTGTTCAGCGGACCCAGGTGCTCGGGCACCGGCGCGCTGACCTCGGCCATGCGGCGCGCCACCTTCAGCTGGCTCCAGGTGCGCTGGTGGGCGCGCACGTGACGCAGCTCGGGGCCGGCGCCGGCCTGCAGCTGGGCCAGCAGCTTGGTCAGCGGGCTGGGGGCCGGGGCTGGCCGTCGGTCGGGCATGGGCGCCGGTGAGGTCGAGGCGCGTTGCTGCAGCTTGGCGAGCAACTGCTCGCGCAGCGCGCCAGGCGGCTGCGCGGCGGCACGGCGGGCCAGCGCCTGCAGCACGCGGCGGCGCACGGCGTCGGCCGGCTGGGCCTCGGCCCAGGCGACGGGGTCGTCCATCGCCGCGACGTTCATGGTGCGGACGCTGCCGCCGCACGCCGTGGCCGCGGCGTGGGCGCGATCTCCACGCGCCGGTTCAGCGCACGGCCGGCCGCGTCGTCGTTGGAGGCCACCGGCTGCTGCGGCCCGAAGGCGGCGGCGAACACCGCGTCCGGCGGCAGGCCCTCGGCCATCAGCGCGCGCGCCACGTTCAGCGCGCGCTGGGCGGACAGCTCCCAGTTGTCGGTGAAGGACATGCCCTTCACCAGCGCGCGGTCGTCGGTGAAGCCGCTGACCATCAGGATCTCGTCGCGCTGCGCAAGGTAGGTGCGCAGCGGCGTGGCCAGGCTCTTGATCAGAGCCCGGCCGTCGGCGTGCAGCTGGTCCGAGCCGGTCGCGAACAGCACCGCGCCGCTGATGCCGATGCGGCCCTCCACCAGCGTGATGCGCCCGTCCGCCAGCGGGCCGGCCAGCGCGCGCTCCAGCGCCTCGCGGCGCGCCTGCTCGGCCTGGCGCTGCTCGACCTCGGCCTTCAGCTGGTTGGCCAGGTCCAGCTGGCCCACCAGCGCGGCGGCCAGCACCAGCACGAAGGCCCCCAGCACGCCGGCCATCAGGTCGCCGAAGGCGGCCCAGGCGGGCGCGCCTACACCTTCCTGCTCGATCTCCAGCGGCTCATCCATTCGCAGCCGCCGTGTTCTGCAGCGCGTCCAGCACTGCCTTCTGCGAGCCCAGGCACAGGTCGATGACCTCGCGCGCCTGCGCCACGTAATAGCCCAGCTGCTCGTCGCTGCGTGTCATGGTGCTCGCCAGACGCTCCTCCAGCGCGGCCAGGTGCTGCACCAGCTGGGCGTTCGCGCCCTGGAACTGCTCCACCGCGGCGCCAAAGCCTTCGCCCAGGCTGGCGATGTCGGCGGCGCTGGCGGCCAGCGTGGTTGCGGCGTCCGACAGCGTCTGCCCGGTGGTGTCGGCCTGGGCCGTGAAGCGCTGGCCCAGCGCCTCCAGCTGCGCGGCCGAGCTGTCCACCAGCGTGCCGACCTGCGACGCCGCGCTGCGCACCAGCGCCTCGATGGCCGCCCGCTGCTCGCCGGCCGCCTGCTGCAGCGAAGCCAGCAGCGTGGACACGGTCTGCATCAGCTCCGCGCGCTCGGCCAGCGCGGCGCGGTCCTGGGCCTGGCTCTGCGCCAGCTGCTCGCGCAGCGCGGCGACGACCTCGACCGCCGCGCGCGGCGCCTCGCCGGCGGCCTGCAGCAGCGCGCCGGCCTCGGCCAGCGTGGTTTGCGAGTGGGTCTGGGCCTGCGTCACCAGCTCGCGCGTGTGAGCGAGCAGCCCATCGGCCAGTTGTTGCTGCTGCGCGATCTGCGTGCTGCCCGCCGCCTGCAGCTCGGCACGCCAAGCCGCCAGGCGTTCGGCGTCATGCGCGGCATGGGCCGATTGCAGCCGGCCGTGCGCTTCGGCGATGGCCGCGATGGCGGCCTGCGTCTGCGCGGTGAAGCTCGCGCTCAGCTCGGCCAGCGCGTCCTGCGCGCGCTGGCCGCTGGTGGCCAGCAACTGCTGGGCGGCCTCGCGCTGCGCGGCCAGCAGCTGTTCGTTGGCCTCACGCTGCTCGGCGATGGCCTGCGCTTCGGCGCGTGCCTCGGCACGGCGTTGCGTGTCGATGTCGGCCTGCAGCGCCGCATGGCGGGTCTGCGTGTCGGCGATGCGGTCCAGCAGGTCCTGGGTCTGCGTCGCGAAGCCGGTGGTCAGCTCGGTCAGCGCCTGCTGCGCGCGCGCGCCACTGTCGGCCAGCAGCTGCTGAGCGGCCTCGCGCTGGGCGGCCAGCAGTTGCTCGTTGGCGCGGCGCTGCTCGGCGAGTGCCTCGGTGTCGGCGCGCGCCTCGGCGCGACGTTGGGCGTCCTGCTCGGCTTGCGCGGCCTGCTGGGCGGCGTGTGCGGCGGCAACGCGGTCCAGCAGCACCTGCGTCTGCGCGGCGAACTGCTCCGCCGTCTGCGCCACGGCCTGCTGAGCGGCGCTGCGCTGCTCGGCCAGCGCCTCGACCTGGCCTTGCAGCGTGGCCGCGCGGGCGGCGTCGGCTTCGGCCTGCGCCGCTTGCTGGCGCGCAGCGGCGTCGTTCAGTGCGGCCAGCAGGGCCTGCGCCTCGGCGGCCCAGCGTTCGGCCAGCCGGTCCACGGCCTGCTGCGTCGTGGTGCCGGTGTCGGCCAGCAACCGCAGCGCGGCTTCGCGTTGCTGCGCCAGGCTCGCGGCCTGCGCCTGGGCGGCGGCTTCGTGCTGCTGCGCGATCTGCGCGGCGCCGGCCTCGAAGCGGGTGCTCAGCGCGCCGAGCTGATCGGCCACCTGCGAGCCCACACGTTCGTGCAGCGCCGCAGCCTCGCGGGCAATGCCGGCCATCGCCGCCTCGGCGGCGGGCTGGATGGCCGCGCCGGCCAGGCGTGCGGCCTCGGCCAGGCTGGCGCGCAGCGTTGCGTCCACATGGCCGGCCAGCGCCGTGTAGGCCTTGCTGGTCTCGCCGTGAAAGCGCGTCTGGTCGGCTTTGCGCGCTTCGTCAAAGCGCTCGTTCTGCGCGGCGAGCTGGTCGGCCATCTGCTGTGCGAACTGCTTCAGCTGATCCACCAGCTGCAGCTGGTGGCCGCGCGCCGTTTCAAGGGCGGCGGCATCGGCGGCCTGCTGCGCGACCTCGCGACGGTGTGCAGCCGTCAGCGGGCGCAAAGGGCCCAGCAGCGCGGTGTCCAGCTGTGCGCCGACGGCCGCGCGTTCGCGACGCGCCAGCGCGACCATCAGGCCCAGCATGGCCGAGCCGGTCACGCCGGCCACGCTGGCGCTGAAGGCCAGGCCCAGGCCCTGCACCGGCGCGCCCAGGGCCGTGCGCAGCGCGGCCAGATCGGCCGAGGCGCCCAGCGCCGTCGCGGTGCTGCTCAACGTCAGCACCAGGCCGATGAAGGTGCCCAGCATGCCCAGCAGCACCAGCAGGCCGGCCAGCGCGGGCGCCAGCGCCAGGCCCGGCAGCGCCACGCGCAGGCCGTCCAGGCGCTGCTGCACGGCGGCGCGCAGCGCAGCGGGCGTTGTGCCGACCCAGCCGTCGCTCGCCTCGCCCTGCAGTGCCGCGCCCAGCTCGCGGCTGGCGCGGCGGAAGGCGGTCAGCTCCCACACGCCCACGGCGAAGAAGGCTGCGATCAGCAGCGTCATCGCCAGCGCCACCGGGTGGTGGCGCGCTGCGGCCAGTGCGGCGCCGGCAATGCCGGCCAGGCCGGCGGCCAGGGCGAGGGGGTAGAGGGCGTTCAGGAAGCGGTTCATCAGGAGTCGGCGTGCTGCAGCGACTCGACGAGCCCCTGCACCGGTTGAAGTCGGAGATCCAGCTCGGCCCGCAGCGCGCGCTGCAGGTCGGCCCAGAAGCGGGCGCGCCAGCGGCGCGGGTCGGCAGCGTGGTGGGCTTGCGCGCGCTGGGTCAGCAGCGCGGGCAGGCCGGCAAGGGCCTGGCGCTCCGGCTCGACGACGGCGCGCTCGATGACCGCGTCCAGCTGCGCCAGCCGCGCCAGCGCACCGGACGCCTCGGCCAGCCGCGGTCGCAGCCGCCCGCGCAGCGTGGCGATGCGCGCGGCCATGCTGCGCTGCTGCTGGGCGTGGTGGAGGCGGAACGGCGCCAGCAGGTCGGCCAGCGACACGCCCTCGGGCGCCGGCGCGGCGGCATCGGCCGCCAGCTCGGCATCGTCGAAGGCAGCGCCCAGCTCGGCCTGCAGCCGCGCCAGCGCGGCGCCGGCCCAGTCCAGCGCCTCGCGGCGGGCCTCGGCGTTGGGCCCTCCGGCCGGCGCCGTGGCCAGCACCTGGGACAGCCCGATCGCGTCCGCCCAGCCCAGCCAGCCGCCCAGCCGCTCGGCCACGGGCGCGGTGCGCGGCGGCGCGACGCCCCATTGCAGCAGCAGCCGGGCCAGGGGCTCGGGCGCGTGGGGCTGCGGGGTGGGGGCTTGCATGGGCGGCGGCTCGCTCACGCGGGCGCGCGAAGACGAAAAAGGGCGGGATTTTAGTGACCGCCCCGTCGCGAGCCGCCCTGCGGGCGCAGATGGCGGGCGGCGGCGGCAACAAATCTTCAAAGACATGACACATGGAACGGGGCCGGGGCACCTAACTTGCCGCCGTCACCCCGGCTTCACGAACCCGCCATGCGACATCCTTGTGCTCCCCGCTCCATCGTCGATGACCAGCGCCGTCTGCTGGCCGTTTCCGCGCCGCTGGCGCTGCTGCTGGGCGCCTGTGGCGGGGGTGGCTCCGGCAGCACCAGCGCCGACACGGGCACCGGCAGCAGCACGGGCGGCAGCACGACGGCCGGCGCCGTCACCGGCACCGATGCCAACGGCGCCAGCGTCGCCCCCGCCACGACAACGACGGTGGGCGCCTGGCGGCTGGAGACCGGCGCCAATGCCGGCGACACCGCCAGCACGCTGGTCCACCACCGCCTGGCTGTCGCGCTGGGCAGCGGCGCCATCACCAGCGGCTCCGCCAGCCTCACGGTCGGCGCCACGGTGGCCGGCCGTACCGAGGTGGGCATGGGCGGCGTCACCGTCGTCGTGCTGCAGGCGGACGCGCTGGGCCTGACCGTCACGTCCACACTGCCCGCCACGGCGCGGCTGGAGCTGGCGCTGAGCGGCAGCGGCACGCAGACCGTCACCGTGCACAGCGCGCAGGACTACCGCCTCGCGCTGGAGGGCGTCACGCTGGCCAGCACCGACGGGCCGGCGCTGAACCTGCAGTCCAGGCAGCGCGCCTTCGTCGTGCTGACCGGCAGCAACACGCTGACCGACACCGCCACTTACACCGCCCGCACCGGGCCCGACGCCGCCGCGATGGACCTCAAGGCCACGTTCTTCGCCGAGGGGCCGCTGCTGCTGTCCGGCAGCGGCAGCCTCGACATCACGGCGGCGGCCAAGCACGCGCTGGCCAGCGATGCCCACATCCGTCTCGTCAGCGGCACCGTCAGCGTCAACGCGGTGAAGAAGGATGGCGTGCGTGCCAACCACGCCTTCGTCATGGATGGCGGCAGCCTCACCATCACGACGCCGGCCGGCAAGGGCATCAAGGTCGAGGGCAAGGAGGATGCGGCGGCGGCCGTGGGCTTCATCGCCATCAACGCCGGCACGCTGGCCATCACCAGCCACGACAAGGCCATCACCGCCTCCTGGGAGGGCGCCGAAGACGGCAGCACCACCGCCACCACCGACGACCCCGACCCGCGCGTCACCATCAACGGCGGCGCCATCACGATCACCACCACCGGCACGCCGGTCGAAGGCACGCTGGCGCCCGAGGGCATCGAGGGCAAGTCCAGCGTGACCATCAACGGCGGCAGCATCATCGTCAACAGCACCGACGACGCCATCAACGCCGGCAAGTCCATCGTCATCAACGGCGGCTTCGTCCTCGCCCGCGCCAGCCGCAACGACGCCATCGACAGCAACGGCACGCTGACCATCAACGGCGGCGTCGTCGTGGCCGACGGCGCCAGCGGCGCCGAGGGCGGGATGGACTGCGACAACAACAACTTCACCGTCACCGGCGGCACCTTCATCGGCCTGGGCGGCCGCAACAGCAGCGTGACCAGCAGCCTGTCGACGCAGAACTGCGTGACGCTGCGCAACCTCGCCGCCGGCCTGGTCGTGCTGCGCGACGCCAACGGCAGGCCCGCCTTCGCCTTCACGATGCCGCGCACCGCCACGGCCGTCGTGCTGAGCAGCCCGCTGCTGGCCACCGGCACCGGCCTCACGCCGGTGAGCGGCGGCATGCTGGCGGCGGGCGGCGCCGAGTTCAATGGCCTGGTGCAGAACGCCGGCACGCACAGCGGCGGCACGGCGCTGGCTGCGGCGTTCACGATCGCGTCTCGGGTGACGGCGCTGTGAACTGAAGGGCCTTTTGGCCGGCGCAGAATGCCGGCCATCCCTGCAGTCCAAGGCCCCCGCATGCGCACCCACGACCTCGCCGCCTGGCGGCACGAGCACGTCTTCGACCGCGGCAACGAGGCCGGCGAGCGCGGCACGCGGCGGGTGCTGTGGATCACCGTCGCGATGATGCTCATCGAGATCGCCGCGGGCTGGTACTACAACTCCATGGCGCTGCTGGCCGACGGCCTGCACATGAGCAGCCATGCCGTCGCCATCGGCCTCAGCGTGGCCGCCTATGCCGCCGCGCGCCGGCATGCGGGGGATGCACGCTTCGCGTTCGGCACCTGGAAGATCGAGGTGCTGGGCGGCTTCGCCAGCGCCATCTTCCTGGTGGTGGTCGTGGCGCTGATGGTCTGGGGCTCGGTCGAGCGGCTGCTCAGGCCCGAGGCCATCCACTACCCCGAGGCCATGGCCGTCGCGGTGCTGGGCCTGGTCACGCATGACGCCGCGCTCACGCCGGCCTGCGTGCGCGACTGGCTGTCCGTGCACGAGGAGATCGTGCACACCACCATCGAGATCCAGCGTTGCGAGGCCTGAGCTGCATCTGCCGGTGCGGTCCGACGCGCTGCGCGCCGACCTGCTGACCATGGCCCGGTGGCAGAGTGTCTGGGCGTGGCGTGGCCTCGCAGCTGCTGGCGGGCAGGGCGATGGTGGAGGAGGAGGTGGTCGGCAACGCGGCCGACGACGGGGCGATGCCCAGGCCGTGGCGGCCTGGCAGGCAGTCGTTCAGGCCGCCAGCGGCTGACCGCTCAGCGAGCGCCCGGCGCCGGGCCGCGGGAGCCCAGGTGGCGGAACGTGATGCGGCCCTTGCTCAGGTCGTAGGGCGACATCTCCAGCGACACGTTGTCGCCGGCCAGGATGCGGATGTGGTGCTTGCGCATCTTGCCGCCCGTGTAGGCGATGACCTTGTGGCCGTTCGTCAGCGTCACGCGGAAGCGCGAGTCCGGCAGGATTTCGTCGACGACGCCGTGCATTTCAATCAGTTCTTCCTTGGCCAAGTGTGGGCTCCTTTTGCGACAGGTTGGACGGTAGGCCGGCACGTTGCCGTGCCGGCTGCAGGTGCGGCGCGGCCGCGTGGGTCAATGGCAATGCGCCCAGGCCAGGCCTTGCGTCCTGGCGTAGCGCAATGCGGCCTGAGGGCTGCGAAAGCACGGCGTGAACTGCATGACGCGGTCCACGCTGGCCATGCCCTGGCCGGATCGGATCGAGACGAGGGCGTCGAAGCCGCCGCCGTCGCGAGCCTGGGTCATGGGCGAGACGACGTAGCGTCCCACTTCGATATTCTTGTTGTTGTTCATTTTCTTCTTCTTGGTGGTGCCGCGCCGACCTGCTGGGTCGGGCGCGGTGTGGGCGCGCGGGGCGCCCGGTTGCTCAGAGCGCGCGGATGCTCGAAGCCTGCAGGCCCTTGGGGCCCTGCTTGGTCTCGAACTCGACCTTCGCGCCTTCGGCCAGCGAGCGGAAGCCGCCGCTGTTCTTGATTTCGCTGTGGTGGGCGAACAGGTCCTTGCCGCCGTTGTCAGGCGTGATGAAGCCGAAGCCCTTGCCGTCGTCGAACCACTTCACGGTGCCGGTTTCAGTAGACATGGTGTTTCCTTTGGGAAATTGAATTGGAGAACACTCCGCCAGCGACATGCCGTGCGGAGACAGAAACACTCAAGAACACTCACCGGGAGTTGCTGAAGCGAGCCGCTCGCGAGAAGGGCCAGGGGGTGGCCAGCGGGGCTGCAGATAAGACCTTGAGAAAACGGTCTTGTGCGAATCTATGGGCCCGAATGTACCACGCGGCCCTGAAGCCCCCGCGGGCTGCGGGGCCGGAAATGCGCCTGCAGCGTCGGCATGTCACGGTGACGCCCGCGGCAGCCACCACGGCTCAGCCAGTGGCCGGGTGATCCGCCACGGCTGCAAGGGTCATGCCCGCGCGCGTCAGCGCAGGTAGTCCAGCGCCTCCACCAGCGTCCATCCCGGCTGCTCCTTCACGCACTGGCGCAGCAGGTGGCTGTGCCCCGCGCCGAACAGCACGACGATGCGGTCGCCCGGCTGCGCCAGCTGCACCATGCGGGCGCAGGAGCGTGCGTTGCGCAGCGTCCATTGCCCCAGCAACTCGGCGCCCGGCTGCTCGGCGCCACGGCCATAGCGCAGCGCGACGGTGCTGAACTGGTGGTCGCGCAGGATGCGCGCCGGGTCGTTGAAGGCGGCCAGCGTCTGCGTGATGGTGCGGGTGTACTGGGCCTGCTCGTCGGCCTTGCTGCGCTGCTTCAGCTCGTCCAGCTGCGCGTTCAGCTGGGCCTCGGCGCCGTTCTTCTTCGCCCAGGCCTGCACGGCCTCGAACGGGAAGTCGCCGTCCGCATCGATGCCGTAGACGGCCTCGTGCCGCAGCGAGGCGGCGAGGCGGTAGCCGACCTGCTCGACCTCGTTGCGCACGTCGCGCCGCCCGCCGGCGCGCCAGGCGTCGTAGGCGGGCAGGCGCTGGCCCTCGTGCTTGTCGCCGTTGCGCTCGACCATGACCTTGGTCGGCGCGAAGCGCGCGAGCCGGGCGGTCAGCGCCTGCAGCTCGGCCTGGCGGTGCGGCTGCAGCACGTCGTCGACCTGGGTGTTGACGATGTCGCTGCCGGGGTTGCCGAAGTGGTAAGTGCCCAGCACCAGCACCTGCACGCCGGTATCGGCAGCGTGGGCCATGCCTGCCGCGGCGGCCAGCAGGGCGGCGGTCATCATGCGGGGAATGCGATGCATTGGAGGCTCCTTGTCGTTGGGGAGCCGCCATCGTGCCGACCCGCGGCGGCCGGTGCCCGGGTCTTGCGACAGGCGGCACCGGCGCAGGCACAGGCCGCCTGCGCAGGCCGTCAGAAGCGCTGGCTGGCAGTCAGGCTGGCCAGCCAGGCGCGGCCGGGTGCGGGCTCGAAGAAGCGGCCGTTGCCGTCGTTGACGATGACCGAGCCGGCCACGCGGCGGTCGGCCAGGTTGTCCACGCGCAGCAGCGCGCCCAGCTCCCAAGGCCCCAGGCTGAGCTGGTAGCCCAGATGGGCCGCCAGCGTCGCGTGGCCGGGTGCGGCGTCGCTGTTCAGGTCGTTGACCCAGACCTTGCCGAGCGCGCGCGCCTCCAGCCCGGCGCGCCAGCCGCCCGCGGGCTGCCAGGCCAGTGCGCCGTACAGCGCCGTGCGCGCGATGCCGGGGATGCGGTTGCCGGCGGCGACCGGCGTGCCCGCGGCGGCGCAGGGCGTGGCCGTGCAGGTCAGGAAGCCGTCGCGGTAGCGCGCGTCCAGCCAGGTGGCAGCGAGCTGGGCCTGCAGTGCCGGCGTCAGCTGGAAGGTGCCCGACGCCTCCAGGCCGCGCCGGCGCGTGGCGCCGGCGTTCTGGAAGGTGGCGCGGCCGCCCGCGTTGGTCTGCGTGACGATCTCGTTCTCGGTGCCGGTCTGGAACAGCGCCAGCGTCAGCTCGCCGCCGTCCCAGGGCCTGGCCTTGAGGCCAGCCTCGACGCTGCGGCTGCGTGAGGCCTGCAGCGCGAAGTTCAGGCCCGTGGCGCCGTTGGCGCGGTAGGCCAGCTCGTTCAGCGTGGGTGTCTCGAAGCCGCGGCCAGCGGTGGCGTAGACGCGCAGGCGTTCGTCCACCGCATAGCTGACGCCCACGACCGGCAGCGTGGCTGCGTAGCGGGCGGTGCCGCTGTCGTCGGGGTTGGTGCGGGTGACGTAGGCGTCGGTGGAGCGGAAGTCGACCGTGCTGCGCCGCACGCCCGCCGTCAGCAGCCAGGCCGGCGCGGGTCGCCATTCGGCCTGGAGGTAGGGGTCGGCGTTGCCGACGCGGTTGCGCTCGTCGCGGCGCAGCGCGCCCTGCACGCCCAGTTGTGTGCCGACGAAGTTCTGCATGCCCACGCGGTGCTCGCTCAGCGCGTCCGCGGCGATGCCCGCGATGACGCTGGTGCGCTCGCCCCTCCAGCGCCAGCGAATGTCGGCGCCCTCGTAGTCGCGTGTCAGGATGATGACGCCGCCCGGGTGCAGCGCATTGGCCTGCGTCGCCACCGGGATGGCCTGGAACTGCGTGGTCGTGCGGTGGCCGCGGTAGACCATCACGCGCAGCGTGTTCGTCGCATCGATGCCGTGTTCCAGCACCAGGCCGCCCTGCTGCTGCGACATCGTCTTGCGCGTGTCGAAGCTCAGCGCCGCGGGGTCCACGCCGCGCGGGTCGGCCTGCCATTGCGCGCGGCTCAGGCCCAGCGGGTCCTGCGCCTCGGGCAGATCCACGCTGTTGGCGACCAGCGTCAGGCGCGTGTCGGCGCCCAGCTTCCAGTGCAGCCGCGCGCTGCCCAGGCGGCGTTCGGTGCGGCCGTGCTGGCGGTAGCCGTCGGTCTCGAAGCGGCTGGCGCCCAGCGTATAGCCGAAGCTGCCCGTGCCGCCGCTGGCGGTGGCCGCCACGCGGCGCAGGCCGTCGCTGCCGACGCTGACGCCGGCCTCCGCGTGCGTCGGCCCGGCCGGCGCCGCGGAGTAGACGCTGATGACGCCGCCCGACGAGTTGCCGTACAGCGCCGAGAAGGGTCCGCGCAGCACCTCCACGCGGCCCAGCGTGCCGATCTCGACGTGGCTGATCTGGCCCTGGCCGTCGGGCAGCGTGGCGGGGATGTCGTCCACGTACAGGCGCACGCCGCGGATGCCGAAGCTGGCGCGCGCGCCGAAGCCGCGCACGGAGATCTGCACGTCCTGCGCGTAGTTCTGGCGGTCGCGCGCCAGCAGGCCCGGCACGCCGCCCAGGCCCTCGGACAGGTTGACCTGGGCGCGCCCGGCGCGCAGCGCGTCGCCGTCGATGCGGGTGATGGACGCCGGCACGTCGAACGGCGCGGCCTCGGTGCGGGTGGCCGTGACGACCACCGGCTCCAGCACGGTGGGCGCGGCCTGTGCGGCGGCCGCCACGCCCACCGCCAGCGCGGCGGCGCTCACCCGCCCGCGGGCGGCCCAGAGGGGTGGGGGCATGGACCCGCTCAGGCCTTCTGGGCCAGCAGCTTCTCGATCTCGTCGAGCAGCCGGTCCATGTGACGCAGCAGCGCCTGGTAGGGCGCGGGGGAGTCCATGTCCAGCCCGGCCGTGCGCAGGCGCGGCACCGGGTGCACGCTGCCGCCGGAGCGCAGCACCGACAGGTAGGTCTGCGGCATGCCGGGCTTCTTCTGCAGGATCTGCTCGGTGAAGTAGGTCGCCGCAGCCATGGAGGTGGCGTACTGGTAGACGTAGAACGGCCGGTGGAAGTGCGGCACGAAGGCCCATTCGCTGCACACCACCGGGTCGACCTTCATGACGCCCTGGTCCGCGCCGTGGTACTTGCGCAGCAGGCCGCAGTAGAGCTGGGTCATGCGCTTGCCGGTCAGCGGCTCGCCGCGCTGCAGCGCGTCGTGCGTGGCCAGTTCGAACTCGGCGAACAGGGTCTGGCGGAAGTAGGAGCCGCGCAGCCGCTCCACTGCCTCCGTCAGCAGGTAGAGCCGCTCTTCCTTGGTCTTGGCCTGGTCCAGCAGGTGGCGCTGCAGCAGCAGCTCATTGCTGAACGATGCGATCTCGGCCAGGAACAGCGGGTAGCCCGCCGTCTCGAAAGGCTGGGTCGCGTTGGCCAGCACCGTGTGCATGCCGTGGCCCCACTCGTGGGCGAAGGTGCTGAGGCTGTCGAACGTGCCCTGGTGGTTCAGGAACACCAGTGGCGTCATGCCGTAGACGCCGCTCTGGTAGGCGCCCGACGACTTGCCCGGCGCGGGGAAGACGTGCATGGTCTTCGCGCCCAGCGCCTCGCGCAGCCGGCGCTGGTAGTCCGCGCCCAGCGGCGCGGTGGCGGCCACGGTCAGGTCGCCGGACTCCTCCGGCGTGTAGCGGCGCTCGCTCTTGACCAAGTCCGGGTAGAGGTCGTGGTAGGCCAGGTCCGGCAGGCCCAGCATGCGCTGGCGCAGCTTCAGGTAGCGGTGCAGCGTGGGCAGGCCCTTGTTCGTCTCGGCCACCAGCGTGCGGTAGACCGACTCGGGGATGTCGTTGTCCGCCAGGCTGGCCGCCACGGCCGACGGGTAGCCGCGCAGCCGCGCGTTGACGACGCCGGTCTCCACGCGCTGGGCCAGCAGGCTGCCCAGCGTGTTCTCCATGCGGCCGTAGGCGCCGAAGAAGCGCTGGAAGACCTGCTCGCGCACCGCGCGGTCCGGGTGGGCGCGCAGCCGGCTGTAGCCGATGTCGTTGAGCTTCTCGGTCTTGCCGTCCACCTCGATGGTGGGCCAGTCGGCGTCCACGGTGGTCAGCAGCGTGCGCGCGTTGGTGGCCGCGCCCATCACCGGGCCGAAGGCGGCGATGGCGGCCTCGGCCTCGGGCGTGAGCTGGTGGGCGGCCAGGCGCAGCACGTCGCGCAGGCGCTTCTCGTGCTTCTTCAGGCCCGGCTCGGCGGCCAGCCAGGCGTTGATCTTGGTCTCGCCGATCTGGCGGATCTCGCTGTCCACCCAGCTGAGCGCGCTGCCCCACTGGCCGCCCAGCGAGCGCAGCAGCGACTGGCGCTCCTGGTTGCGGGCGTCGCGGTTGTCGGTGGAGGCCGTGGCGCTGGCATAGACGGCCACGCGCTGGTAGCGCTGGCGCCAGGTGGACAGCGTGTCCAGCGCCTGGCGCAGGCTGGCGGCGTCACGGCCGAAGCCGGCGCGCAGATCGCGCAGCTGCGGCAGCGCGGCCAGGATGGCCTGGCGCTCGGCGTCCCAGGCGGCGTCGTTGGCGAACAGGGGGCTCAGGTCCCACACGTAGCGGGCATCGGGCGTGGTAGCCGCGGGGGTGGCGGCCTGGGCGTGGGCGGCAGTCGTGCCGAAGGCTGCACAGGCGGTGGCCAGCAGCGCGGCAAGCAGGGTCGGGCGGGTCGTCATGGGTGGGCGAGGCGCAACGGGTTGAACAAAACCCGCGAGCGTAGCGCCTGCGGCCGGCCCGGCCCGACCGCCAGGGATTCGGCGGCCTCAGCCGTAGGCGTAGAACAGCGCCGCGAAGAAGTGGCACACGCTGCCGCCCAGCACGAACAGGTGCCAGACGAAGTGGGCGTAGCGCAGCCGGTTGTCCAGCAGGAACACGACGGCGCCCAGCGTGTAGCTCAGCCCGCCGGCCACCAGCAGCGCCAGGCCGGCGGCCGGCATGCGCTCCACCAGCGGCCCGATGGCGAACACCACCACCCAGCCCATGGCCAGGTACAGCAGCGTGGACACCAGCGGATGGCGCAGCCGGTTCAGCAGCTTGATGGCCACGCCGAAGGCCGCCGCCGCCCAGACGGCGATCAGCAGCGTCAGCCCTGGGCCCGTGTGCAGCACGCCCAGCGTGAAGGGCGTATAGCTGCCGGCGATGAAGACGTAGATGGCCGCATGGTCCAGCCGGTTCAGCCAGGCCTTGACGCGGCCACCGGCCAGCGAGGCCGGCAGCGCGTGGTACAGCGCCGAGATGCCGTACAGCAGGATGGCCGTGGCCGCGAACACCGCGGCAGCCACCACGTCGGCCGTGCCACCGTGGCCCATGGCGCGCGTCACCAGAATGGGCAGCGCCGCAATCGCCAGCACGGCGCCCAGGCCATGGCTGATGGCGTTGGCGATTTCCTCGCCCAGCGTCTGCGGGCGGTCTGCGGCGGGGCGGCGGGGCATGGCGGGTACGGCGGGGTGGTGCAAGGCGGCAAGCATGCCAGGGTTCGATGACGGCGCTCGTCAGCGCCGCTTCAGCCGCGCTGCACTCACTGCGCGCCGGGCTGCGGGCCGTCGTAGCCCTCCACGATGAGCACGTCCGCCTCGGCGGCCGACTGGCGCAGCGTGATCTGCGGCGCGTACTCGGG
>CAMLKW010000040.1 GCA_946480605.1 uncultured Roseateles sp. | reverse complement strand
CATCTCCACATGCTCGAAGCCCGAGCCGCCGCAGGTGGGGCAGCGGCCGTCGCCGGCGTTGAAGCTGAACATGCCGGCGCCGTAGCCGCGCTGCGAGGCCAGCGGCGACTGCGCGAAGAGCTTGCGGATCTCGTCGAAGGCGCCGACGTAGCTCGCCGGGTTGGAGCGCGCCGTCTTGCCGATGGGCGACTGGTCGACGAACACCGCGTCGGCCAGCCAGTCGGCGCCGAGCAGGCGCTCGTGCGCGCCGGGCGTCTCGGTCGGGCGGCCGAAGTGGCGCGCCAGCGCGGGGAACAGCACGTCCTGCATCAGCGTGCTCTTGCCCGAGCCCGACACGCCGGTCACGCACACCAGCCGCTGCAGCGGGAACTCGACGCTCACGTCCTTCAGGTTGTGCTCGCGCACGCCCTGCAGCAGCAGCTTGGGCGTATTGCCGTCCACCGGGCGCTGGAAGCCCAGGCCGATGTGGCGGCGCGCCCCGAGATAGGCACCGGTCAGCGTCTCGGCCGCCTTGAGGTCTTCGGGCGTGCCGTCGAACACGATGCGCCCACCTTGCGTGCCCGGGCCCGGGCCGAGGTCGAGCACGCGGTCGGCGGCCAGCATCACGGCGGGGTCGTGCTCCACCACCACCAGCGTGTTGCCGGCATCGCGCAGCCGGTGCATCGCCTCGACGATGCGGTTCATGTCGCGCGGGTGCAGGCCGATGCTGGGCTCGTCCAGCACGAACAGCGTGTTGACCAGCGAGGTGCCCAGCGCCGTCGTCAGGTTGATGCGCTGTACCTCGCCGCCGGACAGCGTGCGGCTCTGGCGGTCCAGCGTCAGGTAGCCCAGCCCGACGTCGCAGAGATAGCGGCTGCGGTGGCGGATCTCGTCCAGCAGCAGCTTCAGCGCTTCGTCCAGCATGGAGCTGGGCAGTTGCAGGCCGTCGACGAAGTCGCGCAGCTTGGCGATGGGCAGCTGCATCAGGTCGTGCAGGCTCAGGCCCGGCAGCGCTTCGAGTTGCTCACGGCTCCAGTCGACACCGACTGGCAGGAAACGCTGCTCGGCCGGCAGCGCCGCATCGGCCAGCGCCTTGGACCCCACGCGCCACAGCAGCGCCTCGGTCTTCAGCCGCGCGCCGCGGCAGCTGGGGCATTCGGTGTAGCTGCGGTACTTGGACAAGAGCACGCGGATGTGCATCTTGTAGGCCTTGCTCTCCAGGTAGTCGAAGAAGCGCTTGACCCCGTACCACTGCTTGTTCCAGTTGCCATTCCAGTTCGGCGTGCCGTTGATGACCCAGTCGCGGTGTGCCGGCGACAAGTCCTTCCACGGCGTGTCGCGCGGGATGCCGGCCTCGCCGGCGTACTTCAGCAGGTCGTCCTGGCTGTCCTTCCAGGCCGGCGTGGCCAAGGTCTTGATGGCGCCGTTGCGCAGCGTCTTGCGCTCGTCGGGAATGACCAGGCCCAGGTCCACGCCGATGACCCGGCCAAAGCCGCGGCAGGCCTCGCAGGCGCCGAAGGCCGAGTTGAACGAGAACAGCGCCGGCTGCGGATCGGCGTAGCGGATGTCGCTCTCGGGACAGTGAAGGCCGGTCGAGAACCGCCAGAGTGTTGCGCCGTCGTCACCGACGTGAACATTCACCCGGCCGCCGCCGCGCTTCAAACCCAGCTCGATGGCCTCCATCGCACGCTGCTTGTCGGCGCCCTGGATGCGGAAGCGGTCGGCCACGACATCGAGAACGGTCTTGCCGTCCACCTCGCGCTGCGACTGGATGCGCGTGAAGCCGCTGGCCGACAGCCATTGCTCGGCCTGCTCCTGCGTGGTGCCTCCCGGCAGTTCGACCGGGAAGCTCAGCACCAGCCGCGGGTCATCTGAGGCCGTGCGGGCCATCAGCTCCGCATAGATGCTCTGCGCCGTGTCATGCCGCACCGGCAGCGCCGTCTTGCGGTCGAACAGCTCGGCCGCCCGGGCGTAGAGCAGCTTCAGGTGGTCGTTCAGCTCCGTCATGGTGCCGACCGTGGAGCGGCTGGTGCGCACCGGGTTGGTCTGGTCGATGGCGATGGCCGGCGGCACGCCGTCCACCTTGTCCACCGCCGGGCGGTCCATGCGGTCCAGGAACTGGCGCGCATAGGCGGAGAAGGTCTCCACGTAGCGGCGCTGACCCTCGGCGTACAGCGTGTCGAACACCAGGCTGGACTTGCCCGATCCGCTGGGGCCGGTGACCACCGTCAACTCGGCTGTGCGCAGGTCCAGGTCGAGATTCTTGAGGTTGTGCTGGCGGGCGCCACGGATGCGGATCAGACCTTCGGAATCGGACGACATGGCAAGGGGAAAAACAACGAAGGCGAGCAGTGTAGGGATGTGAAGTGCCTAAAACTGTCAGCACCTGCGCCCCTGTCAAGCGGCCAGCCGGCCTTGCCCGACCGCAAATCGCCATGAACCTGGGACTTTCGGTTGCGCTGGGGCACCGCCTGAGGCAACAATGGCCCTCACCCCTTACCGGGGGGATAAGAACAAATCATTGAGGAATGGGGATGGACAAGACCAGGCTGTTGTTTGAAGTGCCTACGCATCCAATCTGGCTGAGCGCCGCGATCGGCGATGCCGACGGGAGCGCGCCGCAGCCGGATGCCGACGAAGCGGTCGCCACGGCGCGCCAGCCGCTGGTATTGCTGGTCGAGGACAACCACATCAACCAGGTCGTCGCGATGGAGTTCCTCAGCCTGATGGGCGTGCAGGCCCGTCTGGCGAAGAACGGCATCGAGGCGCTGGCCGCCTGCACCGAAGCCGCCCCCGACCTGGTGCTGATGGACATCCAGATGCCCGGCATGGACGGCCTGGAATGCGCCCGCCGCATCCGTGCACAGCAACGCGACGGCCGCATGCCCGGTTTCCCCATCCTGGCGCTGACGGCCCATGCGCTGGACGCCGACGTGGCCGCCAGCATGGACGCCGGCATGGACGAGCACCTGACCAAGCCGCTGGACTTCGTTGCGCTGCGCACACGGCTGCAGCGCTGGCTGAAGCTGCCCGACCCGCAGTAGGCCCGCGCCTATTCCCCGAACGCCCGGCTCAGCCGGTCGGCCAGTGGCTTCAGCCACCAGCCCAGCAACGAGCGCTCGCCCAGGCTGACCATCACGTCCACCGGCAGGCCGGCGCGCAGCTCCACGCCCTGCAGTCTTGCGCGCTCGGCCTCGGGCAGTGCGACGCGCACGCGCAGGTAGCCCGCGCCGCTGCGGTCGTCTTCCAGCCGGTCGGCGCTGACGGTCAGTACCTGGCCGCGCAGCGTGGGCGTGCGGGTGCGGTCCAGGCTGGTGAAGACGAGGTCGGCGGCCTGGCCGGCGTGCAGCTTCTCGCCGGCCACCAGCGGGAAGCGGCTGTCCACCACCAGCGCGTCGCCGCTGGGCACCACTTCCAGCAAGGTCTGCCCCGGTTGCACGACCCCACCCACCGTGTGCACCGCCAGGCCCACGACGCTGCCGTCCACCGGCGCGACGAGGCGGCCCTGCGCGATCTGCTGCGTGAGCGCCGCCAGCCGTGCGGCCAACTGCGCGCCCTGGCGTTCGGCGTCCAGCAGCTCGGCCTGCCAGTCGCGTCGCAGTTCGGCGCCACGCAGCGACTGCGTGGCCGCGGCCTCGCGGCTGGCTTCCTGCAGGCGGGCCAGCTCGGCCGTGCCGCGCGCCTCGTCCTGCTGCGCCGCATGCAACTGGCGCTGCGCGTCGGCCACGCGCAGCCTGGGATAGAAGCCCTGTTTGGCCAGGTCTTCCAGCTGCGCCGTCTGCTGCTGCACCAGTGCGCGCTGGGCGCGCTGCTCGGCCAGGCCGGCCTGCTGGCCCTCGGTCTCGCGCGCCAGTTGGGCGCGGCGTGCCGCGAGCTGGGCAGCGCCGTCGCGCTGGCCTTGCGCCAGGCTGTGAAACAGCGCGGCCTGGGTGCTTAGCAGCGTGCTGCCTTCAGGCAGGGCTGCGGCTTCGTTGCGCAGCGCCTGGGAGAAGCTGAGCGCGGACTGGCCTTGCAGCAGCGCCGTCAGCCGCTCGCGGGAGGCCGCCAGCAGCAGGGCCTGGCGGCGGGCGGCGGCCTGTTCGGCCTCGGCGGCGGCGCTGTCCAGCTCGATCAGCAGCTGACCGGCCTTGACCTGCTGGCCTTCGGCCACATGCAGCGCGCGCACCGCCGCGCCGAAGGCCGGCTGCACGGCCTTGCGCTGGCTGGCGGCGGCCAGGCTGCCCTGGCCGGGCAGGGCTTGATCCACCGGCGCCAGCGCGGCGGCCAGCAGGGCGCCGCCCAAGCCCAGCACCAGCAGCATCAGGCCGCGGCGCACCAGCGGGCGCAGATCATCGTGTTGAAGGTCTTGCATGGTCGTTCTCCAGTTCAGGCGTGGCGCAGCGCGGCGGGGCGGACTTCGATGGGCGTGACGCGGCCATCGCGCAGCAACAGCACACGGTCCGCGGTCGCCAGCAGCGCACTGCGGTGCGTGATGAACACGGCCGAGCGACCGGCCTGCTTGTGCGTCATCAGCGCACGGCGCAGGGCCTGCTCGCCGGCGTCGTCGAGGTGGGCGTTGGGTTCGTCCAGGATCAGCACGGCGGGCTCGCCGTACAGCGCGCGGGCCAGGCCCAGGCGCTGGCGCTGGCCGCCCGACAGCACCAGGCCCTGAGGGCCGAGGCGGGTCTGGTAGCCCTCGGGCAGGCGCAACACCATCTCGTGCACGCCGGCCACCTGCGCGGCGCGCACGACGGCGGCGCGGGCGGCTTCGTCGTCCAGCTGGGCCAGGCGGGCGATGTTCTCGGCCACCGTGCCTTCGAAGAACTGCACGTCCTGCGGCAGCACGCCGATGGCGGCGGTGCGCTGGGCGGCCGGCCATTGCGGCAGCGCGGCGCCATCCAGCCGCACGCAGCCGCGGCCGGGTTGCAGGCCGCCGCACAGCAGCCGCGCCAGCGTGGACTTGCCGGAGCCGCTGGGGCCCACGATGGCGACCACCTCGCCGGGCGCGACCTCGAAGTCCAGCCCGGCCAGCAGCTCGGCTTCACCGTCCACGCTCAGGCCCAGGCCCTCGACACGCAGCGCGCCGCGCGGGGCGGGCAATGCCAGCGGTTCGGCTTCGACCGGGCGGTTCAGCAGGGCCTGCAGGCGCGGCCAGCTCTCGCGCAGCGCGGCCAGCTGGCGGCCCTGCTGGATGAGGCCTTCCCAGGGCGTCAGCGCGCGGCCCAGCAGCACGCTGGCGGCCATCATTATGCCGGGGGTGATGCGCTGCTCCAGCACGAGGAAAGCGCCCAGGCCCAGCGCCAGCGACTGCGTCGCCAGGCGGGCGAAACGCTGCAGCGCGGCTATGCGGCCGCTCTCGGCGCTGGCCGCCAGCTGCTGCGCGGATGCCTGCCGGTGCAGGCCCAGCCAGCGCTGGCCCAGGCGCGGCGCCAGGCCCAGAGCCCGCACCGTCTCGCCCTGGCGGGCGGCTTCCATCAGCGCCTGCTGGGCGCCGGCGGCGTCCTGCTGGGCCTGGCGCAGCGGTGCGCGCAGCTTGCGCTCCTGCCACAGCGCCAGGCCCACCAGCACGGCGATGGACGCGGCGACGAACAGGCCCAGCCACACGTCCACCAAGGCCGCGACGGCGACGAACACCAGCGCCAGCGGCAGGTCGAACAGCAGCGCCGGCAGCGGGCCGCCGACGGCGCTGCGCAACGTGGCCAGGTCGTTGGCCAGCAGCTGCGGCGGCTGGCCCGGGGCGGGCTGCACGGCGGCGTCGAACACGCGCGGTGCAACCAGCGCGTCCACGCGCGCCGCCAGCCGCGCGCAGAAGGCCGAGCGCAGCCCCTCCAGCGCCACCATCAGCCCGTAGAGCAGCAAGGCCAGGCCGGTCAGCACCAGCAGCGTGGTCTCGTTGCGGCTGGGCAGCACGCGGTCATAGACCTGCAGCATGTAGACGGTGGGCACCAGCAGCAGGGCCGTGACGGCCGCGCTGAAGAGGCCGAAGGCGGCAGCGTGCCGGGTCAGCAGGCGCTGCAGGTCGGTGGCGTTGGTGTTCATGGCGGTTTCGGCAGGTCTGGAATGACAGTGGCCCGCAGTCTTGCGGGCCACCGTTTCAGCCCGGCTTCGTGCCGGGTTTCGTTTGTTTCAGCCTCGGGTCAGAGGCCGAAGTCGGAGATGGACAGCTGGTAATGGCTGCTCCCCAGCAGCACGATGTCCAGGTCCATCTGACCGTCGCCGTTGCAGTCCACGTGCACATAGGTCTCGTGGCTGCCGCTGCCGTCGTAGGCGCGTTTCTCGACGTAGAAGCTGCCCTGGCCGCCGCCGACGAAGCTGCCGTTGAAGGAGAACGCGAGCTGCTGATCGCCGCTCAGCGCAGCGTTGCCGTCGATGGCGCTGAAGTCGATCTTGTCCTGGCCTTTGACGAAGTCGCCGACGGTCTGCAACATGCCCTGCACGGCAGTGCGGAACATGAACACGTCCTTGCCGGCGCCGCCATACAGCGAGTTGTTGCCGCCGCCGCCTTCGAGCCGGTCGTTGCCTTCCTCGCCGTAGATCACGTCGTCGCCGGAGCGGCCGTACAGGTAGTCGTTGCCGACGTTGCCCACCATGTAGTTGTTGCCGTCGTTGCCGATGCCCGTGCAGTCGCTGCTGGTCTCGAACCTCAGCACCTCGACATTGGGGGCCATCATGTAGTCGTTGCCCAGCGACGTGACGGTGTCGAAGCCCTCGCCGGCCTTCTCCGTGACGATGTCGAAATAGTTGTCGATCACATAGCTGTCGTTGCCGGCGCCGCCGGTCAGCGTGTCGAAGCCGAGGCCGCCGTCCAGGCAGTCGTCATCGGCACCGCCCGTGAGCTTGTCGTTGCCGGCGTTGCCGAACAGCTTGTTCTCCACGGTGGCGCCGCCGAGGATGACGTTGTCGCCGGCGTTGCCGTAGCCCTTGAAGTTCTCGCTGCCGATGTAGCGCAGGTCTTCCACGCCGGCCGCCAGCGTCGTCACGGCATCATGGCTCCAGACCCTGTCCAGGCCGCCGTCGGCCGCCTCGACGACGGTCTCGATCTGGTCGTCGTGCAGGATGTAGGTGTCGTCGCCGGCGCCGCCGATCAGCTTGTTGGCGCCGCTGCCGCCGTCCAGCCAGTCGTTGCCGTTGCCGCCGTCCAGCGTGTCGGCGCCGCCCAGGCCGTAGAGCTTGTCGTTGCCATCGTTGCCGTACAGCGTGTCGTTCTGGTCCCAGCCGGTGATGCGGTTGTCGCCCGCGTTGCCATGGCCGATGAAGCTGCTGGCGCCGACGATCTGGCCGCTGCTGTTGACGCTGACGTAGAAGTCCAGGTTCTCGACGTTCTGCTGCAGGTAGAGGTCGGCGAGGTTGGAGCGCACGGTGTCGTTGCCCTCGCCGGCTTGCTCGCTGATGAAGTCCCAATCGCCTTCGAGGATGTAGGTGTCGTCGCCCGTGCCGCCGTACAGCGTGTCGAAGCCGTCGCCGCCGTCGAGGGTGTCGCTGCCGCCGCCGCCGTAGAGGACGTCGCCACCATTGGCACCGACGATCTTGTTGCCGAGCTCGTTGCCCCAGCCGACGAAGCCCTTGGCATAGGGCGCAGTGTTCTCGAAGTACAGGTTCTCGACGTTCTGGTCCAGCGCCCAGTTCAGCGTGGCGGTGACGCTGTCGGCACCTTCGCCCGCGTATTCGATGCTGCGGTCGGCGGCGTTGTCGACGCGGTAGTGGTCGTTGCCCGTGCCGCCGAACATGATGTCCACGCCGGCCTTGCCGTCCAGCTGGTCGTTGCCGGCGCCGCCGCGCAGGGTGTCGTCGCCGGCCGCGCCGCTGATCTGGTTGTTCAGCGCGTTGCCGGTGAAGTTGACGGCCGTGATGGCCAGCGTCGGGTCGGTGATCAGGTTCTCGACGTTCGCGGCCAGCGTGTAGGTGGTCAGGCGGCTGGACACGGTGTCGCTGCCCTGGCCACTGTACTCGGTGACCACGTCGCCCGCGTCGGCCACGACGAAGAAGTCGTCGCCGGTGCCGCCCACCATGAAGTCGTTGCCGGCGCCGCCGATCAGCACGTCGTTGCCGGCGTCGCCCTGCAGCCAGTCGCTGCCGGCGCCACCGAGGATCTGGTCATTGCCGGCGCCGCCGTACAGCGTGTCCATGCCGGCACCGCCGTCGATGTAGTCGTCACCCAGGCTGCCGTTGACCTTGTCGTCGCCGGCCTCGGCAAAGATGGCGTCGGCTTCGGCCGTGCCGTAGACCTCGTCGATGTAGTCGCTGAGGCCGAAGGTCTGCATGGCGCGCATCGTCATGACGGGCTGGCCGTCGACGACGCTGGTGAACAGGAGGGTCTCGGTGGTCGAGGGGATGATGTCTTCGTCGAGGAAACCGAGGACGGGCGTGAGGGACTTCTGCATGTGGCGCTCCAAGAGGTAGTGAGGTCGCCCCGGGTCTCGGGGCTGACGTTTCACAGTCTCGGAAGCGCAGGTATCAATCCCGCTTCAGGCGCGGTTTCATTCGTTGCAGACCGCGCCGTCAGGGCACATACACATAACCGACGTTGCGGACCGTCTTGATGACCTCCGGCTTGTCGGGGTTGCGCTCCACCTTGCGGCGCAGCCGCATCACGCGCAGGTCGATGCTGCGGTCGAACACGTCCCAGCCGCGGTTGTGGGCCTGCTCCATGATCTGGTCGCGGTTCAGCGGTCGGTTGGGGTGGCGGGCGAACAAGGCCAGCAGGTCGAACTCGGCGGCCGTGATGTCGATCTCGCCACCGTCGGCGCCGAACAGCTTGCGCTGGCCCAGATCCAGCTTGCAAGGGCCGAAGGGCACGTGCGCGGGCTCGTCCTCGCTGGCCGGTGCGTCGGCCGTCACCTGCAGACGGCGCAACACCGCGCGCACGCGCGCCAGCAGCTCGCGCAGCTCGAAAGGCTTGGCGACGTAGTCGTCCGCGCCCACCTCCAGGCCCACGATGCGGTCGATGGCCTCGCCGGCCGTCGTCAGCATCAGCACGGCCAGGCGCGGATGGGCCTCGCGCAGCCCGCGCGCCAGCGACAGGCCGTTCTCGCCCGGCATGTTGATGTCCAGCACGGCCACGTCGGGCACGCGCTGCGCCACCAGCTCGCGGGCGGTGGCGGCGTCGGGGGCCTGCAGAACCTCGAAGCCGTTGCGGCCGAAGTACTCGGCCAGCAGGGCGCGCAGTTCGGGCTCGTCGTCGACGAGCAGCACGGTGGGCGGGGTGTTGTCTGGCATGGCGCCGAATGATAGGCAGGCCGGCCGGGGACGGCGCAAGCCTGAAACAAACGCAACACAAGCCCCGGCGGCCTGAAGCCGGGCTGAAACAGGCACCGCCGACAGTGGCGACACCGACAAGGAGACGCCATGAACTACCGCAGCGACAGCCCCTTCACCGACTGGCCGGAAACCCTGGCCGTCCCCTACCGCAGCGAGGCCTTTGCCGAAGACCTCGACGACTGCGCCGCCGAGCCGGAAGCCGGCTGGCATCCGCTCGAACGCCTGGTCGCGGCCGTGCCGCTGCTGTGCGTCTTCGCCCCCGTCGCCGACGCATTCCTGCGTTGACCCCTCGTCCGGCCCCGCCCCGGCTGAACGCCGGCGTGTCCAGCCGATCCCCCGAGGGGACGGCGATGCATGCGGCATAGAGACGCATGCACATCGCCTGGCGGGCCGGCTTGGGAGCGGCCCGGCGCTCGGCCCGGAATTCATCCCGTCCTCAACGATCACTTGAAGGAATCACCATGACCCCGCAGCAGATCACCCTCATCCGCGGCAGCTTCGAGCCGCTCAAGCCCCTGGCTGCCACGGTGGCCGAGGCCTTCTATGCCCAGCTGTTCGCCCGCGACCCGGCGCTGCGCGCGCTGTTCCGCGGCGGCGACATGGCCGAGCAGGGCGGCCGCCTGATGCAGATGCTGTCCGCCGCCATCGAGCTGCTGGACCGCCCCGCCGCGCTGGAGGCGGTGCTGCTGCGCCTGGGCCAGCGCCACGTCGGCTACGGCGTCGTCGACGCGCACTACGACGCCGTCGGCGCCGCACTGCTGGACACGCTGGCCGCCGGCCTGGGCGCCAGTTTCACGCCCGAGGTGCGCGAGGCCTGGACCGCGATGTACGGCCATGTGGCCTTCACCATGCAACAGGGCGCCGCCCAACCCGCCCTGGCCGCCTGAGCCTTCGTATCATCGGCCGCGCTTGCAGGGAGAGGGCCCGATGACCGAAGCTTTTCAGATCCACCCCGCGCCGGAAGCCGGCGTCGGGGAACTCAGCGCCGTGCTGCAGGCCACGCTGCCGCTGCTGACCCGCGTGCTGGACGCCGTCCCCGCCCGCGTGGTGGTGCTGGACGCGGAGGAAAGGCTGGTCTGGGCCAACCACGAGTTCTTCAAGTTCACCGGCCTGCATCCCAAGCAGGTGCTGCAGCAGCCCATAGGCCGCATCGTCGGCGACGCGGCCTATGTGGCCTACAAGGACGTGCGCGAGCGCATGCGCGGCGGGCAGACCGTGGCCTGGGAGGGCTGGATCCACCTGGCCGGCATGGGCCGGCGCTACATGCGCGAGCACCTGGTGCCGGTGGAGATGAAGGACGGCGTGCCGCAGGCCACCGTCGTCATGAGCCTGGACGTGACCGAGCTGAAGCTGCGCGAGGCCGAGCTGTCCCACAAGGTCGCCGAGCTGGAGGCCAGTGAGGCACTCAAGTCGTCCATCTTCGACAACGCGATGGCGGCGCTGGTCTCCACCGACGAGACCGGCCACATCGTCGAGTTCAACCCGGCCGCCGCGGCCATGTTCGGGCTGCCGCGCGCGCAGGCGCTGGGGCGCTCGGTCGCCGAGGTCATGATCCCCGAGCGCCTGCGCGGCGCGCACGACGCCGGCATGGCTCGCGTGACGGCGGGCGGCGAGCAGCGCGTGATGGGCCGGCGCGTGGAGATGCCGGCGCTGCGCGCGGACGGCAGCGAGTTCCCCGTCGAGATGGTGCTATGGCGCACCGGCGTGGGCGGGCAGATCTTCTACACGGCGTCGCTGTTCGACCTGTCCGAGCGCGAGACCGCGCGCGACGAGATCGAACGCCAGCGCGAGGCGCTGCGCCAGAGCGAGAAGCTGACCGCCATGGGCAGCCTGCTGGCCGGCGTGGCCCACGAGCTGAACAACCCGCTGTCCATCGTCATGGGCCGCGCCGCGCTGCTGGCCGAGAAGATGGGCGGCAGCCCGCTGGCCGCCGACGCCCAGCGCATCCACGAGGCCGCCGAGCGCTGCGGCCGCATCGTGCGCACCTTCCTGAACATGGCGCGCAGCCGGCCGGCCAACCGCAGCGAGGTGGCGCTGAACGACCTGGCCACCGCCGCCGTGGACATGCTGGCCTACGTGCTGCGCAGCCACGGCATCGCCGTCACGCTGGACCTGCTGCCCGGCCTGCCGCCCGTGAAGGCCGACGCCGACCAGGTCGGCCAGATCGTGCTCAACCTCATCGTCAACGCACAGCAGGCGCTGGGCCTGCGCGACCATGGCCGGCGCCTGACCGTCTCCACCGGCCTGGCGCCGGTGACCGAGGGCGACCGGCGCCGCTCTCCGCGCATCTGGCTGCGCGTGCGCGACAACGGCCCGGGCATTCCGGCCGAGCTGCGCGAGCGCGTGTTCGAGCCCTTCTTCACGACCAAGAGCGAGGGCGTGGGCACCGGCCTGGGCCTGGCCGTGTCGCGCTCCATCGCGCGCGACCATGGCGGCGAGCTGACGCTGCTGGACGACGGCAGCGGCGCCTGCTTCAGCCTGCAGCTGCCGGTCAGCGGCGAGCCCGAGCCCAGCGAGACCGAACCCGCGCCGCTGGCGGCCACCGACGAATGCAACGCCCGGCTGCTGGTGGTGGACGATGAGCCCGAGATCGCCGATCTGCTCGGCGAGATGCTGTCGGGCGCCGGCTACGAGGTCATGACGGCCGAGTCCGGCGCGGTGGCGCTGGCCATGCTGGAGGAGGCACGCTTCGACGCCATCATCAGCGACCTGCACATGCCCGAGCTGGACGGCGCGGGCCTGTGGCGCGAGGTCAAGCGCACGCGGCCTCAGCTTTCGCGGCGCATGCTGTTCGTCACCGGCGACACGCTGTCGCCGACGGCCCGCCAGTTCCTGGACGAGGCCCGCTGCGACAGCCTGAACAAGCCCTTCGCCAAGGCCGAGCTGCTGGCCCGCGTGACCGAACTGCTGCAATCCTGACGCGGGCCGGCGGGCCACCATAATCGTCCGCACAACGACACCGTCAGGAGACAAGCCCATGAAGCGCCGCACGCTGCTGCCCGCCCTGCTGAGCCCCTGGATCGTCCAGGCCCAGAGCACCAAGCCCCAGACCTGGATCGTGCCCTTCCCCGCCGGCGGCGGCACCGACGCCTTCGCGCGGCCGCTGACCGCGATGCTGACGCGGCAGCTGGGGCGCCAGGTGCTCATCGACAACAAGGGCGGCGCCGGCGGCACCGTGGGCGCCAGCGTCGCGGCCAAGCAGGCCGCCGACGGCAGCAACTTCTTCATGGGCGCGGTGCACCACACCATCGCGCCGTCCATGTACCCCCGGCTGGACTACCGGCTGGAAGACGACTTCATCCCCGTCGCGCTGCTGGCCAGCGTGCCCCAGGTCATCGTCGTGCACCCGGCGCAGGTGCCGGTCACCGACCTGAAGGGCCTGCTGGCCACGGTGCGCGCCAAACCGGCCAAGCTGAACTACGCGTCCGCCGGCAACGGCACCTCGCACCACCTGGCCGGCGAGCTGTTCAAGCTCAACACCAAGACCTTCATCACCCACATCCCCTACCGCGGCGCCGGCCCGGCGCTGCAGGACCTGATCGCCGGCCAGGTGGAGCTGATGTTCGACGGCCTGGGCTCGTCGGCCCAGCACATCAAGGCCGGCCGCATCAAGGCGCTGGCCGTGGCCGGCACGCGACGCGCCGTGGGCTTCCCCGACGTGCCCACCGCGGCCGAGGCCGGCGTGCCGGGCTACGAGGTGTCCACCTGGTACGGCCTGTGGGCGCCCAAGGGAACGCCGCGCGAGGCCATCGCGGCGATGCAGGCCGAACTGCGCAAGGCCTTCGCGACCGAGGACCTGCGCAACATCTGGCACGGGCTGGGCGCCGAGATTCCCAACCTGTATGGCGACGCGTTCGGGCAGTTCGTCAGCGCGGAAATCAAGCGCTGGGCCGCCGTGGTGAAGGCGTCCGGTGCCAAGATGGACTGACCGACGATGAATCTGTATTCCGCCCTGCGCGCCGGCTTCCCGGCCGACCTCGACGCCACCGCCATCGACCATGACGGCGCGCTGTACAGCTGGCGCGACCTGGAGCGCGGCAGCGCGATGCTGGCCAACTGGCTGGGCCGGCTGGACTTGGCCCCAGGCAGCCGCGTCGCCGTGCACGCGGACAAGAGCGTCGAGGGCCTGATCCTGTACCTGGCCGTGCTGCGCGCCGGCTTCGTCTACCTGCCGCTGAACCCGGCCTACCAGGCGGCTGAGCTGGAGCACTTCATCACCGACGCCGCGCCTGGCGTGGTGGTGTGCGCCGGCAAGAACTTCGGCTGGATCAGCAAGCTCGCGTTCCAGCGCGGCGTGCGCTGGGTGTTCACGCTGAACGA
Organism: uncultured Roseateles sp.; assembly: GCA_946480605.1. Next base: position 10,852 of record CAMLKW010000040.1, on the reverse strand, counting down.
CGACCGCAGCGGCACGTTGCTGGACCGCGCCACGCAGATGAGCGACGCGCACGAACCGATGAAGCGTGACGCTGGCGACCTCGCCGCCATCCTCTACACCAGCGGCACCACCGGGCGCAGCAAGGGCGCCATGCTCAGCCACGGCAACCTGCTGAGCAACGCACAGACGCTCAAGACCTTCTGGGACTGGCAGCCCGACGACGTGCTGCTGCATGCGCTGCCCATCTTCCACGTGCACGGCCTGTTCGTCGCCTCGCACGGCGCGCTGCTGAACGGCAGCAAGATGCTCTGGTTCAACAAGTTCGACGCCCCAGCCGTCGCCCGCCGGCTGCCCGAGGCCACGGTCTTCATGGGCGTGCCCACGCTGTACGTGCGGCTGCTGCAGGAGAAGCTGCTCGACACGAGCAACATCCGCCTGTTCATCAGCGGCTCGGCGCCACTGCTCATCGAGACCTGGCGCGACTGGCAGGCCCGCACGGGCCACCTGATCCTGGAGCGCTACGGCATGAGCGAGACGCTGATGCTGACGTCCAACCCCTGCCGCGCCAAAGACGGCGAGCGCGTCGGCGGCACCGTGGGCCCGGCGCTGCCCGGCGTGGGCCTGCGCGTGCTGCGCGACGACGGCCAGCCCTGCGCGGTGGACGAGATCGGCCACGTGCAGGTGCGCGGGCCCAATGTCTTCAGCGGCTACTGGCAGATGCCGGAGAAGACGGCCGAGGAGTTCACGGCCGACGGCTGGTTCAGGACCGGCGATGTGGGCCGCGTCGATGCCCGCGGCTACCTGACGCTGATCGGCCGCAGCAAGGACCTCATCATCAGCGGCGGCTTCAACGTCTACCCGGCCGAGGTGGAAGGCTTCCTCAACGAGCTGCCCGGCGTCGGCGAATCGGCCGTCATCGGCGTGCCCCACCCCGACTTCGGCGAGGCCGTGGTGGCCGTCGTCACGCCGGCCGGCACGCCCGACCCCGAAGCCCTGATCGCCGCGCTGAAGACCCGCATCGCCGGCTTCAAGGTGCCCAAACGCGTCATCGTCGCGGCCGAGCTGCCGCGCAACGCGATGGGCAAGGTGCAGAAGAAGCTGCTGCGCGAGCAGCACGCCCATCTGTTCAAGCCGTAGCGCGGGCGCGCCAGGCATCGCAGAATGGTCTGGCGATGATGGACTCCGTCCTGCCCGACCCGCCACCGCCCGAGCCCGAGCCAACCCAGCTCGTGCGCCGGCGGCGCTGGCGCGACCGCGCGCTGCTGCTGGCACCGGCGCTGGCTTTCGGCCTGGTCGTGCTGACGCTGTGGGCCATCGTCGTCTGGTACGCCGTCGAACGGCCGCGCGAGCTGGTCGCCGAGCAGCGCCGGCAGCTCATGGTGGGCGCGCGCGCGATCGCACTGCAGACCGAGCCCGTGGTGCGCCAGGCCGAGCAGGCCCTGCGCGTGGTGGACCTGTGGCTGCTGACCCGCAGCGATGACGAGTCGCTGGCCGACGACGCCTCGCTGCACGAGCTGGTGGACGGCCTGCGCCGCAGCTCGCGGCAGCTGGTGGACGTGGTGCTGGTCTCGGCCACGGGACGGGTCAACCCGCTGCGTGTCGGTGGCGACAGCGGCAACGCCAGCATCGCCGGCAGCGCGGCCTTCGAGCAGGTGTCGGGCGTCGTGCCCGAGGGCATCACGCTGGGCCCACCGTTGCAGCTGGACGGAGGCACCCGGCTGCCGCTGCTGATGGCGCTGTCGCGGCCGTTCGGCGACCACCAGCTGGTCATGGCCCTCATCGACCTGCCCGGCCTCATGGCGGCGCAGGGACCGCTGCCCACCGGCCCGCAGGCCTCGCTGGTCATGCTGCGCGGCGACGGCCTGGCGCTGGCGCGCCGCCCCGAGCGCGCCGGCTTCGTCGGTCGCAACCTGTTCGAGCAGTTCCCCAGCGCCCGCCGCGGCCTGGTGGGCGAGCAGGGCTTTTTCGCCAGCAGCGGCGGCGCGACGGACGGCCTGCCGCGCGTCGGCGCCTTCGTCACGCTGCCCGAGTACGGCATCAAGCTGCTGCTGTCCGACACCGAGGACGCCGTGCTGGGCGAGCACCGCCGCCAGCGCAACCTGGTGCTGGCCATCGCCGTGGCCGCCACGCTGGGCCTGTTCCTGCTGGGCCGGCGGCTGGTGCTGCTGCAGCGCGACGCAAGGCTGCGCGAGGCCACGGCGCAGGCCACCAGCAACGCGATGCCGCTGGGCCTGTTCCGCTGTGACGCGACCGGCCGCATCGTCTACGCCAACGACACCTACCTGCGCGTGCACGGCCTGGAACGCAAGGACCTGGACTGGGGCTGGACCACGCTGCTGCACCCCGACCTGCGCGGCATGCTGATCCAGCGCTGGAAGCATCACGTCGCCGCCGGCGAGGCCGTGCACATGGTGCGCCAGCTGCGCCGTGCCGACGACGGCCGGCTGCGCTCGATCGAGGTGCGCACGGCGCCGGTCTTCGTCGATGGCCGGCCGGCCGGCCAGGCCGGCACCGTGGAGGACGTGACCGAGCGCGGCGAGCAGGAGAGCGCGCGCAAGACGCTGAACGCGATCTTCGACAAGACGCCGGATTTCATCAGCCAGTCCCGCGAGAACGGCGAGCTGATCTACCTGAACCCGGCCGCGCGGCGCCGCCTGGGCCTGGCCACGGACGCGCCGCTGGACAGCCTCAACCTCACCAGCTGCTTCTCGTCGGACCAGCTGGAGGTCTACGAACGCGAGGTGTTGCCCACGCTGCTGCGCGACGGCCACTGGCGCGGCCGCGTGAGCATGCAGCTGCTGGACGAGCAGGTGCCCATGGACTGCCTGCTGCTGCTGCACCGCAACCCGCGCGGCCGGGTGGAGACCATCTCCATGCTGCTGCACGATCTGACCGAACAGTTGAGCGCGCAGCGCGAGCGCGAGCGCAGCGAGGCCATGCTGCTGGCCGTGGCCCACACGGCGCGTGCGCAGTTCCTGGTCGGCGACACGCAGGCTCGAGTGATCTTCTTCAATGCCGCCTTCGGCCAGGCCCGCGGCGTCGCGCTGGCCGACTGGGTGGGGCGGACCATGGCCGAGCTGTTCGGGCCGCTGGAGCACGCCGCGCGCGCGCCGCTGATCGCGGCGGCGCTGCGCGGGGAGACCTGCCAGTTGGACCTGGCCAGCGGCGACGGCCGCGACGCACGCGTGCTCGATGTGCAGTACGCGCCGCTGCGCGTGCACAGCGGCGGCATCGAGGGCGTCATCGCCATCGAGGTGGATGTGACCGAGGTGCGCCGCGAGCAGGACCGCCTGCTGCTGGCCTCGCAGACCGATGCACTGACCCAGTTGCTGAACCGCGCCGGCTTCGAGGACGGCGCCCGCCGCACTCTGGCCGGCGGACGTCGCTGCGCCCTGCTCTACCTGGACCTGGACCGCTTCAAGCCGGTCAACGACCAGCACGGCCACCCGACCGGCGACGCGCTGCTGAAGGCCATCGCGCTGCGGCTGCGCCATGCGCTGCGCCCGGGTGATCTGGTCGCGCGGCTGGGCGGCGACGAATTCGCCGTGGTGCTGCCCCACCTGCACCAGGCCGACGACGCCCGCGCCGTGGCCGACAAGCTGTTGCAGGCCCTGGGCTCGCCCTACCACATCGGCGACCTGACGCTCGACGTGGGCGTCAGCATCGGCTACTGCGTGGCCGAGAGCGGTGGCGTGACGCTGGAGGCCCTGGTGGCTGCCGCCGACGCCAGCCTCTACGAAGCCAAGCGCGCCGGCCGCGGGCGCTGGCGCGGGTCCACGCTCTAGCAGGCTGTGACGCGCTTCACCTCCTGAAGCGCCAGCTGCAGCACGCGCGCATCGCTGCTGGCGCGGTGGCGGGTCAGCTGCTGGCGCTCGCGCACGCCCTCGGTCACGCTGCGCCAGCGCAGCGCCTCGTCCTCGCTGAGCAGGCGGCGCAGGTCGTCCAGCCGGAAGCGCGGGCGCTGGCCGGCGGCGTCGAACAGCCGCGCCAGCCAGGGGTAGTCCATGGCCCAGCCGTCGCAGTAGACGACCTGGCCGGCCAGCCGCGTGTTCAGCTCGCTGGCCATCCACGCGGCCGTGCGGCCGTGGCGCTGCAGCAGCTCACGGCTGATGCCGTGCAGGCCTTCGGCGGCGATGTCCCAGTGCTGCCAGTCGGGCTCGGGCCGGATGAGGCCGCAGAACAGCCCCCCATCGACGCCTGCGAAGCCGATCTCGATGGGGTAGCTGCCGCGGCCGAACCCGGAGGCTTCGATGTCGAGGATGGTGGGCAGCTGCATACGGCCCCGAGTGTGTCAGGCCGTATGCATGCTGTTACACAGGGTTGTCGATGACGAGTTCGCGCTCGAACAGCTGCAGCGCGGCCCGGCCGACCTGGCGGGTGTCCCACCAGGCATAGGCACCCACGCCGGCCGCGCCCACCACCGGCAACCAGCGCGACAGCGCCCGGTTGGCCGCCTGCTTGCCGACGTGCACCCCCACCGCCGCCGCCACGCGCTGCAGCAGCAGCTGGGCCGCGGGGCGCACGACGACGCGCTCGCCCACGCGCACGCCCAGGTCGCGCAGCGCCTGCACGGCCGTGTGGCGGAACAGGCACCACATCATCTGCGCCGGGCCCAGCTCGGCGCTGCGACCGTACAGCGCCGCGATGTCGGCCACCAGCTGGCGCTGGATGTGCCAGACGGTCAGCATCTCCGGCGCGATGGTGGCCCAGCCCAGCGGCCCCGGCGGCAGCGCCAGCGTGCCGGCGGCCAGCGCGGCCCGGGTGGCGGCGCTGTCGATGGCGCGCGCCGCCGCATCGGCCGGCCGCAGGCTGCGCGTGAACTGCGCCTGCGGTGGCTGCGCCACCAGGGTCAGCAGCTTGTCGCCCAGGGTTTTGTCCTCGCTCATGCCCGCCTCCCGCCGCTGCATGCGGCATTTGTGCACAACGCAGGTTGCGCCCCGTCCCCGAAACGGAAGAGACTGCGCGCAGCCGCACACGCGGTCAGCATAGCCATACCGCGCGGCCACGAGCCGGCGCCGCGCCAACTCCAGGGAGAAGTCCACATGAATCTGCTCAACCACCTGCGCATCGGGCAAAGGCTGGGCCTGGCCTTCGCGATCTCCATCGCGTTCAGCCTGCTGCTCGCGCTGTACGCCCGCACCGCGCTGTTGCGCATCAACGACGAGCTGACGCTGATGGTCGAGGACCGCATGGTCAAGGTCCAGCAGCTGGAACTGATCAAGGACAACGTCAACATCACGGCCCAGTCCGCCCGCAACGTGCTGCTGGTGACCGACGCCGACGGCAAGCGCAAGCAGCTGGCCGAGGTGGACCGCGTGGCCAAGCTGAATGCCGAGCTGTTCGACAAGCTGGATGCCAGCATCACGTCCGACAAGGGCCGCCGGCTGGTGGCCGGCGTGGTGCAGGAGCGCGCCAAGTTCGTCGCCTCGGTGCGCAAGGTCATCGAACTCGCCAACAAGGGCGAGAGCGATGCGGCGCGCGACCTGCTGTTGGGCGAGACGCACGAGCTTCAGGTCAAGTACTTCCACGCGCTGGAGACGCTGGTCGACTTCCAGCGCGAGCTGATGAACGGCGCCGCCAAGTCGACCGACGCCACGGTGGACTTCGCCGCCATCGCGGTGGTGGTGGCCGCCGTCGCGGCGCTGGCCATAGGCGCGGGCATGGCCTTGCTGATCACGCGCTCGGTCGTCAGCCCGATACGCCAGGCCGTCACGGCCGCCGAGACCGTGGCCGCTGGCGACCTGCGGCTGCGCCTGGACACCAGCCGCCGCGACGAGGCCGGTCAGCTGCTGGGCGCGCTGCAGCGCATGAACGACGCGCTGGTGGGCATCGTCGGCACCGTGCGCGGCAATGCCGACAGCGTGGCCACCGCCAGCGGCCAGATCGCGCAGGGCAATGCGGACCTGAGCCAGCGCACCGAGCAGCAGGCCAGCAGCCTGCAGGAGACGGCCGCGTCCATGGAGGAGCTGAGCGCCACGGTCAACCACAACACCGACACCGCCCGCCAGGCCGCCCAGCTGGCCACCAGCGCCGCACGCGTGGCCGAGAGCGGCGGCCAGGTGATGGGCCAGATGGTGGACACCATGGAGCAGATCACCACCAGCTCGCGCAAGATCAGCGACATCATCGGCACCATCGACGGCATCGCCTTCCAGACCAACATCCTGGCGTTGAACGCGGCCGTGGAAGCCGCCCGCGCCGGCGAACAGGGCCGCGGCTTCGCGGTGGTGGCGGGCGAGGTGCGGCTGCTGGCCCAGCGCTCGGCCGAGGCGGCGCGCGAGATCAAGACGCTGATCGGCGCCAGCGTGGAGCGCGTGGAGGCCGGCAACACGCTGGTGGGCGAGGCCGGTCGCACCATGGACGACGTGGTGGGCCAGGTCCGGCGCGTGGCCGACCTCATCAGCGAGATCAGCGCCGCCAGCGGCGAGCAGAGCAAGGGCATAGGCCAGATCGGCGAGGCGGTCAGCCAGCTGGACCAGGTCACGCAGCAGAACGCCGCGCTGGTGGAGGAAAGCGCCGCCGCGGCCGAGAGCCTGCGCCACCAGGCCGCGCAACTGGCCGAGACGGTGGCCGCCTTCAAGCTGGACGCCGCCGCGGCGCCCAAGCCCGCGGCCAGGGCTGCCGCCAGGCCCAGGCCGGCGCCCGCGCCCAAGGCCGCCGCGCCGGCCAAGCCGCGTCAGGTGAGCAGGCCGCCGGCCGCACCGGCCGCGCCGCTTGCAGCCCCGGCTGCCGCAGCGGTGGCCGACGACGACTGGACCTCGTTCTGAGCCCCCGGCAGCGGCGATGAAGCGCATCCACGTGGTGGACTCGCACACCGGCGGCGAGCCCACGCGCGTGGTCATCCAGGGCTTCCCCGAGCTGGGCCGCGGCGCCATGGCCCAGCGCCGCGAGCTGCTGGCGCTGGAGCATGACCGCTTCCGCCGCGCCACGCTGCTGGAGCCGCGCGGCAGCGAGGTGCTGGTGGGCGCGCTGCTGTGCGAACCGGTCGATCCGGCCCACACGGCCGGCGTGATCTTCTTCAACAACGCCGGGTATCTCGGCATGTGCGGCCACGGCAGCATCGGCCTGATCGCGACGCTGGCCCACCTGGGCCGCATCCGGTCGGGCGAGCACGTCATCGAGACGCCGGTGGGCGATGTGCTGGCGACGCTGCACGAGGACGGCCGGGTCGGCGTGCGCAACGTGCCGTCCTACCGGCTGGCCGCCGGGGTGCCGGTGCGGCTGCCGACGGGCCAGACCGTCAGCGGCGACATCGCCTGGGGCGGCAACTGGTTCTTCCTGTGCAGCGACCACGGCCAGGTCGTGGACCCCACGCGCGTGGCCGCGCTGACCGACTACGCCGCCATGCTGGGCGAGGCGCTGCACGCGCAGGGCCATCGCGGCGCGGGCGGCGCCGCCATCGACCACATCGAGCTGTTCGCGCCCACGGACGGCGCCATCGCCGACTCCCGCAGCTTCGTGCTGTGCCCCGGCCGCCAGTACGACCGCTCGCCCTGCGGCACCGGCACCAGCGCCAAGCTGGCCTGCCTGGCCGCCTCGGGCCAGCTGGCTCCGGGCCAGCTGTGGCGCCAGGCCAGCGTCATCGGCAGCGTGTTCGAGGCCTGGTACGAGCGTGCCGCAACGGGCGATGCGGCGAACATCGTGCCCACCGTCCGCGGACGCGCCTTCATCAGCGCGGAGGCCACACTCATCATCGACCCGGCCGACCCCTTCGGCTGGGGGCTGGGCTGACGCCGCGGCGCGTACCGCTCGTTCAGGCCGTCACGGGGCCGACACTCATTCGCCCACGCGATGCCGCTGCAGGGCACCCGCGACCCGCGCGAACGCAGGCATGAGTTCGCCCCAGGCGCGGCCGTCCAGCGTGCCTGGCCGGCGCAGCACGCCGGGCCGGGGCCCGCCCCGCCCCACGCCCCGGCCGGCGAACGCGATGGTGTTGCTGCATTCGCCGTCGCCGACGAGCAGCACGTCGCCGTCGAAGGCCCGCTCCATCCTGGCCGCATGCAGTGCGAACTCGGGGTGTTCGGTGTGCAGGTTGGCGACCAGGATGCCGTCACCGCGCAGGATGTCGCGGCAGTCGTCGTAGAAGGCCTGCGAGCACAGCGCCGGTGGCTGGCCTTCGTGGTCGAAGCCATCCACCAGCAGCACGTCCAGCCGGCTGCGGCCCTGGCGCACGAAGTCGGCACCGTCGCCGCGGCGGATCTGCAGGCGCGCGTCGTCCGGCGGCACCTGGAACTGGTCGCGCAGGGCGATGACGTGGGGGTTGATCTCGACGACCTCGATGCGCGTGTCGCCCAGGTGGCGGTGGCAGAACTTGGCCAGCGAGCCACCGCCCAGGCCGATCATGGCCAACTGCTCGGGCCTCGGCACGAACAGCAGGAACGCCATCATGGTGCGCGTGTAGGCCAGGTCCAGCGCGTCGGGGTTCTGCAGCCGCATGCGGCTCTGGATCTCGCAGATCGAGAAATGCAGCGCCCTGGAATCCAGCGTCTCGTAGACGAAGGGCTTGACGAACTGGCGGTGGTCTGCGGTGTCGGGCATGGCGTTGGGGTGAGGACGTCGGTTCAGCGCGGCAGGTCGGCGATCGACGGTGGCGACGCCATCAGCACCCGCAGCAGTGCGAGGGGAATCGCGGCGGCAGAGCCGAAGTGCCCGAGGGTCAGCGCGCCGGCGAGACGGTGCAGGAAGCCGGGGCTCACAAGACAATCCGATGCGATTTCCATTCACATGAAATTATCATTCAATGAGCATAGGAGCCGGCATGGAACAGAAAACCGCCCGCCTGACCGTCCTCATCGACCCGGACAAGAAGAAGGCCTTCGAGACTTTGTGCGCACAGCAGGACGTGACGCCCTCGCAAGTGGTGAGGCGGCTGATCCGCGACTATCTGGCGGCCCACGGCGTGGCGTTCACGCCCGGTGGTGGCGAGGACGGCGCCACGCCACGCTGAGTGCGTCAGCCGCCCGGGTCGGCGTCACCGCGGCCGATGTACGCGCGGATGGCGCTGATCCGATGGTCGGCATCGATGTCGAACACATCGACGACATGGATCTCGTCACGCCCGTCGATGACGATGCGCAGCTCGGCCGCCACGCCGCCCGGGTGTTCGCACAGGGTCAGTATGTCGATGTGCAGCTGCTGCACGGCCTCGAAGTTCTTGCGCGTCTCGGCCAGGGCCGCGGCCTTGCCGACGACGCGGAGCTTCCAGTCGCGCAGCGTGACGGCTTCGGCCAGCAAGGGCTCGACGGCTTCGAGCTCACGGGCGGCATAGGCCGCGAGGTAGGCGCGGACGAGAGCGAATCGCGCCGACATGTCAGCCGCACTGCCCGACGTAGCCGCAGGCCGTGCAGAAGTCGCAGCCATCCTTGTGGATCATGGTCGCGTTGCCGCACTCCGGACAGGGCTTGCCGGCCTGCACCTGCAGCGTGCCTGAGGCCGTCGCGAGCTTGGGCGCCGGCGTCTGCAGCAGGCCCATGTCCACCAGCGGCTGGCCGGCCTCGTCGAGGATGCCCAGCATCGCGTAGCGGTGGATGACGAGGCGCGCGACATAGGCCACGGTGGACGGCCACACCTGCTGGCGCCGCTCGCCGTTCAACGTCGGCACCGGCGCCATGAAGTGGCCCAGCGGCTCGCCCACATTGAGCAGCTTGCGCAGCTTCATCGCGATCCAGCCGGGGTCCATCACGCGCATGTCCAGGCTCAGCAGCCGCGCCAGGCCGTCCAGCGCCTTGGGGTAGTTGCCCGAGAAGCCCATCGCGCAGGGGCGCGTCACGGTGCCACCCTCGGGCGTGGGCAGCACCACTTCCTTCAGCGTCAGCGTGAACTGCTCGTTGGTGGCCGGGTTGTCCACGTCCACGGCCCAGGCCAGCGTGCCGGACGTGCCGGTGCGCGGCTCGTTGCGGCTGAACATCGCGTCCACCACCGGCGTGGCGCCGCCCTCGGCCAGCGCACCGAGCTGCTCGCAGCGCCAGCGGATGGCGGCCGCCGTCGCGGCGACGACGCCGGGGAACAGCCGCTTCTCGCCGCCGGGCGGCATGGGCATCTCGAAGGCGCGCTCCTCGGCCACGGTGGCCAGCGCGTCGAGCTTGAGGCGCAGCCACGCGGCGTCGTTGGCGCGCAGGTCCATGGACAAGGTCTTGGCCAGCGCCGACAGCCCGCGCGGCTGCTCGGCGCCGTTGACCCAGACCTCGAACGGCAGGTTGCGGCCGAACAGGCCGGCGTCGGGGCCCTCCAGCGGCAGCTCGCCGATGAACAGCGCGAAGTCGCCGTGCGGGTGCTGGATCAGGTAGCTCCAGGCCGGGTTGCCGCCGGGCATGTCGGGCCGGCTGGGCCAGCGCAGCGACGCGACGACGGCGTTGGGCAGCCGCTCCACGCGCAGGCGCTGGTTGGCGCCGTCATCGGCCCGCAGCGGCTCGGGCTGCTTGACCTCCGGCGCCACGCTGAGCACCGAACCCAGCACGCTGTTGGGCCGGTAGGTGGCCAGACCCTTCAGCTTGGACTGCCAGGCCTGCACGTAGAGGTCCTGGAAGTCCTCATACGGGTAGTCGGCCGGCACGTTGACCGTCTTGCTGATGGAGGTGTCGATGAAGGGCGCGACGGCCGCCACCATGGCCGCATGGTCGGCCGCGCTCAGCTCCAGCGCGGTGACGAAGGCCTCGCTGAGCGGCGCATCGACACCAAACAGGTGGCGATACAGGCGCCAGGCATGATCCTCGACCGCGTACTCCTTGAAGCCACCGCCCTCGGTCTGCGGCAGGCGCTTCTTGCGCGTGTAGGTCCAGGAAAAGGCCGGCTCGATGCCGTTTGACGCGTTGTCGGCGAAGGCCAGGCTGATGGTGCCGGTGGGCGCGATGGACAGCAGGTGCGAGTTGCGCA